>NZ_JBXASN010000021.1:0-91698 GCF_058809335.1 Ancylobacter sp. GW821-FHT10E12 | reverse complement strand
GGGCGCTCCGGCTGCGGGATGTAGGCGTCGACCGCCTTCATCAGCTCCAGGATCGCGTCATGCCCGAGCTTGGCATCACCGTTCTCCAGCGCCACCAGCGCCGAGCCGCGGATGATCGGGATGTCGTCGCCCGGGAAGTCGTACTTCGACAGCAGCTCGCGAACCTCGAGCTCCACCAGCTCCAGCAGCTCCTCGTCGTCGACCATGTCGCACTTGTTCAGGAACACCACCAGCGCCGGCACGCCGACCTGGCGCGCCAGAAGGATGTGCTCGCGCGTCTGCGGCATCGGCCCGTCCGCCGCCGACACGACCAGGATCGCGCCGTCCATCTGCGCCGCGCCGGTGATCATGTTCTTCACATAGTCGGCATGCCCGGGGCAGTCGACATGCGCGTAGTGGCGGTTCGGCGTCTCGTACTCGACATGCGCCGTCGAGATCGTGATCCCGCGCGCCTTCTCTTCCGGCGCCTTGTCAATCTGGTCGTAGGCGGTGAACGTCGCGCCACCCGCCTCCGCCAGAACCTTCGTGATCGCCGCCGTCAGCGACGTCTTGCCATGGTCGACATGACCGATCGTGCCGATGTTGCAGTGAGGCTTCGAACGGTTGAACTTCTCTTTGGCCATTGCTCGCTTCCTTCAGCGACATTCCCGGTCGCGAAAATCGGGCCGTGGGATAGGCGGTTTCCCGGCTTTCCGCAAGGCTCGAATGAAACTGTAATCGGGCACCCGCGCCCGCCGCGCGACCCGTGTCGCTCGGCGTTCACGAAGCCCGGACATGATGAAAGACTGGAGCGGGTGAAGGGAATCGAACCCTCGTCATCAGCTTGGAAGGCTGTTGCTCTACCATTGAGCTACACCCGCGCTCGCGTGCCGGGCTACGGGCGACGTGGTGGGGGAGGTAGGACTCGAACCTACGAAGGCATAGCCAGCGGATTTACAGTCCGCCCCCTTTGCCGCTCGGGACACTCCCCCCTGCACGTCGGTCGCGGCCGGAACGCCGTGAGGCGTCGTCTCCGGTGTTTCGACCGAAGCCTTGCGACCCGGGAGCCTCGCGACCCCCGTCTTACGACCTCGGATCTCGCGACCCCGGATCTTGCGACCCACCAAACCGGAGCGGCGACGCGCCGGTTCGTGCGGCCGGCTTTATGGTGAGGCGCCTGCCCCCTGTCAACCCCGCCCTCGGAGCTCGGCACCGCCATACCACCTTTCACCCGGGGCAACCTTTGCCTAGGCTGTGGATGAAATTGCAATGCGCCCCTCATCATGACATGAACCGAGGCATGAGCGATCGTCCGCACTATCCCCCGAAGGGCCGCCCCTCCTCCCCCTCGCGTTTCGGCGCGAATCGCCGGGAGCGGCCGGCCGGCCGTGCCTTCGGCGCCTGGCCGGACGATGTCGCCATCCTTTACGGATGGCACAGCGTGGTCGAGGCGCTGCGCAACCCGCGCCGGAAGATTCGCCGGCTGCTCGCCACCGAGAACGCGATGAAGCGCCTGACCGAGGAGGCGGTGCCGCTGAAGCCGCAGCCGGAGATCGTGCGCCCCGGCGAGATCGACCGGCTGCTGGAGCCGGACGCGGTGCATCAGGGCCTGTTCGCCGAATGCGACCCCCTCTCCTCGCCCAGCCTCGCCAAGGTGGCCGAGAGCGACCTCCTGCTGGTGCTCGACCAGATCACCGATCCGCACAATGTCGGCGCCATCGTGCGCTCGGCGGCGGCGCTGAAGGTCGGGGCCATCGTCACCACCGCCCGCCACAGCCCGGCGGCGACCGGCGTACTGGCGAAGAGCGCCAGCGGCGGGCTGGAGCACGTGCCGTTCTGCTTCGTGACGAATCTGGCCCGCGCGCTCGAGGAGCTGAAGGACCGCGGCGTGCTGGTGGTCGGGCTCGACAGCGAGGGCACCGCCGACCTCGCCGACACCAGGCTGCGCGCGCCGATGGCGCTGGTGCTCGGGGCGGAAGGCAAGGGCCTGCGCCAGCTCACCCGCCAGACCTGCGACGTACTGGCGCGAATCGACCTGCCCGGCGCCATCGTCAGCCTCAACGTGTCGAATGCGGCCGTGCTGGCCCTGCATATGGCGCGCCGCGCCATCTCGCGCCCCGCCGGCGGCTAGGCGCCGGCCCACCGAGGCCGGCCGATTGCCTGAATGCCGGCCGGGGCTCCGCCGGTCATGGACCGGTGACGCCTCGGCGATCGTCGGCGCCGCGGACGAGCAGGCCGGGCCGGGTTCCGCCCGGACAACCGGCGATTGAATACCCCTCCCCCATGAAGCCGCGCACCCGGCCGCGGAAGAGGCGCCCCTCCGGCCCCGCGCTGGGAAGATCCGGCCGGAAAGCCACCCCTCATTGACGGGTCACGCCCCTTCCCCAACCGGGGAAGGCCTTGCCGCGCCTTGAAAAATCGCACCGCTGCGCATCTCGCTGCGCCATGCGGATGGCGAAGGCCGACTCTCAAACCCTCATAAGTTGTATTTTCTATGTAGACAACTTATGAGATGGATGATGAGGTACACGCATAAAGCGTGAGGGCCACACGCCTGACCCGATCGAATGTGGTGACGATTCGAACGCCGAAGTCAGCGAAGCAGATGCTCGCCCCGCGCCAAATAACAACGCGAGTATACCTCACGTAAATTCGCCTATATCGAGATTACGAAAGTAATATCGGTGATATTTAACGAAATTATATCATGGAAATTACCATATGAGCGCAGATCACCTCGAAATCGATCATGTACTCTACATCAATCTCGACTTTCGAACCGATCGCCTCGATAACATGCGGAAAATGCTGTCGCCATGCCGTTGGCCGGTCGAGCGTATTTCCGCCGTGCGCCTGCTCTCGGAAGAGGAAGCCGAGGGAGATGTCGCCAAGTCCCTGAGCGTATTGAGCATCTGGAAATCCCACCGCAAGGCCCTGATGCGGGGGCTCGAGCTTGTCGCGGATGGGGCGCTCATGATCTTCGAAGACGACGTCAGGCTGGACAAGAAATTCTTCAAGAATGATCTCGTCATTCCCGAATCCCTGCCGGACGATTGGGAAATAATACTGGTCAGCCCCCGCTACAGGGCGTACGTCGTCGCCGACGAAAAGAACGTCAAATCAAAATGGGAAAAGGAAAAATTCAAACACGGCGCCACCTTCATCCCGGATATTCGCCAGGATTATGTCTGCAATGGCGCACATTGCTGCATATTCCGCAACAAGGCGGCGATTGATCGGGTTATCCGTAAAATGGATTCGGTCCCGGTAAAATACGACGTCGACAATTTTTATGGCCGCAACTTCAAGACCTACGGCATCCATTCGGATCTGGTCAGTATTGGCGACTTCGGATCGGATCACATAATGCGACCAGTCCCGGCTGAAAGTCAGACGGCATTATAAACCTCGCGGACGAGGCACTCTTCCAGGTCGATATATTTTTTAGAGCGATATATTTTCAGTCGCCGGACCTGCGCTCCCGTTCCGGCGGATTCAGGTGCCGCCCTCGCTCTGCAACCTCATCGGCGGCGTGATCGACGATCATCGCTGAAGCACCGGACGAGGCAGGTGCCGCCAATCGGCGCCCGGCCGCTCGCCGAATCGGCAATGCCGTCCAGGCGCGGTCGTGGCGCCTCATCCCCCGCGGCGCGGCTTCCTTCCATGGATGGCGGCACCTGCTCGCGTCGATCGGGCGTTCGCGTGTATTTTCGGGCGGACGGTCGCCTTTCGCGATGCACGCCCCGCCGGCACCCGGACAAATCCTTGTCCGCTACGGAAACCCGGCCCGGCACCTGTCCTTCGTCTTCGCACTGCAAGACGATGCGCGAAGACGATCCGCGCCGGCGCGACCACGACTTTCGGCGTTAAGACCAATTGCCAATCGTCAAGACCGGGCGAATTCGTCAAGCTTTTACATGAAGCGGGTCGAATTCCAGTAATTCGCCACGCAACAAAGCCGGAGCACCGTACCGCTGCGCCAGACAGCGGGCCGTTCCGGGAGGAAATCGACCCGAGCGACGGGCGTTCCCAGAGAACCCCCAGGTCTCGATTGCAATCATCCGGTGCGCATGCGAGGCGCGCCAGGCTTTCGACGCGCGCATTCGCTCGCGGTGAAGGCCCGTGTCTTGCGCGACCGCGGTTTACTTTGGGGAAGGATTAGATCATGAGCATCGCCACCGCTGGTCCCGTCATATCGACGGAACCGATGACGCGCGAGGAAAAGAAGGTCATCTTCGCCTCGTCGCTCGGCACCGTTTTCGAATGGTACGATTTCTATCTCTACGGCTCGCTGTCGGCGATCATCGCCGCGCAGTTCTTCTCGGGCGTCAACCCGACCGCCGCCTTCATCTTCGCATTGATGGCGTTTGCCGCCGGCTTCGCGGTGCGGCCCTTCGGTGCACTGGTGTTCGGCCGGCTCGGCGACATGGTCGGGCGCAAATATACCTTCCTCATCACCATCCTGCTGATGGGCGCCTCCACCTTCATCGTCGGCATCCTGCCCTCCTATGCCTCCTGGGGCATGGCGGCGCCGATCATCCTCATCATCCTGCGCCTGTTCCAGGGCCTGGCGCTTGGCGGCGAATATGGCGGTGCGGCGACCTATGTGGCCGAGCACGCCCCACACGGCCGGCGCGGCTTCTACACCTCGTGGATCCAGACCACGGCGACGCTCGGCCTGTTCCTGTCGCTGCTGGTCATCCTTGGCACCCGCACCTGGTTCGGCGAGGCGGCGTTCGCCGCCTGGGCGTGGCGCATTCCGTTCCTGGTGTCGATCGTCCTGCTCGCCGTCTCGGTGTGGATCCGGCTGACGCTGAACGAATCCCCCGCCTTCAAGAAGATGAAGGAAGAGGGCAAGACCTCGAAGGCGCCGCTCACCGAAGCCTTCGGCAAGTGGGAGAATGCCAAGGTCGGCCTCGTCGCGCTGCTGGGCGGCACCGCCGGCCAGGCGGTGGTCTGGTACACCGGCCAGTTCTACGCGCTGTTCTTCCTCACCCAGACGCTGAAGGTCGACGGCGCCACCGCCAACATCCTGATCGCGGTCTCCCTGCTCATCGGCACGCCGTTCTTCGTGGTGTTCGGCTGGCTGTCGGACAAGATCGGCCGCAAGCCGATCATCCTCGGCGGCTGCCTCATCGCGGCGCTGACCTATTTCCCGATCTTCGCCGCCATCACCCACTACGCCAACCCGGCGCTGGAGACGGCCCAGGCCACCTCGCCGGTGCGCGTCGTCGCCGATCCGGGCGAGTGCTCCTTCCAGTTCAATCCGGTCGGCACCTCCAAGTTCGTGTCGTCCTGCGACATCGCCAAGTCGTTCCTGGCGCGCAACTCGGTGAACTATTCGAACGAGGCGGCTCCGGCCGGCACCGTCGCCAGCATCCATGTCGGCGACAAGGTGCTCTCCTCCTTCAACGGCGTCGGGCTCGACGCGGCGACGTTCAAGACCCAGTCGGACGCCTTCAACACCGAGATGACCACGGCGATCCGCACCGCCGGCTATCCGGCCAAGGCGGATCCGGCGGCGATCAACACGCCGATGGTGGTGGTGCTGCTCACCGTGCTGGTGCTGTTCGTCACCATGGTCTACGGACCGATCGCCGCCTGGCTGGTGGAACTGTTCCCCACCCGCATCCGCTACACCGCGATGTCGCTGCCCTACCATATCGGCAACGGCTGGTTCGGCGGCTTCCTGCCGACCACCGCCTTCGCCATGGTGGCGGCCACCGGCGACATCTATTACGGCCTCTGGTACCCGATCGTGGTGGCGCTGATGACCGTGGTGGTCGGCCTGCTCTTCGCGCCGGAAACCAAGGACCGCAACCTCGAAGACTGGCACTAGCGACGATTGGCACTGAGCGACGCGCGGGCATCGGGCATCCGCGCCCGGAGCCCGCCTCGCTCATGTCCCTCGCGGCCGGTCTGATGTACCGGCTGCTGCCTCGCCCCCGCTGTGCCGGGGGCGCTTCTTTTGGCGGACCGAACGAAGAAGGCCCCGCCGGACGCCCGGCGGGGCCTTCTCCATGTCGACGGGCCGGCGGGGCTGGCGCCGTTTCGGGGAATGCAGCTTCATCGAAACGACGCCAGGCCGTCGCATCCGCGCGTTTTCCTCACGCGAACCGGTGCCCGCTTGGCTTGGAAACGCGCTAGATGGCCGCCGTCACCACGATCTCGACCTTGTAGTCCGGGGTGGCGAGCGCCGCCTCGACGGTGGCGCGGGCCGGCGGGTTGCCGGGGGCGACCCAGCCGTCCCACACCGCGTTCATCTCGCCGAAGGTCGAGATGTCGGCGAGATAGATGGTGGCGGTGAGGATCCTGGTCTTGTCGGTGCCGGCGGCGGCCAGCAGCGCGTCGATCTGCGCGAGCACGTCCTTGGTCTGCGCGCCGACGCCGGGGCCGAGCGCCACCTGGCCGGCGAGATAGGCGACCGACCCGTGGACCACGGCCTGGCTCATGCGGGTGCCCGGCTCGATTCTCTTGATGCTCATCTTCTCATGCTCGCTTTCGTGTCTCGCGCCCGTCATCGGCGGGCATCGCCTCACTAGAGCAAACTCGGCCGAAGTTGAATGACCTTTCCGCGGAAAGCGGATCCGTGGCGGGCGGGTGCCGGCAACGAAAAGGCCGCCGGGCGTTTCCGCGCGGCGGCCGGTTTTCGCTCACCAGGCCTCCGATGGGAGGTCCGCCCTGATCAGGGCATCGGCGATCAGGGCATCTCTCCGATCAGGGCATCGGCTTGGGCATCGGGCCCATGGTGCCGATGTTGAAGATCTGCACCCGGCGATTGATCGGATCGTCCGGCTTGCCGGGCACCTGCAGCGCCTCCTGGCCGAGGCCGACGGCGTCGAGGCGCGCCGGGGGAACGCGGCCGAGGGTCACCAGCGCCTCGACGATGGCGTCGGCGCGCTTCTGGCTGAGCTCGAGATTGTACTTGCGGGTGCCGGTGGCATCGGTGTTGCCGACCACGAGGAAGCGGTAGTTCCACAGGATCGGGTGGTGCATGGCATCGGCGATGGAGCCGAGCGTGGCGTAGGATTCCGGCTTGATGATCGCCGAGTTCAGCTCGAACTGGATCTGCACGGTGATCTGGGCGAGCTTGTCGAGCCGCCGGGCGATCTCCGACTTGTCGAGCGACAGCGGCTGGTTGGCCGCCACGGCGGCCGCCGCCATCTGCTTCAGCAGCTGGGCGGTGAGGCTCGGGTCGTTATTGGTGACGCCCGAGAGGCCCTGCATGATCTGGGCGTTGGAGATGTCGGTCTGCGCCTCGGCGCGCGGCGCGAGGCCGAGCGAGGTGCCGAAGACGAGACCGGCGGCGAGGGCCAAAGAGGCGGCGCGACGGGTGAAAGCAGTCATGTGCATGTCTTTCCCTGGAACCTGTCCGTCGTGCTCAGTTCGCCCAGCCGGCATCGACCAGCGCCTGCTTGCAGGTACCCTTGACCACCTTGGAGGCGGTGAGCAGGCAGTCGAGCAGGTTGGCGTCGCCGGGCTTCACGCCCTTGCAGAATTCGCGGGCATCGGCCTCGCAGAGCTGGAAGGTGGCCTGCTGGGCGGCCAGGCGCTTGTCGAGCGACATGTTGGCAGCCTGCATGTCGGCGAAGCACTGGCGCGGCACCTCGTCCTCATGCTTCTGCAGGCAGGAGACGATCTGGCCGGTGCCGATGTTCATCTTCGAGCAGAAGCGCTCGATGGACGGGCCGCAGCTCTTGGCGATGAGCGCGCCGGCATCGGCGAAGCTCATGGTCTGGGCCGACGCCCCGCCGGCCGAGATGGCGAGCGCGAGCGCCGCCAATCCGAAAATATGTCGCTTCATTTATTCCGCCTCCCAAGGACGGCCGTGCTTCCGCTTCCCGGCGCGGATGCGGCCCCCCGTGATCCGGCCGCCATGGCCGGAATCTCCACGCTGACTGATCTCGCAGAACGCCCGGTATCGCGCAACGGTAGAGTGAGCGCGAGGCCCATCGATGCCGCGCCGCGACGCGCCGCCCGCAGGGCGCTTGCGGGCCGGCCGGCGCGCTGCTAACTCGAAAGTGGGCCGGCGTAGCACAGCGGTAGTGCAGCGGTTTTGTAAACCGAAGGTCGGGAGTTCGATCCTCTCCGCCGGCACCATTCCCGCCAAACGATGCACCCCCGGCGCGACAATCCCGACATGCCACACGCCGTGATTGCGGAAAATGCCGGAAATCGCGCCGCGACTCGGCGTTTCGCCGGGACGATTTCTTAAGGATCGGTGACCATCGCGGGCCGGTTCGAAAATTTGTCCGGAATTAGAAGTTTTTTCGCCTAACCTGCTGAGATTCCGTCGAATCAGCTATGCTCCCCGAAACGGCTCTGGGGAATTCGGACATGCAATCCAAATGGCGTGCACCCGCGTGCTATGTCGGCGTGGCCGCGCTGTGCGTGGTGTACCTCGTCGTGGTGCCGGGCGTGCACCTCGTCGACGTCTGCGCCGGCGCCGGCCTCGGGGCGGCGCTGATGTGGGCCATCAACGAATGGGAGACCGGCAAGTGGAACGTGCCGCTTCCGGCCCTCGCCTCCCAGGCGCAGGCGGCGCTCCTCGCCCAGCCCGCCTCGCCCCAGGCCACTCCCGCCCAGATCGCCGCCGCACAGACCGCCGCCTCACCCGCCGAGCCCTGGGAAGCCGACGACAAGGAGCCGAGCTGGGATCCCTCCGCCCTCGCCGAGACCTGGGCGAAGCTGCGCAGCGAGCTCTCCATCGAACGGGGCGGCGCGCGCACCTACACCGTCGCCGCCGACCTGCCGCGCACCGCCCAGCTCGCGAGGGGCCCCGCGCTCTCCGCCGGCTCCCAGCCCGGCCGCGCCGCGTCGCCGGCGAAAACAGCTTCGCCGGCTAATGGATCGAGCGCGCCGGGGTCGAGCTTTACCCGCGCGGCGCCGGACAAGGTCGGCCTTCCCGGCAGGCCGCCGGCCTTTGCCAAGGGAACGGCGAATGGAACGGCCGGCGGATCGGCCAACGGCAAGCCGGCGGCGAGCGCCTCCGCATTGTCGCAGGCCGCGAGAACCCAGACCACCGCGCCGCATCCCGCCGTGCCCCACCCGCGCGCCGGCGGCTCGCCCGGCCTGCAAGCGGCCGGCTCCGCCGCCGGCATGGCGTCCGGCAGCGGCCTTGCCAGGACGACCTCCATCTCGCCGACGCCCATCCCGCCGGCGTCGACCGCTCCCGCCTCGACCCGCATCCCGGCCGGCACCGAGCCGCCCTCGCGTCTCGCCCAGGCCGGCCCGCCGGCCTTCCTGCGGCCGAGCATCAGCCGACCTCGCTGAGTTTCCGCGCCGAACAGCCGCCCTCATGAGAGCGGGCGCGGAGACCTCCTCCGCGCCCGTTTGCGCATTTTCAGGCCGCCACTCCATTAGCCGGCTCACTCGTCGGCGGAATAGCGCTCCTCCTTCCACGGGTCGGCGTGGTTGTGATAGCCGTTCTCCTCCCAGAAGCCGCGCTTGTCGGCGGGGCGGAACTCGATCCGCTGCAGCCATTTGGCGCTTTTCCAGAAATACAGATGCGGCACCACCAGGCGCATCGGCCCGCCATGCTCGCGGGTCAGCCTCCTGCCCTCCCAGCTATGGACGAGCAGCGCATCGGGGGCGGCGAAATCCTCCAGCGCCATATTGGTGCTGTAACCGTCATAGGAGTGCAGCAGCACGTAGCGCGCCTCCGCCTTCGGCATTACCGCGTCCATGAGGTCGCGGGTCGACACGCCCTCCCAGCCATTGTCGTAGCGCGACCAGGTGGTGACGCAATGGATGTCGGTCACCTCGCGCGTCTGCTTCTGGGCAAGGAACTCCGCCCAGTTCCAGGACACCGGGTTCTCCACCGCGCCGGTCACGTCGAAGCGCCAATGGTCGAGCGGAATGTCGGGCTGCAGGCCGAGATCGAGCACCGGCCAGTCGCGTACCAGGCGCTGGCCGGGCGGCAGGCGGTCGGATTCCGGCCGGGCGACGCGGCCGGTGAGGAACTTGCCGCTCTGCGCCCAGCTGCGCTTGGAGCGGGTGAGCTTGCTATCGGCGGGAAGCTGGCCGGCCGCCTCGTCCGGCAGCAGCGGCACCTCGTCGTCGGTCATGCGGATCTCCTCGGCTATCTCCGGCGTGGTCGGGCCGATCATAGCATTGCCGCACTGCGGCGCCTTCGCGCTTCGCACGCCCGTACCCGGCGCCGCACACATGAAAACGGCGGGCCGAAGCCCGCCGCCCGGTGTTGATGCAGTGAGGTGGCTCAGTGCTGGGGCCGGCGCTTGCGCGACAGCATGTTCAGCCCCTCGACCGCCGCCGAGAACGCCATCGCTGTGTAGATGTAGCCCTTCGGCACATGCGCCCCAAAGCCCTCGGCGATCAGCGTGGTGCCGATCAGCAGCAGGAAGCCCAGCGCCAGCATGACGATGGAAGGGTTGCGGCCGATGAAGTTGGCGAGCGGCCCCGCCGCCAGCAGCATGGTCAGCACCGCCACGATCACCGCCACGACCATGATCGGGATGTGGTCGGTCATGCCGACGGCGGTGATGATGCTGTCGATCGAGAACACCAGGTCGAGAATCAGGATCTGCACGATCGCCGCGCTGAAGGTGATGTCGAGCACCTTGCCGACGCCGGCCTCGGTCTCGTCATGCGGCTCCATGCTGTGGTGGATTTCCTTGGTGGCCTTCCACACCAGGAACAGGCCGCCGCCGATCAGGATCAGGTCGCGCCAGGAGAAGGCATGGTCGAACAGGGTGAAGATCGGCGTGGTCAGCTGCACGATGAACGCCACCGTCGACAGCAGGCCGAGCCGCATCACCAGCGCGAGGCCGATGCCGATGCGCCGGGCACGCGGGCGGATGGTCTCCGGCAGCTTGTTGGTCAGGATCGAGATGAACAGGAGATTGTCGATGCCGAGCACCACTTCCATGGCGATCAGCGTGATCAGCGCCGCCCAGACCGCGGGGTCGGCGACGAGCTGCATGAGGTATTCCATCGGTCACTCCTCTCCCGCAACGCGCATCAACGCGCGACGACCGTAACCGGATGCAGCATGCGACGGTAAAATTTTCATGGGTGGACACAGCCTCATAGCCGGCGCGACGTCGGAAAGCGATCCGACATCACGCGAACGCCGGCTCGGCTCGCGTCAGAGGGGCCCGGATCATCGGGGTGAGCGCAATCTAGTGTGCCGCCCGCTCCTCGCCACCATCCTCCCGGCTGACAGATTGTCGCACCCACCCGGTCACCGCCGGCGGGGCCGCACAACCGCGTGAAGGGGTTGAACGGAAGCGACAACCGCCCTGTCGCGGTGCGACGTCGGCTTTCGCGGTTGCAGGCCGCGTGTCATCGTCCGTTCATGGCCCGCCACTAGAGCGATCCGCACTCGCCCCGCTGGGCAATGGGAGGACAACATGACCCGCTTTTCCCGCCGTGACATGATGAAGGCCGGCGCCTTCGCCCTCGCCGCTCCGGTGGTGCTGCGCGCCCACGATGCGCTCGCCACGTCCGGTTCCGTCGACGTGTACGCCTGGGGCGATTACTTCGACAAGAACACCGTGCTCGCCGACTTCACCAACGCCACCGGCGTCAAGGTGAACCTGTCGACCTACGGCTCCAACGAGGAAGCCGAGAACAAGCTGCGCGCCGCCGGCGGCAAGGGCTTCGACCTCCTGTTCCCCTCGGTCGACACCGGCCCGAACTACTACAAGGACAACCTGCTGCAGCCGATCGACGAAGCCAAGTTCAAGGCGGCGCAGGTCATCCCCTCGATCTACCGCAACTCGCTGTCGCTCGGCGCCGCCTATCGCGGCAAGCGCTATCTCGTGCCGTTCGACTGGGGCACCGAGGGCGTGACCTGGGACTCGACCAAGTTCGACAAGAAGTCGGGTGAGATCTCCTATGGCGACATGTGGCTGGCCGGCTTCCCCAAGCAGACCGCCATCCGCCAGAAGTCGGTGTTCAACGGCGTCGCGCTCTATCTCGACGCCAACGGCACCGTGCCGTCGAACCGCGGCCTCGACCTCTACAAGTCGGAAGCCGACGCCCGCCGCGTGTTCGAAGGCGTGCTGAAATACATTGCCGCCCACAAGGGCAATATCGGCGCCTTCTGGAACAACGCCACCGAGGCGACCGCCGCCTTCACCGATGCCGGCTGCACCATCGGCCAGACCTGGGACACCACCGGCATCCTGCTCCACCGCAAGACCGACAAGAAGTGGAGCTACGGCATGCCGAAGGAAGGCGGCCTCGCCTGGACCGACACCATGGCCATCCCGGCCGGCGCCGCCAATGTCGAGCAGGCCTACGCGCTCGCCAACTTCCTCTACCAGCCGGAAGTCGGCGCCCGGTTCGCCAACACCACCGGCTACAATTCCTGCGCCACCGGCGCCGAGAAGTATCTCTCCGAGGAATCCCGCTCGGCCTTCGAGGCGGCCTATCCGGCCGGCACCATCGACAACCTGTTCTGGTGGCCGATGCAGACCGACTTCTACGCCAAGCTGCGCGGCGAGTTCGTCGAGAAGCTGACCAACAGCTGATCGCCCCGCACGATCGCCGACGCGGCGCCCGCCTCGCCGGCACTTCGTCCCCGGGCGCGCCCCGGGGACCCCTGCCCCTTACGTCGGCTCTCCACGACGGCGTGGCGCCGGCGCCCCATCCTCCGGTCTGGATCGGCCCATGCGCGGCAAGGACGTACGTCTCGACAAGGTCTCCATCCGGTTCGGCGACGCCGTCGCCGTGCAGCCGCTGGACCTCACCATCGAGGCCGGCGAATTCTTCTCCATCCTCGGCCCGTCCGGCTGCGGCAAGACCACCATCCTGCGCACGGTCTCCGGCTTCATCGAGCCGACCATCGGCCGGGTGCTGATCGGCGGCGAGGACATGGCCGGCAAGGGGCCCAACGAGCGCCCCACCGCCCTCATCTTCCAGAACCTGGCGCTGTTCCCGCTCATGAGCGTCGCCGAGAACGTCGCCTTCGGGCTGGAGGCGCGCGGCGTCGCCAGGGCCGAGCGGCTGAAGCGCGCCCAGGAGCTTCTCGAACTGGTGGCGCTCGGTGGCTATGGCGACAAGAAGCCGGCCGACCTTTCCGGCGGCCAGCGCCAGCGCGTCGCCATCGCCCGTGCGCTGGCGGTGGAGCCCTCGGTGCTGCTGCTCGACGAGCCGCTCTCGGCGCTCGACCTCAAGCTGCGCCAGCACATGCGCGCCGAGCTGCGCGCCATCCAGAAGCGCGTCGGCATCACCTTCATCTACATCACCCACGACCAGGGCGAGGCGCTCGCCATGTCGGACCGGGTGGCGGTGATGAGCCGCGGCCGCCTCGAGCAGGTGGCGGCGCCGGACACGCTCTATGCCGATCCCGCCACGCCCTTCGTCGCCACCTTCGTCGGCGAGCAGAACGTGATGCGCGGCACGCTGCGCCGGATCTCCAACGGCGCCGCCAGCATCGACACGCCATTCGGTCCCATCGAGGGCCGCGAGGTCGGCGCGCCCGCCATCGGCGCCCCGGTGCTGGTCATGGTGCGGCCGGAGCGGATGACGCTGGGCGCCACCCGCGAGAACAGCATCCCGGCGACGCTGAAGGCCCGGCATCTCGAAGGTCCCTCGGTCAATCTCGAATGCGTCGCCGCCGGCCAGACCCTAATGGTCACCATGCCGAACGGCCCGGCGATGCGCGAGCTGCCGTCCGATCTCGTGCTCGGCTTCGACCGCGAGGACGCGCTCGTCTATGCCGAGGGAGCGCTCGCCAATGGGTAGCGTCATCCGCGCCTATGGCCGCGGCCTCGGCGGCTTCCTCATCATCCTCGCCACGGTGTGGATCCTAGTGCTGATCCTGGTGCCGCTCGGCGCCATGGTCGAGCAGGCGCTGTGGTGGCGCGACTCCAAGGGCGACATCTCGCTCACCATCGACCGTCTCTACAACGACATGTCGATGATCCAGCTCGACCGCAACGCCGAGACCGACCCAGCCAAGCAGGCGGCGCTCGACGCCCAGATCGCGCAGAAGCAGGCGGAGGCCACCGCGCTGGAGGCGAAGGAGACCAACCCGCCCAAGACCTACGGCCTCGACAATTTCACCCGCATGAGCGGGCTGCATTTCTACATCTTCATCCGCACCATCATCTACGCGCTGATGGTCACCGCGCTGGCGCTCGTCGTCTGCTACCCAGTCGCCTATGTGGTGGCGCTGGCGAGCGGGCCGCGCAAGGCGGTGATCCTCACCGTGGCGCTGATCGTGCCCTATGCGATCAACGAATTGCTGCGCGTCTATGCCTGGCTGATGATCCTCGACTATCGCGGCGTCATCAACGGCGTGCTCGGCTGGCTCGGCATCGTCGATCTCGACAATCGCGGCTGGATCCCCTTCCTGGAGAACCCGTCCGCGGTGTTCCTGGCGATGATCTACACCTATGTCCTGTTCATGGTGTTCCCGATGGTGAACACGCTGGAGACGCTGGACCGCAACCAGATCGAGGCCGCCCGCGACCTCGGCGCGTCATCGCTTCGCATTCACCGGCGCGTCATCATCCCGCACGCCAAGCCCGGCATCGCGGTCGGCTGCATCATGACCTTCATGCTGTCGGCCGGCTCCTATTCGGTGCCGGCGATCATGACGCGCGGGCAGGGCGGCGACTGGTTCTCGCAGCTGGTCTACCGGCAGTTCTTCGAGAGCAACAACTGGAACATGGGCTCGGCCTACGCGGTGTCGCTGCTGGTGGTCTGCACAGCCTTCATCCTGATCATGATGCGCCTGTTCGGCGTCGGGCTGCGGGACATCGCCAAATGAGCACGGCCTGCGCCCCATTCCGCTCACGCCTACGGAACGGCTATCCGCACGTGCTCCTTCTTTCCCTCTCCCCGTCGGGGAGAGGTGGCCCGCCCACGGGTCTCGCCTATGGCGAGCCCGAGGACAGGCTCCACGGGTCGGTGAGGTGTGGCACGGTTGCAGAGCCGTGGAGCCCCCTCACCCCAGCCCTCTCCCCGTCGGGGAGAGGAGGCCGCGTCGTTCCCGGAAGCAACGACACTCCCGCCGGAGCCCTCCCATGAGCACCGCCACCGAGGGCGCCGGCGCCCGGCTGATCCTGAACGTCTATATCGGCCTGTTCTGCCTCTACCTGTTCCTGCCGCTGGCGGTGATGTCGGCGGCGGCGTTCAACTCCTTCGACTATCCCTCCGTCACCCAGTGGCGCGGCTTCACGCTGCAATGGTTCGTGGCGCTCGCCCATGACCAGCGCATCATCCAGGGGCTGATCAACTCGGTAGCCGTGGCGGCCGGCGTCATCGCGGTGTCGATCCCGGCCGGGCTCGCCGGCGCGCTGATCCTGACGCGGCTCGGCGAGCGCTCCGGCACCGTGCTCTATTCGGTGCTGGTCTCGCCGGTGCTCACGCCGGGCATCATCCTCGGCATATCGAGCCTGATCTTCTGGCGCGAGTTCGGCGTGCCGGGCGGGCTGTTCGTGGCGGTGATGGCGCAGTCGAGCTTCATCGCCTCCTATGCCATGCTGCTGTTCCTCGCCCGGCTGCAGCGGCAGGACCGCACGCTGGAGGAGGCGGCGCTCGACCTCGGCGCCAGCCACGTGCTGGTGTTCCGCCGCATTACCCTGCCCTTCCTCGCCCCCACCGCCTTCACCGCCGCGGTGGTCGCGTTCCTGCAGTCCTTCGAGAACTACAACACCACCGTCTTCGCCATCGGCGGCGAATGGACGCTGGTGACGGAGATCGCCTCGCGCCTGCGCTTCGGGCTGTCGCCGGTCATCAACGTGGTCGGCGTCATCTTCGTGGTGCTCACCCTTCTGGCAGCCACCGCCTATGTGCTGCTGAGCAGCCGTAAGAAGCGGTGAGAGCGTCGGCACGGCCGGCGCATCCCATGCTGGATGGAGCATGCAGGATGCGGCCTCTCACCCGAAATTGAACCCGGCCGCCATGACGCAGCGACACGGGCGCTCTAGCTTTCCGCCGCGCCGCGCGCCGATGCGCGGCACAGCCATGGAGCCCGCCATGACGATTCTTTCCCGCCGCGATGCGCTCACCGCCGCCGCGGCCTTCCCCGCCCTCGCCGCCACCGGAGCCGCCATGACCACGGGCCTCGTTGCCACTCCGGCGAGCGCCCAGGCCGGCCCCGGCCAGCAGGCGCCCGGCTTCTATCGCTACAGGATCGGCGACATGGAGGTCACCGTGGTGAATGACGGCGCCCGCGTCGGCCCGCTCCCGGACAATTTCGTGCGCAATGCCAGCCGCGACGAGGTCAACGCCGCGCTCGCCGCCGCCTTCCTGCCGAAGGACCAGATCACCAACCAGTTCAATCCGCTGCTGATCAATACCGGCGGCAAGCTGGTGCTGATCGACACCGGCAACGGCCCGCAGGCCGGCAATTCGACGGTCGGCAAGCTCATCGCCAATCTCGGCTGGGCCGGCGTGAAGCCGTCGGATATCGGCACGGTGGTGATCTCGCATTTCCACGGCGACCACATCAACGGCCTGCGTGCCACCGACGGCGCCCTCGCCTTCCCCAATGCCGAAATCCTCGTGCCCGAGGTCGAATGGGCCTACTGGATGGACGAGGGCGAGATGAGCCGGGCGCCGGAAGGCCGCAAGGGCGCCTTCGCCAATGTCCGCAAGGTGTTCAAGGACATCGACAGCCGGGTGAAGCCCTATGCCTGGGACAAGGAGGTCGTCTCCGGCATCACCGCCGTCGGCGCGCCCGGCCACACGCCCGGCCACACCGCCTTCGTCGTCGCCTCGGGCACCGGCAAGCTGTTCGTGCAGTCCGACACCACCAACAATCCGGCGCTGTTCGCGGTGAACCCGGAATGGGAGGTGATGTACGACATGGACCCGGCCAGGGCCATCGAGACCCGCCGCAAGGTCTACGACATGGTGGCCGCCGAGCGCATGCAGATCGCCGGCTATCACTATGCCTTCCCGGCCACCGGCTTCGTCGAGAAGCAGGGCGCCGGCTACCGCGTGGTGCCGGTCGCCTGGACCCCGCTGCTGTAGCCGGCCGCCGCCGACGTCAAGACCCGAGCCGGCTCGGGAGCCCGGCGCGGCAGCGCTAGTGCCTCCCTGCTTGGCAGGCCGGCAGCGCGAGGCTATGTCTCGCGCCTTACCGATCCGCCGAGGACATCATGACCGACACCCTGCCCGACCGCCTTTCCAGCGACCCGACCAGCCCCTTCTACGATGAGGAGCTGCTGGCGCGCGGCGTCGGCATCCGCTTCAAGGGTGTCGAGAAGACCAATGTCGAGGAATATTGCGTCAGCGAGGGCTGGGTGCGCGTCTCGGTCGGCAAGGCCAAGGACCGCGCCGGCAACCCGATGACGGTAAAGCTCAAGGGCACGGTCGAGGCCTATCTGCGCGACGCCCCCGCCGAAGGCTGAACGCGGCCGCCCCACCGGCGGCACCGCGACCGGGCGGGCGCCGCCCCTGTCCGCGCCGCTATTCGTCCGTCTCCATCTCGATCCAGTCGAGATAGTCCGGGTCCCCGCCGGCCACCCTCAGCACCAGCACCGCCGGCGTCTCGAAGGGATGGCGGGCGCGCACCGCCTGCGCCACCGGGGCGGCGAGGTCGGCGCGGGTCTGGAAGATCATCACCACCTCCTCCGCCCGCTCGATCTCGCCGTGCCAGCGGCAGATCGACACCATGCCCGGCAGAATGTTGACGCAGGCCGCCAGTCCGTCGGCGACGATGGCGCGTCCGGCCGCCTCGGCCTCGACGAGGCCGGGCCATGTCGTATAGACCATCACCGTGCCGATATCCGGCTGCATTCCCGTTTCCCCCGCGCATCGGGCCGTCCCGCATGAACGAAGCCGCCCGCCCAGCCCCCTCTTTCGACGCGGACGCTTCCGAAGCGGCAGCATATGGCCGAATCGCCTTCGTCGCGAGCGATACGCCGGAGGCCGCCCGCTCCCGCAGCGAGCTCATCGCCATCTACGGCCATGTCGCGCCGGAGGATGCCGACGTCGTGGTCGCGCTCGGCGGCGACGGCTTCATGCTGCAGACGCTGCACCGCTTCCGCGATACCGGCATGCCGATCTACGGCATGAATCGCGGCTCGGTCGGCTTCCTGATGAACAGCTTCCGGCAGGAGAAGCTGCCCGAGCGCATCGCCGCCGCCCAGCGCGTGGTCATCCACCCGCTGCTGATGGAGGCGACCGACGTCAATGGCCGCACCCACCGTGCCCCGGCGATCAACGAGGTGTCGCTGATCCGCCAGTCCTACCAGGCCTCCAAGCTGCGCATCTCCATCGACGGCACCATGCGCATGGAGGAGCTGGTCTGCGACGGCGTGCTGGTGGCCACCCCGGCCGGGTCCACCGCCTACAACCTCTCCGCCCAGGGGCCGATCCTGCCGATCGGCACGCCGCTGCTGGCGCTGACCCCGATCTCCGCCTTCCGCCCCCGCCGCTGGCGCGGCGCGCTGGTGCCGGACCGCGCCCGCATCGACATCGCGGTGCTGGAATCCGACAAGCGGCCGGTCAACGCCACCGCCGATCATTTCCAGGTGCTGAACGTGGTGGCGGTGCGCGCCCGGCTCGACCGCTCCTCGACGCTCACCATGCTGGTCGACCGCGACCATTCGATCGAGGAACGCATCCTGCGCGAGCAGTTCGAGTTCTGAAGGCCGGCCGGCCTCACGCCGCCAGCGTGCGTCCGTGCCCCTCGTCGGCCGCCGCCTCGGTGCGCCAGCGCTGCAGCAGCGCGACCACCGGGTTGCCGGACATCGCGCCCAGCGCCGCATATTGGTCGAGCACCGTCTCGACGATGCGGCGCTTCAGCCCCACGGCGGCGTCCTCGTCGTCGAGATAGGGTTCCTTCTGCACCAGGTGCAGCGCGGTGCGGAAGGCGACATAGGCGCCGCGCGGCAGGCCGATGCGGTCGTAGAGCGTGCGGAAGGCGTTACCGCTGCGGTCGGCCGCCAGCGCCGCCACCCGGTCGGTCGGCAGGCCGGACAGCGCCGACACCGCCTCCAGGAACAGCCGCATCTGGCCGGAGAGCAGCGCCCTCAGCGCCAGCGTCGGGGTAAGCTCGCCCTGCCGGTGCAGGTGCTCGGCCAGCGCGCGCAGCTCCGGCCCCGGCCGTCCGCCGGCCAGGGCGATGGTGGCGCGGTCGCAGGCCTCCTGCCGCACCCGCGCCGCCTCGCCCTCGTCCAGCCAGGCGCGTTCCACCACGAAGGCCGAGAGCACACCGGCCACCGCGCGGATCAGCGCCTGATGCGCCCCGGCCGGCAGGTCGCGGCGGGCGAGCAGCGCCTCGCGCAGCGCCGGCACCTGGCCATGGCGGGCGACGATGCGGCCGAGCGCGAAGCCCGGCACGTCGGCGCCGGGATTGGAAACGAGCCGCAGGCACTCAGCCGCGTCGGCGATCTCGGCCAGCGCCGCCGCCACCGGCGCGCTCAGCCGGGGACGCCCGGCAATGGCGGCGCGGCGGACGGCGTCGCCGGTCTCGGCGAATTCGATCAGCTCGCGCTCGTTCAGCACCGGCGAGCGGGCCAGCATGACCAGCCCCGGCTCGCCGTCGAGCCCGGCGAGGATCTGCACCAGGTCGGCGGGCACCAGCGGATGCCGGCTCAGCGCTTCGGCGAGGGCGAGCCGCGCCGCCGGGCACGGATCCTGCGCCAGCATCGGCAGCGCCGCCTCGAAGCCGAGCCGGTCGACGAGGTCGAGGTCGTCGCGGACATAGGCCTGGGCCAGCGCGCCGAGCGCCCGGACGCGGGCCTCGTCGGGCGCCGACTTCGCCCAGAGGAGATACTGACGCACGATCATGCCCGCCTCCATCCGCCCGACCGGAGGAGAGTTGATCATGCCGCGCTTAAGAAACCGTTGACCATAAGCCGGGACGCGGGCCCCGCCGGCCCATCTCAGTCGCCGCTGCCCTCGGGGGCGGCCGCCTGCTCGCCCACCATCACGTCCACCTTGGTGTCCTGGCCGGTCTCCACGGTGAAGGTCTTGGTGAAGGTCTTGCCGTCATAACGCACCAGCGCGGTGTATTCGCCTTCCGCCAGCACGAAGGCCGGGGTCGGCGCCGCCGATTCCTTG
This sequence comes from Ancylobacter sp. GW821-FHT10E12, assembly GCF_058809335.1. Lineage (NCBI taxonomy): Bacteria > Pseudomonadati > Pseudomonadota > Alphaproteobacteria > Hyphomicrobiales > Xanthobacteraceae > Ancylobacter > Ancylobacter sp. GW821-FHT10E12. Next base: position 71,727 of record NZ_JBXASN010000021.1, on the reverse strand, counting down.
ATCGAATCGCCGCCCGGCGTCAGCACCGACCATTGGGTGTTGGCCAGCGGCGTGCCGCCGGCCTGCGCCACCAGCTGCAGCGTGATCTCGGCGGCGCGGTGATGCAGCGTGGCGTCGGTCACCTTGCCCGGCTGCACCGCCACGTCGGCCTGCAGCACCGCATTGCCCTCGCCATAGGTGGAGACGACGTAATAGTCGCCGGCCGGCAGCACCACGAGGTCGCCCGGCGCCGCGCCGCGATAGAAGGGCCGGCTGGCGGCACGGCCCTGCAGGAAGCTGCCCTCGAAAATGTCGTAGCTGACCTTGGAGGCCGGCAGCAGCTTGTCGCCGACATCGCTCTGCAGCTTCACCGCGCCGGCGGGAATGGTCAGCTGCTCGCGCCGCGAATCCTCGCCGATCACGATGCGGCGGGCGACGCTGGCGAGCCCGTAGGACACGTGCACCACATAGCCGCCCGGCGACAGGAAGAACACCGGTGCCGGCTCGGCCGCCTCCGCCACCAGCGGATAGGCGCCGGACGCTTCCGGCCGGTCGTCGAATATCCGCCAGACCAGGCCGCGCGGGATCTGCGGCAGGTTCGAGCCGAAACGCGCGCTCATGCCGATCGCCGCCTTGCCGGCCGGCGGCTGCGGCAGGATGGTGTGCGGGTCGGCGACGCCCTTGGCGGCCGGGACCTGGGCGGGAGCCGCCGGCGCCGTCGTCCGCTTCGGCAGGGTGCCGGCCGGCGGCGGGGTGCCGGCAAAGGGCATGGCCTGCGCCAGCGATCCCTGCGCCAGCGATCCCTGCGCCAGCGAGCCGGAGGAGATGATCGAGACGTCGCCGTCGGCCCCCGCCATCGCCGCGAAACCGGATGGCGCCGACAGGCACAGCACCGCGAAGGCGCCGCCGAGGCGGGACGCGAAGGGGCGGGACGCCGCGCCGCGCCGCGCGGGGAAGCGGCGCGGAAGCAAGCCTTTGGCGAAGCAGGGCGATGTCAGCAGCATGGTGTCTTCGTGCCCGCGAACAAGGGCAAATTCAAGTCCTCTAAAACCGCGCCCGCCCGGCCGCCGCCCCCCTCCCCCGGCACCGCCGCAGCGGCGGCGCGCCGGCCTCGCGGGGCGCGACATCCATCGGCGCCGCCGGCCGGCCGCCCCGGTCACGTTCGTTTGCGCGACGCCTGCGGGTCCGGCGCTGGCCCGTCGTCCCGCCCCGTGCTAGGCGCAGGGGAGGAACAGGAACCATCGCATGACTTCCGCCCCTACGGCTTCCGCCGCCACGTCCGCCGCCGCTTCCGCCACCGATGCGCTGACGCTGCTCAAGACCCGCAAGAGCCCGAAGATCTTCGACATCGTCGCCCCCGGCCCGAACGCCAGCGAGATCGACGAGATGCTCGCCATCGCCTCGCGGGTGCCGGACCACGGCAAGCTCGCCCCGTGGCATTTCATCGTCTTCGAGGGCGACGCGAGGGACCGGGCGGGTGCCGCCATCGCCAGGGCGTTCGCCGCCGACAACCCCGAGGCCGATGCCGACCGGGTCGCCATCGAGCGCACGCGGCTGTCGCGCGCGCCGCTGGTCATCGCGGTGGTGTCCAAGGCCGGCGCGCATGTGAAGATCCCGGAATGGGAGCAGCTCATGTCCGGTGCCGCCGCCTGCACGCTGCTGGTGCTGGCCGCCAATGCGCTCGGCTATGTCGCGACCTGGCTCACCGAATGGTACGCTTATGACGCCCGCGTGCGCGCCGCGCTCGGCCTGGCGGCGGACCAGCGCATCGTCGGCTTCGTGCATATCGGCACGCTGGCCCGCCCGCAGGAGGACCGCCCGCGCCCGGCGCTCGCCGACATCGTCACCCGCTTCTAGAGGGCGCCATGTTCTACGAGCCCTCGCGCCGCAACCACGGCCTGCCGCACAATCCGCTCAAGGCCATCGTGGCGCCGAGGCCGATCGGCTGGATCTCCAGCCTGTCGCCGGCGGGCATCGCCAATCTCGCCCCCTATTCCTTCTTCAACCTGGTGAGCGAGAACCCCGACATCGTGATGTTCTCCTCCTCCGGCGTGAAGGACACGGTGCGCAACATCGTCGAGACCGGCGAGTTCGTCTGCAACCTCGCCACCCGCGAGCTGATGGGCGAGGTCAACCTCACCTCGGCGGTGCTGCCGCCGGATGCGAGCGAGTTCGATCTCGCCGGGCTGGAGCGCGCGCCCAGCCTCCTGGTGAAGCCGCCGCGCGTCGCGCGCGCGCCTTGCGCGCTCGAATGCGTGCTGGTGGAAGCCCGCGAGCTCGCCGGCCGCGATGGCATCCCCACCGGCAATGTGCTGGTATTCGGCGAGATCGTCGGCATACATATCGACGAGGCGTTCATCGACAACGGGCTGCTGCGCACCGAGAGGCTGCATTCGCTCGCCCGCTGCGGCTATTTCGACTATGCCGCGGTCGAGGACGTCCACTCGCTCGCCCGTCCGGGCGGGCAATCGTTCACGTCTGCCTGAAGTCCTGAACTTTTATGGCAAACGTTTCGTTAATACGCGTACCGCAACGTATCCGTCACAAGGCCGTTGCGATTCGTGCATCCGTGGGGAGCAAGGCGCCGGCCATTCTGGCGTTCTGTGCGGGAGACTAGCGGGCCATGCCGTCCATCGATCGTCGCGTTCTTCTTTCCGGCCTGTCCATGGCCGGACTTTCGCTCGCTCTCGCCGGGTGCAAGAGCACCACCACGGCGAGCGCCCCGGAGATATCGCTGCCGGCGATGTCCTATGCCGCCTCGCCGACCTACGGACCGGTGGCCGACCGCTTTCCGGTCAACGCCTTCGACACGTCGAGCGTCAATCCGGTCTATCTGCGCCGGCAGGTGCCCTATAGCGGCAAGTACGAGCCCGGCACCATCGTCATCGATCCGCGCGAGCACTTCCTCTATCTGGTGCAGCCCGGCGGCACGGCGATCCGCTACGGCGTCGGCGTCGGCAAGGAAGGCTTCGGCTGGTCCGGCACCGCGACGATCAATTCCAAGCAGGAATGGCCGGACTGGTATCCGCCGATGGAGATGATCGCCCGCCGCCCCGACATCAAGCCGCAGCTCAGCAAGCTGCAGAGCGGCATCGGCGTCGCCGGCGGCGTGTCCAACCCGCTCGGCGCCCGCGCCATGTACCTGTGGCAGAACAACAAGGACACGCTCTACCGCATCCATGGCACGCTGGAGCCGGCCACCATCGGCACCAACGTCTCGTCCGGCTGCATCCGCATGATCAACCAGGACGCCATCGACCTCTACAGCCGCGTCCCGGTCGGCACCAAGGTCGTCGTGCTCGGCGCCGGCGCCCAGGCCTGACGACGCATGAAGATTAAGGGTTGCCGCCGCTCGGGTGCGGTGCAACCCTTGGTCCGGTAACCAGTCGCGACCGGGGGGCACGCGGACCATGGCCGGCCATATCATCACCATCGCCCAGCAGAAGGGCGGCTCGGGCAAGACCACGCTCGCCGCCCATCTCGCCATCGCGCTGTCGCTCGCCGGCGGACGGGTGGCCGTGCTCGACTGCGACCCGCAGGGCAGCCTCGGCGAGTGGTTCGAGAAACGCGAGGAGAGCCTCGGCGAGGACGGCACCGGCCTCGATTTCCGCACCGCTTCCGGCTGGGGCGCCCGGCGCGAGGCGCGCAGCCTCGCCCGCGACTACGACGTCGTCGTCATCGACACCCCGCCGAAATCCGACATCGAATCCCGCCCCGCCATCGAGGCGGCGAGCCTCGTCGCCGTGCCGGTGCAGCCGACCCCGGTCGACCTGTGGGCGACCAGCGCCACGCTGGAGATGATCGCCAAGGAAGGCACCCCCTCGCTGCTGGTGATCAACCGCGCCCTCTCCCGCGTCGCGCTGACGCAGGAGATCAGCGAGGCGATCCGCGCCCTCGGCCATCCGGCGGCGGAAACCAGGCTCGGCAACCGCGTCGCCTTCGCCGCCTCCATGGGCGAGGGCCGCACCATCCAGGAAACCGCGCCCGGCTCCAAGGGCGCGCTGGAGATCGAGGCGCTGGCCGCCGAGATCCGCCGCATCATCGGCGGCTGACCCGGCCGGCACCTCTCCCGCTACCGCGACGCCGGCCGGCCGCCCGGCAAAATGTCCCGCCGCGGTTGACGCGCGCGGACAGAGCCGGCAATCAGGAAAGGGTGACCGCGCGGCAAGCCATTGTTCACCATGAGCCTCTAGTTTGCCCTCGGAAGAGGTAAGGCCCCGCACGGGCCGCCCGGTGCCGCAGCAAGGCAACCGGGCCCAGCTACGACGGGTGTTGACGGTGGCGTTGAACGGCTTGGCGATGGGACGGCGGAGAAGGCGGGGAGCGGCGCTGCTGCTCGCGCTGCTGCTGGCGGCCCCGGCCTCCGCCCTCGCCCAGAGCGCCCAGACCGGCGCCCAGACCGGCGGCCAGACGCCGCCGTCCTCGTCGACGCCCGCCACCCAGCCGGTCAACGAGGCGCCGCAATCGGGCCTGCTCGGGCCGATTCTCGACCTGTTCAACCCCTCGCGCATCGCCGCGCGCGAGCCGCCGACCATCGACGCCACGCCCTATACCGTCACCATCGACGTGAAATCGTCCGAGCGCGACGTGCGCAATGCCGTCGAGGACGCCTCCAACCTGGAGCGGCTGAAGGCGCGCCCGCCGGCCGGCGCCGCCGGCCTCATCCGCCGCGCCCTCTCGGACGGCCCGGCGATCAATGCCGCGCTCTATTCGCTCGGCTATTACGGCAGCAATATCCGCATCACGGTGTCCGGCAACGCGCCCGACGCGCCGAACATCTTCGACATCGTCGAGGCGGCGCGCAAGCGCGGCCCGGTGCCGGTGGGGGTCACCGTCGATCCCGGCCCACTGTTCCATTTCGGCCGCATCGCCATCGTCGACGCCGCGACCCGGCGCCCGCTGGCCGACGCGCCGAGCCTCGCCAGCCTCGGCCTCTCCCCCGGCGAGCCGGCGCTCGCCACCGCCGTGGTGCGCACCGAGACCGCGCTGACCAATCACTGGCGCATGGCTGGCCATCCCTTCGCCCGCGTGGTCGACAAGGACGTGGTCGCCGACCACGCCACCCGCCAGCTCGACGTCACCTTCTTCGTCGCCCCCGGCCCGGCCGCCACCTTCGGCCGCTTCACCGTGTCGGGCGCCGATTTCCTCACCCCCGGCTTCATCGAGAAGCGCATCGAGATCGCCCCCGGCACGCCCTATTCGCCGGAGCGGCTGAACCGGCTGCGCCGCCGGCTGCTGGAATATGAAGCCATTGCCAGCGTGCGCGTGATCGAGGCCGACCGGCTCGACCCGGACGGCTCGCTGCCGGTCGCCATCGAGGTCACCGCCCGCAAGCCGCATTATATCGGCTTCTCCGCCACCTATTCCTCCACCGACGGCTCGGCGATCAACGGCTTCTGGGGCGCCCGCAACCTGTGGGGCGGCAGCGAGACGCTGCGCCTCGACGCGCAGGTGTCGTGGTTCGGCGAGAAGTCGGAGGCGGTGCCGGACGCCGACCCGTTCGGCTACAAGCTGCAGGCGTCGTTCATGAAACCGGGCATCTACACCGCGCAGGACGATCTCATCGTCCAGGCGGCGGTGCTGCGTGAGGTGACCAACGCCTATGTGCGCGAGGCGGTCACCCTGCTCGCCGGCGTGCGCCACCGCTTCAACGACCAGATGTCGCTGCAGGTCAGCGCCGACCTCGAGGAATCGCGGGTGGAGGACACCACCGGCACCAACGATTATTTCATCGCCGGCGTGCCGGTGGAGTTCAACTACGACAGCACCGACAACCGGCTGGATCCCTCCAGGGGCATCCGCTTCACCGGCACGGTGGAGCCCTTCGCCCAGCTCGGCGACGCGCCGGTCGGCTCGACCCTGCTCGATGCCAAGTTCTCCACTTATTACGCGCTGGACGAGGCCAAGCGCTACATCCTGGCCGGCCGCGTGGCGGCGGGCAGCGTGTTCGGCGCCGATCTCACCGACATCCCGCCGCAGCGGCGCTTCTATGTCGGCGGCGGCGGCTCGCTGCGCGGCTACGAGTACCAGTCCGCCTCGCCGCGCAACGAGGACGGCATCATCATCGGCGGCCGCTCCTATTTCGAGGCGTCGTTCGAGGCCCGCATCAAGATCACCGACACGATCGGCGTGGTGCCGTTCCTCGACATGGGCTCGGCCTTCGCCTCCGAAGCGCCGGACTTCGATGAGATGAGATATTCCGCCGGCATCGGCCTTCGCTACTACACCGGCATCGGTCCGGTGCGCCTCGACGTCGCCTTCCCGCTCAATCCGGGACCGGACGACGGCACGTTCGGCATCTATGTCAGCCTGGGGCAATCCTTCTGATGGTGGGACGGATATTCATCTATCTCGGCGTTGCGCTGCTCGGCCTGGTCGCGCTGGCGCTCGCCGCCTTCGGCGCCATCCAGACCGGGCCGGGCAAGGCGATGCTGGCCCGCCTCGCCTCCTCGCTCGCCTCCTCGCCGGGGCTGACCGTCACCATCGAAGGCATCAGCGGCTTCGTGCCCTCCGACATGGGCATCGCCCAGGTGACGCTGGCCGACAGCGAAGGGCCGTTCGCCACCGTCTCCGACGCCCGCCTGGTCTGGCACCCGCTCGCGCTCCTGAACCGCACCGTCGACATCGCGACGCTGGAAGCCGCCAGGGTCGAGGTGCTGCGCCGCCCGCTGCCGCCGCCTTTGCCGGAGCCGCCGCCGGCCGGATCGCCGCCGGCCGATGCCTCCTCCTCCGGCATCCCGCTGCTGCCGGTGCGGGTCCGGCGCCTCGCCGTCGACGACATCGCCCTGGCCGAGCCGGTGCTGGGCCATACCGCCTCGCTCGCCTTCGCCGCCTCCGCCGACCTCTCGGCGGCGACCCGCGCCGTCTCGCTCGATTTCACGCTGGAGCGCCGCGACGCCCCCGGCCGCGTCGCCGGCACCGCCGCCTACGCGCCGGAGAGCCGCCGGCTCGATCTCGACATCTCGGCGCAGGAGCCGGCCGGCGGCCTCATCGCCCGCGCCGCCGGCATGGACGGGCTGCCGGAACTCACCGCCGCGCTGAAGGGCAGCGGCACGTTCGACCAGTGGGACGGAAAGCTGGAGCTGAAGGCGGGGAATGTCGCCGAGGCGTCGGGGGCCGCCGGCATCCGCGCCGTGCCGCAGGGCCACCGGATCACCTTCGCCATCGATGCCGACATCGCCCCGCTATTGCCCGCCGATCTCGCCCCGCTATTCGAGGGCCGCACCGAGCTCGCCGCCTCCGCCACCCTCGATGCCGACAACCGCCTCGCCATCGAAAGCAGCAGCGTGCGGGCGGCCGGCTTCGGCGGCTCGGTCAATGGCGGCTTCGATCTCAACGGCAACATTGCCGACCTCGCCTTCCAGGCCCGTGTGGCGGACAATTCCCGCTTCACGGCGCTGGCGCCGGGGATCGGCTGGCAGTCCGGCACGCTCGAAGGCACGGTGAAGGGCAACATCGCCGCCCCGGCCGTCGACGCCCATGTCGTGACGGCGGGCCTGTCGGGTGCCGGCTACGGCACGGGCAGCGTGACGCTCGACGCCACCACGAAGCCGGACGCGCAGGGCAACCTCGCCGTGACCGCCACCGGCGAGGCGCAGGGCCTCTCCGCCACCGAGCCGGATGTCGCCGCCGCGCTGGGCTCGACCGCGCGCTTCGAGGCGACCGGCCTGGTGCCGGCCAACGCGCCTGCACTATCGCGCCTGACCGGGCTCACCGTACACCTCACCGGTCTGACTGCACGCTTCGCCGGACAGGCCGATCGGGCCGATATCGACGGCAGGCTGACCGTCGAGCGGCTCGACCTCGCGACCCTGTCCCCGCTTGTCGAACGCTCGCTGGCGGGCGAGGCGCGGTTCGATATCGGCATCGATGCCAGCGGCGATCTCAGCCGGCTGGCACTGACGCTGGACGGGCGCACGCAGAACGTGTCGACCGGGCTCCCGGCCGTCGACGGCTTCTTCGGCAAGGTGACGACGCTCACCGGCGGCCTGTCGCGCTCCGGTGAAAATGCCATTTCAATCAATAACTTGAAGATGCTTGCCGATGGGCTCGCCTTCACGGTGGATGGCAGCATCGATACCGCGGCCGCCAATCTGTCGGCGACGCTGAACCTTGCCGACCTCGCCCGCATCGACAAGCGCCTGACCGGCGCCGTGGAGGCGCAGGGTGCCTTTTCCGGCACGCTGGAGAACTTGAAGGCCACCGCCCGCGTCTCCATCCCCTCCGGGACGGCGATGGGCAAGCCGATTCAAGGGCTTAGCCTCGATTTCACTGCCGAGGACATCACCGGCGACCCACGCGCCGGCTTCCGCCTTGCCGGCACAATCGCCGGCCGTCCGGCCACCGGCAGCGGCGCCTTCGCCAGCGCGCCGAACGACGAGTATCGCGTTCAAGACCTTGATATCGCTATCGGATCGGCGCGCGTCACCGGCGATGTCACCCTCACCGGGGCCGACCTCGCCACCGGCCGCCTTACCGTTGCCGCCCCCGACCTCGCCGATATTTCGCCGCTGGTGCTCACGGAGCTGAAGGGCAGCCTGAATGCCGACGTGGTGCTCGATATCGCCGACAATCGCCAGCGCGTGACGGTGAAGGCGAGTGCCGACCGGCTGGCCGCGGCCGGCCAGTCCGTGACCATGGCGCGCATCGACGCCACCGTCATCGACCCGATGGGCGTGCCCTCGCTCGATGGCACCGCGGAGCTGCGCGGTGCGAACATCTCCGGCCAAGCCATTGAAACCGCGACCATTCGTGGCAATGGAAATGCGGCGGGCACCGACCTCGCCGTCGAGGCGACGGTGCAGAATACCGCCCTGCGCGCCGCCGGCCGGCTGAGCCGGCAGGGCGACGGCGCCCGGCTGCGGCTCGACCGCCTGAGCGCCACGCGGGACAATATGACGGTGGCGACGACGGCGCCGGCCAATCTCACCTATTCCGCCGGTACGCTGACCATCGATCGCCTCGCCCTCAATGCCGGCGGCGGCACCGCCACGGTGTCGGGAAGCGCCGGCGAACGCCTTGATCTGACAGCGGATTTGCGCGCGATCCCACTCTCGCTCGCCGAGTTCGCCTCACCCGGACTGAACCTGTCCGGCACGCTGGCCGGCAATGCCCGCATCACCGGCACCCCGGCAGCGCCCACCGGCAGCTATCAGCTCACGGTGACCCGGCTGTCGACGCCGGATGTCGCGCGCTCCGGTGCCGGGCCGTTCGACATCAATGCCCGCGGCGACCTCGCCGGTGGCCGCGCCACCGTTCGTGCGGATATCAAAGGCCAGTATCTTCAGTCACTTAACATCAACGGCTCAGTGCCGCTGGGTGCCGGAGCGCTTGATCTCGCCATTCGCGGCGGGGTCGATCTCGGCATCCTCAACCCGATGCTGGCCACCACCGGCGCGCGGGTGCTCGGCAATGCCGCCATCGATATGACGGTGACCGGCACCGCGAGCGCCCCCAATGCCGGCGGCACCATCCGCATTACCGGCGGACGCTATGACGACAGCCTGAACGGCATCAGCCTCGACAACATCAATGCGGTGCTCACCGGCACCCAGCGCAGCGTGACCCTGACCTCGCTCTCCGCCCGCACCCCGAATGGCGGTGGCCTGACCGGGCGCGGCAGCGTAAACCTCGACCCCGCCGCCGGATTTCCAGGACGGATCGATGTCGACATGGCCAATGCCCAGCTGGTGAACAGCGAGCTGATGCGCCTTGTCGCCGAGGGACGGGTGTCGGTGGAAGGCGCGTTCCTCAACAATCCGCGCGTCACCGGCCGCATGGTGGTGCGGGCGCTGGACGTCAACATTCCCGACCGGCTGCCGGGCGGGGTGCAGAATCTCAATGTCCGCCACGTCAATGCCGGCAAGCGCTCGGTGCCCGGCGTCCCCCGTGCCGCACGCCGCACCCCGCGCCCCGCCGATGCCGGCATCCCGCTCGACCTCACCATTTCGGCGCCGAACAACGTGTTCGTGCGCGGCATGGGCATCGAGGCCGAACTCGGCGGCGACATCCAGCTGCGCGGCACGACGGCGGCGCCGGTAGCACTGGGCGGCTTCGAGATGCGGCGCGGCAATTTCGATTTCGTCGGGCGCCGGCTTTCCTTCACCCGCGGCCGGGTCACCTTCACCGGCACCACCGATCCGGAGCTCGACTTCGTCGCCGAGACCAGCACCAGCGACGTCGCCGCCCGCATCATGGTCTCCGGCCCGGCCTCGGCGCCGGAGGTCGACTTCACCTCGACCCCTACCCTGCCGCAGGACGAGGTGATTTCGCGCCTGCTGTTCGGCCGCTCGGCCGGCCAGCTCTCCTCCGGGCAGACGCTGCAGGTGGCCCAGGCCATCGCGCAGTTCTCCGGCGGCGCCGGCGTGCTGAACGACGTGCGCCGCTCGCTCGGCGTCGACAGCCTCGAGGTCGGCACCGATGCCGCCGGCACCGGCGGGCAGGTCGGCATCGGCCGGCGGCTCAACGACAACATCTATCTGGGCGTGCGGCAGGGCACGAGCGCCAATTCCAGCAAGGTGACGGTCGATGTCGACGTCACCAAGAACATCCGCCTGCAGGGCGCCACCGCCGCCGACGGCTCGGCGGAGGTGGGCATCGGCGCGCAGTGGGATTACTGATCGCCCGCTGCTGATCGGGAATTACTCGGCTCTCAGGCCGCCCGGTAGCGGTCGGCCGGGCTGTCCAGCGACAGCTCGGGCATCATTGCCAGCCGCACTTCTTCCAGCGCCTCCCATTTTCCGAGGTCGCGGAGCGACGGGATGGTGATCACCTCGCCGATATCGAGCCCCACCAGCGCCGCGGCGACGAGGTCGTCGGCCGACATGACCATGTTTGCCGGGAGCTGGGAGGCATCAAGCCCGGCGCGGTCGAAGAACTCGGTGCGCGTCAAGCCGGGCAGCACCGCCTGCACCTTCACCGGCCCGTCCTTGAGTTCGTTGTGCAGCGAGCGGGTCAGCGCCAGCACATAGGCCTTGGTTGCCGAATAGGCGCCGGGAAACGCATCCGGCATGAAGGCGACCACCGAGGCGATGTTGACCAGCGTGCCCTTGCCACGCCGGCTGAAGGCGGTCACCGCCGCCAGCGACAGCCGGGTCAGCGCCGCCACATTGAGCTGGACCATCGCCATGGTGGGCGCGGGATCGACGCCGACCACGCCGCGCTCGGTGCCCATGCCGGCATTGTTGACCAGCAGGGTGATCGCCACGTCGTCCGCGATCCGGGTTGCGACCCGCTCGACATCGGCGGTCTGGCCGAGATCGGCCGGCAGCACCTCGACCTGACGTCCGGTGGCGGCGGTCAGGCTCTGCGCCAGCGCGTCGAGCCGTCCGGCATCGCGGGCGACGAGCAGCAGGTCGTAGCCGCGCCGGGCCAGCTGTTCGGCATAGGTCTTGCCGATGCCGGAGGAGGCTCCGGTGACGAGCGCGGTGCCGAGTTCGGAAGCAGTGGACATGATGGAACCTCGTAAATATCGGCGGTTCGCCGCCGTCGTCGGGCATTTACAGTATGATCATCATGAATAATTGACAAGCCGGCCATGGCTCGCGACGTGCGGGTCTGCAATGCGAAAAGGCCGACGATCCGGCGCGTCATGCGGTGCGTATAAACGTCACCCGGCTCCTCGCGACGCAACGGCCCACGACGCAACGGCTCATGACACATCCGCCCAAATCGCCGGTCCTTCTCTGGTTCCGCGACGATCTTCGCCTCGCCGACAATCCCGCCCTGGCCGCCGCAATGGCGGAGAAGCGGCCGCTGATCGCGCTTTACGTGCTGGACGACGAGACGCCGGACATAAGGCGCATCGGCGGCGCGGCGCGCTGGTGGCTCGGGCGCTCGCTCGCGGCACTCGCCGACGACATCGAGGCGCTGGGCGGCCGGCTGCTGCTGCGAAGCGGGCCGGCGAACCGGGTGGCGCGCAGCCTCGTCGACGAGGCGGGCGTGGCATCGGTTCACTGGAACCGGCGCTATCAGGCTGGCGCCATCGCGCAGGACCGGGAGCTGAAGGCGGAACTGTCGGAGGCCGGCATCTCGGTGGCGAGCCATTCCGGCACGCTGCTGCACGAGCCCTGGACGGTGCGCACCAGGACGAATGGCCCCTATCGCGTGTTCACGCCGTTCTATCGCGCCGCCGCATCGCTCGGCACTCGCCCGCCGGTCCCGACGCCGAGAGCATGGCCCGCCGCACCCGCCCTTCCCGGCGATCGCGCTGAGGACTGGAACCTGGAACCCGACGGGCCGGATTGGGCCGGCGGCCTGCGCGATGCCTGGCGGCCGGGCGAAGCCGGTGCGCGCACGGCGCTCGGCACTTTCCTCGCCCACGGCATTCACGGATATGCCGACAAGCGCGACCGGCCGGATGGCGAGCACACGTCCCGCCTGTCGCCCTTCCTGCGCTTCGGCAATATCTCGCCGGTTCAGGTTCTGGCCGCGGCCGAGCACGCGGCGGCGGCTGGTGAGGCGAACGGGCGAGATGTCGAGAAGCTCCGCAGCGAGCTTTATTGGCGGGAATTCTCCTATCACCTGCTGTTCCACCACCCGGAACTGGCGACGCGGAACGTCAATCCGCGCTTCGATGCCTTTCCCTGGAAGAGCGACGACGCTTTCGAGCGCGCCTGGCGGCGCGGCCTCACCGGTTATCCCATCGTCGATGCCGGCATGCGCCAGCTCTGGCAGACGGGATGGATGCACAACCGGGTGCGGATGATCGTCGCCTCCTTCCTCACCAAGCACGGGCTCGTCGACTGGCAGCGGGGCGAGGCATGGTTCTGGGACACGCTGGTCGATGCCGACCCGGCCAACAATGCCGCGAGCTGGCAATGGGTCGCCGGCTCCGGCGCCGATGCGGCGCCCTACTTCCGTATCTTCAACCCGCTGCTGCAGGGCGAGAAATTCGATCCCGAAGGCGCCTATGTGCGCCGCTTCGTGCCCGAGCTGGCCAAGCTGCCCAGCGCCGATATTCACCGGCCGTGGCTGGCCAAGCCGGAGGTGCTGCGGCGCGCCGGCGTCGCACTTGGCCGCAGCTATCCGCATCCCATCGTCGAGCACGCCTCCGCCCGGCGGCGCGCGCTCGAGGCCTATGGCCACTCAGCTGGGGATTGATGGATGCCGAATGACCACGGGAACGGTTGCCGAGCCGGTTCTGCGCTACTACCTTCATGGCCCCATTGAACCGACACATGAAATCAGCACCATGGATATTCGGAACGGTCTCGTCGAGGCGATCGGCAACACGCCGCTCATAAAACTGAAGCGCGCCTCGGAAGCGACCGGCTGCACCATTCTCGGCAAGGCGGAATTTCTCAATCCCGGCCAGTCGGTGAAGGACCGCGCAGCGCTGTTCATCATTCAGGATGCGGTCGCCAGGGGTCAGCTCAAGCCCGGCGGCGTCGTCGTCGAAGGCACGGCCGGCAATACCGGCATCGGCCTTGCCCTGGTCGGCAATGCGCTCGGCTTCCGCTCGGTGATCGTCATTCCCGAGACGCAGAGCGAGGAAAAGAAGGACATGCTGCGGCTTGCCGGCGCCACGCTGGTCGAGGTGCCGGCCGTGCCCTATTCGAATCCCAACAACTACGTGAAGGTCTCCGGTCGCCTTGCCGAGGCACTGGCAAAGACCGAGCCGAACGGCGCCGTCTGGGCCAACCAGTTCGACAATATCGCCAACCGGCAGGCGCATATCGAAACCACCGGCCCGGAAATCTGGACACAGACCGACGGCACGGTCGACGGCTTCGTCAGCGCGGTGGGCACCGGCGGCACGCTGGCGGGCGTCGCCATCGCGCTGAAGGAACGCAATGCAAATGTCAGGATCGCGCTGGCCGACCCGTTCGGCGCCGCGCTCTACAGCTACTACACCACCGGCGAGCTGAAATCCGAGGGCTCCTCCATCACCGAGGGCATCGGCCAGGGCCGCATCACCGCCAATCTGGAAGACGCGCCGATCGACGTCGCCTATCGCATCCCCGACAGCGAGGCGGTGCAGATCGTGTTCGACCTGCTGGAGTTCGAGGGCCTGTGCCTGGGCGGCTCCTCCGGCATCAACATCGCCGGCGCCATCCGCCTCGCCAGGGAACTGGGGCCCGGCCATACCATCGCGACCATCCTGTGCGATTTCGGCACCCGCTACCAGTCCAAGCTCTTCAACCCCGATTTCCTGCGCGAGAAGGGCCTGCCGGTTCCCGGCTGGCTGGAACGCAAGATCGACGTGCCGAGCGTGATGGTCTGATGGCAACCCAGCTGTTGTTCCGCGACGACGCCTATCTCGCGCAGACGCCGGCCACGGTCGTCGCCGTGACGCCCGAAGGCGGGATCGTGCTCGACCGCACGGTGTTCTACGCCACCGCCGGCGGCCAGCCGGGCGATGCCGGTTGGCTGGTCGCCGCCGACGGCAGCGAGATCGTCCTCGCCGGCGCCGTCTATTCCGCCGACAAGACGGATGTCGTGCACCTGCCCGCCGCCGGTGCGGCGCTGCCGGCGATGGGCGACAGCGTCATCGCGCGGCTCGACTGGGCACCGCGTCATCGACGGATGCGCATGCACACCGCGCTGCATCTGCTTTCCGTCGCCCTGCCCTACCCGGTGACCGGCGGGTCGATCGGCGACCGGGAGAGCCGGCTCGATTTCGACATTCCCGACGGCGGCCTCGACAAGGACGCCATCACGGAGCAACTCGCCACGATGGTGGCGACCGACGCGGCGGTGACCGACCGCTGGATTCCCGACGAGGAGCTCCTCGCCAATCCCGGTCTGGTCAAGACCATGTCGGTAAAGCCGCCGATCGGCAGCGGCCGGGTGCGGCTGGTCGAGATCGAGGGCATCGACCTCCAGCCCTGCGGCGGCACCCATGTGCGCCGCCTCGGTGAAATCGGTGCGGTCGCCGTTGCCAGGATCGAGAAGAAGGGCCAGCAGAATCGCCGCGTCCGGCTTGCCTTCGCCTGACGCGGCCGCACAGCCCATCGTGCCAGGAGCACATTCATGACCACCTCGCCGAACAGCCGCTTCGTTTCCGCGCACTGGCTTGCCGAGCGCCTTGGCGCGCCGGACATCGCCATCGTCGACGCCTCCTGGCACATGCCGGCGAGCGGGCGTTCCGGGCGGGACGAATATCGCGCGGCGCATATTCCCGGCGCGGTATTCTTCGACATCGACGCCGTCGCCGACCAGGCGAGCGGCCTGCCGCATATGCTGCCCTCGGAAGCGCAGTTCAGCACCGCCATGGGTGCGCTCGGCATCCGCGACGACATGACCGTCGTCGTCTATGACAGCCTCGGCCTGTTCTCGGCGGCGCGCGCCTGGTGGACCTTCACGGTGTTCGGCGCGAAGAACGTCGTCGTGCTCGAAGGCGGCCTGCCGCAATGGCGCGCCGAAGGGCACGCGCTGGAAAGCGGCGACGTCGCGCGCGCGCCGGCACATTTCACCGCCCGGCTCGACCGCAGCCTCGTCGCCACCATGGACGAAGTGGCGGAGGTGAGCGCAACCGGCAGCGCGCAGATCCTCGACGCGCGCTCGGGCGAACGCTTCCGTGGCGAGGCGCCGGAGCCGCGTCCCGGCGTGCGGGCCGGGCATATTCCCGGCGCGCATAACCTGCCGTTCAGCGATGTGGTGGCGAATGGCCAGTTGCGCGACCCGGACGAACTGCGCGCCGCCGTTGCAGCATCCGGCATCGACCCGGCCAGGCCGGTGATCACCAGTTGCGGTTCCGGCGTCACCGCCGCCATCCTGTGGATGGCGCTGGACAGCCTCGGTACGCCGCCCGTCGCGCTCTATGACGGCTCATGGTCGGAATGGGGGGCATCCGACCGGCTGATCGCCATCGGCCCGGCCTGAACCGGGAACCGGGCGCGGCTCACAGGCCGGCCGGGAAGAATACCCGCGGGGCAGGCAGATGCACCCGGCGCGGGCCGCCGCCTTCTCCCACGCACATCGAAACGGCCGCCCCGTGGGGCGGCCGTTCGCATTCCAGTGTCGCGGCATTCTCAGTGCAGGATCTGGCTGAGGAACAGCTTGGTGCGCTCATGCTGCGGGTTGGAGAAGAACGCGTTCGGCTCGTTCATCTCGATGATCTGCCCGGCATCCATGAAAATCACCCGGTTGGCCACCTGCCGGGCGAAACCCATCTCATGGGTCACGCACAGCATGGTCATGCCTTCCTCGGCGAGGCTGACCATGGTCTCCAGCACTTCCTTGACCATTTCCGGGTCGAGCGCCGAGGTCGGCTCGTCGAACAGCATGATCTTCGGCTTCATGCACAAGGCGCGGGCGATGGCGACGCGCTGTTGCTGGCCGCCGGAGAGCTGGCCGGGATATTTGCTGGCCTGCTCCGGGATCTTCACCTTCCTCAGGAAGTGCATCGCCAGTTCCTCGGCTTCCTTCTTGGGCGTCTTGCGGACCCAGATCGGCGCCAGCGTGCAGTTTTCCAGAATGGTGAGATGCGGGAACAGGTTGAAGTGCTGGAAGCACATGCCGACCTCGCGGCGGATTTCGTCGATCCGCTTCAGGTCGTTGGTGAGTTCCACGTTGTCGACCACGATCGAGCCCTGCTGGTGTTCCTCCAGCCGGTTGATGCAGCGGATCATGGTCGACTTGCCGGAGCCGGACGGGCCGCAGATGACGATGCGCTCGCCGCGATGCACCCGCAGGTTGATGTCCTTCAGCACATGGAACTCGCCATACCATTTATGGACGCCGGCCAGTTCCACCGCGACCTCACGGCTCGGCGGGGTGTGGACGGCGGGAAGTTCGTCGCTCGAAACGATCGAGTGGGCTTCGGTCATGACAGTCTCCGTCGCTCAGTGCCTGTGTGAAGTATTAAGCCGACGCTCCACGAACAGCGAGTAGCGCGACATGCCGAAACAGAAGAAGAAATAAACGATGCCGGCAAAGGCGAAGCCGGTATAGAGCGTGACCGGCGTCGCCCAGTTGGGATCGGTGAACGAGGCGCGCAGCTGGCCGAGAAAGTCGAAGATCGACACGATCAGCACCAGCGTCGTGTCCTTGAACAGGCTGATGAAGCTGTTCACGATGCTGGGGATGACCAGGGTCAGCGCCTGCGGCAGGATGATCAGCCGCATCATCTGGCTCCAGGTCAGGCCCATTGCCATGGCGCCCTCGTACTGGCCCTTGGGGATCGCCTGCAGGCCGCCGCGCACCACCTCGGCGATATAGGCCGCGGTGAACAGCGCCACGCCGACCAGCGCGCGCAGCAGCCCATCGGGATTGGCGCCGGAGGGAAGGAACAGCGGCAGCATGTAGGTGGCGAAGAACAGCACGGTGATCAGCGGCACGCCGCGCCAGAACTCGATGAAGATCACCGACAGCAGCCGCACGATCGGCATCTTCGACCGTCGCCCGAGCGCCAGCATGATGCCGAGCGGCATCGAGGCGACGATGCCCGTCACCGCGATGACCAGCGTGACCAGGAGGCCACCCCATTGCCGGGTCTCGACCCGCTCGAGACCGACATTGACGTCCCACAGGAAGGTGATGGCCCCGAGCCCGGCAAAGACATAGGCGGTCATCTTCGCCGCGCCGCGCCCGCTGCCGCTGGCGAGCTTGCCGATCGCCCATGCCGCCGCGACGAACAGCGCGGCGGTGATGAGGAAATCGAACCAGAAGCCGAGGCGCAGGCCGAGCACGGTGGCGTCGCCGGCGACATTCCGCATGAAGCCGAAATGCCCGAGCAGGAAATTCGACGCCTCGATATTGCCGCCGGTGAGCAGGATGAAGGCGAGGACGGGATAGGCGACGAAGAACAGGAAGGAGTTCAGCCGCTTCATCGGCCAGGACAGCACCAGCAGCGGCACCAGCAGGGCCGCGCCGAGGAAGAACACGAGGTCGACGCGCCAGCGCTGGTCGATCGGATAGAAGCCGTAGATGAGCTGGGCGAACTTCGCCTTGATGAAGGGCCAGCAGGCACCGACCTGGGCGCCGAGGCAGGCGTCGCGGTTGTCGCCGGTCCAGACCGCGTCGATGAACAGGAAGCGCACCAGCGGCGGCACGACCAGCAGCAACAGGCCGATGCCGATCAGTGTCAGAATGGTATTGAGGGCACTGGAGAACAGGTTCGCGCGCATCCAGCCGACGATGCCGACATTGAGGCTCGGCGGCGGCAGCGGCGTCTGCATAGTGTCGCGAACGAAGGCGGATGGGTCGGTGGTCGCGTTCATGGCTTTCCCCTCACCGCTCGATCAGTGCGACGCGCTTGTTGTAGGCGTTCATGATCACCGAGGTGATGATCGACAGCACCAGATAGACGCCCATGGTCATGGCGATGATTTCGATCGCCTGCCCGGTCTGGTTGAGCGTGGTGCCCGCGAACACCGCGACGAGATCGGGGTAGCCGATCGCCACCGCGAGAGACGAGTTCTTGGTGAGGTTCAGATACTGGCTGGTCAGCGGCGGAATGATCACCCGCATGGCCTGCGGGATGACCACCAGCCGCAAGGTGTAGCCGGAGCGCAGCCCGAGCGAATTGGCCGCCTCGGTCTGGCCACGGCTCACCGAAGTGATGCCGGAGCGCACGTTTTCGGCGATGAAGGCGGCGGTATAGGTCGCAAGACCCACCGTCAGCGCGACGAATTCGGGAATGACCCGCACGCCGCCGACGAAGTTGAAGCCCCTGAGCTCGGGCCTCTCGAAGGTGATGGGGAAGCCGGTAAGCGTCATGGCGACGAGCGGCAGGCCGATGATCAGCCCCAGGCCGATCCACAGCATCGGGAACGGACGGCCGGTGTCCTCCTGCCGCTGGCGGCCCCAGGCGCCGATGACCACCGTTGCCAGGATGGCGAAGCCGAACGCCCACAGCACGTAGCCGGTGCCGTCGCCGAATAGCGGGCGCGGAACGATGATGCCGCGGTTGGAGACGAAGGCCTCGCCGAAGATCGAGATGCTCTGGCGCGGGTTGGGCATGGCGCTGAGCACGGCGAGATACCAGAACAGGATCTGGAACAGCGGCGGCAGGTTGCGCAGCAACTCGACATAGCAGCTGGACAGCAGGCGGATGACGAAGTTCTTCGACAGTCGGCCGATGCCGACCAGGAAGCCGACGATGGTGGCGAAGATGATGCCGACCACCGCCACCAGCAGGGTGTTGAGGATGCCGACCAGGAAGGCGCGGCCATAGGTCGAGGTCTCGGTATAGTGGATCAGGGTCTGGTTGATGCCGAAGCCGGCGGTATTCTCCATAAATCCGAAGCCGGTGGCGATCTTCTGCGCCGCCAGGTTCTCGCGGGCATTGTCGATGAACATCCAGCCCAGAAAGACCACCAGGGCCAATGCCACCACCTGAAGGACGATGCTTCGTACCTTCGGATCATTCATGAACGACGTACTGCCGCGCTTTAGAGCCGGCTCAACCCGATCCGCCATAAATCCCCTCGCCTCGCAGAGGCCCCATTCATCGATACGGCGCGGGCCCGATCTCATGCCGGGTATCGTCCCTCGCCGCCCGGCACGAGACGTCCCCCGGTCCTGCGACCGGGGGACGCTGTCGCGATCAGCGGATCGGTGGGGCGTATTGCAGGCCGCCCTTCGACCACAGCGCGTTGGTGCCGCGCGCCAGCTTCAGCGGGGTGTCGGGGCCGACATTGCGGTCATACATCTCGCCGTAATTGCCGACCTGCTTGACGATCTGGAACGCCCAGTCGTTGCCGATGCCCATGCCTTCGCCGAACTTGCCCTCGGTGCCGACGATGCGCTTGATCTCGGGATTGGTCGACTTCAGCATCTCGTCGACATTCTTCGAGGTGATGCCGAGCTCTTCCGCGTTGACCTGGGCGTACAGCACCCACTTCACGATATCGAACCACTGGTCGTCGCCATGGCTGACCACCGGGCCGAGCGGTTCCTTGGAGATGATTTCCGGCAGGACGACATGGTCGTCCGGGTTCGTCAGCTTGAGGCGCTCGGCGGCGAGGCCGGAACGGTCGGTGGTGTAGACGTCGCAGCGCCCGGCGTCATAGGCCTTGATGGTCTCGTCGGCGGTCGCGAAGGCGATGACCTCATAGGTCATGTTGTTGGCGCGGAAATAGTCCGCGACGTTCTGCTCGGTCGTGGTGCCGGTCTGGGTGCAGACCGAGGCGCCGGACAGCTCGAGCGCCGAGTTGACCTTCTTGTCCTTGCGGATCAGGAAGCCCTGGCCGTCGTAATAGGTCACGCCGGTGAAGTTGAGCCCCAGCGAGGTATCGCGGGTGATCGTCCAGGTGGTGTTGCGCGACAGGATGTCGATGTCGCCCGACTGCAGGGCGGTGAAGCGGTCCTTGGCCGACAGCGGCGTGAACTTCACCTTCTTCGCGTCGCCAAACACCGCCGCGGCCACGGCCCGGCAGAAGTCGACGTCGATGCCGGTCCAGTTGCCCTTGTCGTCCGGGTTGGAGAAACCTGGCAGGCCCTGGCTGACGCCGCACTGGATAAAGCCCTTGGCCTTCACCTGATCGAGCTTCGCAGCCTGGGCTCCGACGGCGGCGAGGCCGAAGGCGCCGGCAAGGGCGAAAGTGGAGAGGAGGCGTTTCATATTTGCAGCCTTGTTCATCGGTTTGATCGGGCAACCATCTGCAACCGCAGATGATGCGTGTGGATTGCGAAGCAAGTCGCATGCCGTTCGACACGTCGGGCCTGACGCAAGGGCGTACGCCGTTCGTCTTAGACGATGGCGACTGCTCGCATGACGTGCCGTGCGGCCGTAAGGTCATCAGAGCGATGTATTCCGATCCGGTCAAGCGCTTGACGCGGCAGGTGCGGTTCCGCTCAATGGCCACCCGCCTGTCGAGAGCTGCCATCCTCCATGTCGAAGTCACCTAAGGGCATGAACCGCCCGACCTATGCGCCGGATACCGTCCTCGCCCTCGCCGGCCGCGACCCTCAACGGTTTGACGGCTTTGTGAATGTTCCGATCGTCCGCGGCTCGACGGTGCTGTCCCCCACCGTGCATGACCTCGAGCATCATACCGGCCGCTACAGCTACGGCCGGCGCGGCAACCCCTCCGTGGAGGCGCTGGAGCAGGCGCTGAACGAAATCGAGGGCGGAGCCGGCGTGGTGCTCACCCCCTCCGGCCTGTCGGCGGTGAGCATCGCCCTCCTGTCCTGCCTGGAGGCCGGCGATCATCTGCTGATGGTCGACACCGCGTACCAGCCCACACGACGCGTCTGCAACGAGGTGTTGCGGCGCCTCAATATCGAGACGACCTATTACGACCCGCTCATCGGCGGGGACATCGCCACGCTGTTCCGGCCGAATACCAGGGCGGTGTTCCTCGAATCGCCGGGTTCGCAATCCTTCGAGATGCAGGACGTCCCGGCGATCGTCGCCGCCGCTGCGAAAGCGGGCATCGTCACGCTGATCGACAATACCTGGGCGACGCCGCTCTACTTCCGGCCGCATGATGTCGGAGTGGATATCTCGATCCAGGCCGGTACCAAATATCTCGGCGGCCATTCGGACCTCAATCTCGGCACCATCTCGGCGAATGCGCGCTGCTATCCGCGCCTGCGCACCACCCATGGCGATCTCGGGATCACCGTGGCGCCGGAGGACGCCTTCCTCGCCGCGCGCGGACTGCGCACCCTGTCCGTGCGCCTCGCCCGCCACCAGCAATCCGGGCTGGCGGTGGCGCGCTGGCTGGCCGCTCGTCCGGAAGTACTGCGGGTGCTGCATCCCGGCCTGCCCGAGGATCCCGGCCATGCCATCTGGACGCGCGACTTCAAGGGCGCCTCGGGCTTGTTCAGCCTGGTGCTGAAGCCGGCGACCAAGGCCAGCGTCGACGCTTTCCTCGATTCGCTGGCGTTGTTCGGCCTCGGCTACAGCTGGGGCGGCTTCGAGAGCCTCGCCATCCCGTTCGACTGCTCCACCTATCGCACCGCCACCCGCTGGGCGCCCGTCGGGCCGGCCGTGCGGCTGCATATCGGCCTCGAGGATCCGGCGGACCTCATCGCCGATCTCGAACAGGGACTGCGGCTGCTGGTGCCGGCAGACTGAACCTCAGTCGGCGCGTCGGAACAGCGACAGGCGAACCCGGCGCCCCTCATTGTAGTCGTAGCCGCGCACATCGGCGCCGCGCTGGATGTGGACGCCGAGATTTTCGGCGCGGCGCACGAAGCGCGTCTCCTGGCGCCGCTCGACGAATACCGCCCGGCAGCCGCCTTCCGCCAGGAACTCGGCAGCCGCGCTTCCGTCCATGAAACGCACCTCGCCGGGGGCGAGGAAGGCGAGGCTCGGTTCATTATAGCCCGCGGAACCGAGCACGAGATCCTTTGGCACGACGGCGCAGCGCTCGGCCGCCGCCACTGCGGCAAGGCGCGGCGACACCCAGAGGCTCTCCAGCTGCGGCAGCACCAGCTGCATCACCCCGAAGCCGGCGACCAGCATGCCGGCAATGCCGACCAGGCTCGCCTTCTGCACCCCGTATTCGCGCACCGAAATCGCGGCGGTGACGAGAGCGAAGAAGCCGATCAGCAGCAGCGGCCAGGCGGTGAGGCTGGTGGTGCGGTCGAACACCGCGAGCGCCAGCAGCGCGAAGAAGGCGATCAGCGCGCCGATCAGCGGCCACAGCCAGAGCAGGCGGGCGAGGCGCATATTGGTGAGCGCCAGTGCCCCCCGCTCCACCGACAGGCTGACCAGAATGGCGATCGCCGGAAAGGTCGGCACCACGTGCACCGGCATCTTGTTGGGCAGCAATTCGAACAGCACCCAGGCGGGCAGCACCCAGGCGAGGAGGAAGCGCACCGCCCTCAGCCGACGGGCCTTCCACAGGATAGGCGCCGCCAGCGCCGCCAGGGGCGCGCCAGGCCAGAACAGCCCCCAGAACATCAGCAGATAGGCACCCGGCGGCGCGCCGAATCCTTCGAAGGGCGGCGCGATGCGGCCGAGGAAATCGCGATCTCCCTCCACGCCGCCCGGCAGGAAGAACCGCAGGTAGATCCAGAGCGCGACGAGGCCGATGCAGGCGAGGATGCCCGGCAGCCAGGCCAGCGGCCGCAGATAGGCCCAGCGCCGGTCGAGGGCGCCGATCGACACGATCGGCAGCAGCACATAGAGCGGCGACAGGCTGCCGCGGAAGAAGATCGCCCCCGCGATCGCCGCCCAGAAGATCGATGCCAGCCGGGCCGTATCCGGGGGCGGCATGCGCGGACCCCCGGCTGCAGACTCGAACAGATAGAGCCGGCCGGCGACTCCCATGGCCGCGGCGACGGCCGCCACCAGCACCGCGTCGGGCGTGGCGATGCGGGCCATCACGCCGAGCGCCGCCGACGAGGCCATGAGCAGGCCTGCGAACAGGGCCGCGCGACGACCGACAAAGGCCAGAGCCGCCCAGAAGGTGAGCAGCGCCGCACCAATGGCGGCGGCAAGCGAGGGCAGCCGATAGAGGGCGATCGCCTGCGTCGCCCGCGACACGCCGACCGCTTCCGCCAGCCCGACGATACTCGCCTGCACCCAGTGCAGGCCGAAGGGGCGGGTATGCCGTCCCTCCGCGCCCAGCCGCAGTTCGGTGAGATCGCTAGTATCGACCATCTGCCGCGTCGTGAGGGCGAAGCGCGCCTCGTCGCGGTCGATCACCGGCAGGTTGAAGAAGCCCGGAAGAAAGGCGATCAGGCAAAACAGCACAAGGAACAGGCAGGCGTTCCGATTCGTGCGCGCACCGATGTCGAACAGGCCGGCAATGCGTCCGGGAAAGCTCCAACCCTCGCGGCCTATGCCTTTGCCGCGTCCCCTGCGCCCGACTTCCACTGCCGCCATCCACCTGCCCCGTCATTCTTGCGAGGACCATACCAGAAGCAGGTGCGGTCGAAACGTCGGCGACAGGCGGCCTCGCCGTCAGGCCATGCCGGGCCGGACGAGCATGTCGCCATCGACGACGGGCGCGCGCGGTGTCCACCCGCGCAGCAGCGCCGGCACGCGGGAGGCGGGCAACGCCTTCGAATAGAGGAAGCCCTGCGCGAAATCGCAGCCGTTCATGCGCAGATAGGCGGCCTGCGCCGGCGTCTCCACGCCTTCGGCGACCGTCTTGATGCCGAGGCTGCGGCCGAGATTGATGACCGCCCGCACGATCGCCGCATCGTCGATGTCGCGCTCGATATCCTGTACGAAGGAGCGGTCGATCTTGATCCTGTCCACCGGAAACTGCTTGAGATGCGACAGCGAGGCATAGCCGGTTCCGAAATCGTCGAGCGCGATGCGGATGCCGGCCTGGCTCAGCTGCTGCAGGCTGAGCCGCACATTCTCGGCGCCGCGGCCGAGGAAGACCGTCTCGGTCACCTCCACCGCCAGGCATGCCGGCGGCAGGCCGGCCGCATCGAGCGCGGTCAGCACCCGTTCGGGCAATTCGCCACGGGCGAATTCGGCGGAGCTGACATTGATCGCGACATTGCCGAACCGGCATTCGGCGGCGGTCCAGATGGCCATGTCGCGGGTGACGAGCTGCAATACCCGCTCGCCGATGGCGACGGCGAGATCGGCATCGTCGAAGACCGGCCCGAATTCGCCGGGCCCGAGCAGGCCCCGGCGCGGATGGCGCCAGCGCAGCAAGGCCTCGAAGCCGACGATCTCGCCGGTATCGAGCGCGATCTTCGGCTGGTAATAGGGTTGCAGTTCGCCGTTCTTCAATGCCAACCGGATGCGCGAAGCCAGTTGCAGGCGGTTTTCGGTCGCCTGCTGCATGCCGAGATCGTATTCGGCGGCGACGCCGCGTCCGCCCAGCTTGGCGCGATACAGCGCAATGTCGGCATTCTTCAGGAGCGTGACCGGGTCGCCGCCATGCTGCGGCGACACCGCAACGCCGATACTGCTGCGGCAGGAGAGCGCCGCCCGCCGATACATGAACGGCAGGCTGAGCGCGTCAAGGATGCGCTGGGCCGTGACCATGGCGTCGGCAGCCGCCTCCGCCCGCTCCAGCAGGACGATGAACTCGTCGCCGCCGAGGCGCGCCACCGTGTCGACCTCGCCGACGCAGGACAGCAGTCGCTGCGCCGCTTCCACCAGCAAGGCGTCGCCGGCATCGTGCCCCAGCGTGTCGTTGACGTCCTTGAACTGGTCGACGTCGATGAGCAGGATGGCGATATGCCCGCCGGAGCGGCGGCTGCGCCGGAGCGCGGCGTCGAGCTTCTCGCGCAGCAGGCCGCGATTGGGCAGGTCGGTCAGCGCATCGTGGTTGGCCATGTACCACATGCGCTGTTCCGCCTCCTTCTGGTCGGTGACGTCCTGCAGGATGCCGAAGGCGCGCACCGCCTTGCCGTCCAGCATCTCCACCTCGCAGGTCTTGCGCACCACGCGGTGATGCCCCTGGGCGTTGACGAAGGGCAGCTCGACGTCGAAGCCCTCGCCGGTGCGCAGGGCGGCTTCGAACTTGCGGGTTAATTGCTGGCGCGCCTCGCCGGGGAAATGCGACAGGGCGACGGAACCCGAGGGCTGCCGGGCCGGCGTGACGCCATAGATGCGGAACACGCCGTCGGACCAGTTCAGCCGCTGCGTGGCGACGTCGTATTCCCATCCACCGACCTTCGCCAGCCGCTCGGTCTGCCCCAGCAGCGTCTGACGACGCCAGAGCTCGCGGCTCTGCGTCTCCAGCAATTGCTGGCTGGTCCGCCGATGGTCCAGTTCGCGCTGGGTCCGCCGGTTCGCCTCGTAGAGGCGCAACTGGTCGACCACCAGTTGCGTGATGTGGCGAACCAGCTCCGTCTCCGCCGCGGTGACCCGACGCGGCTCGGGACCGAACAGGCATAGCGAGCCGATATTCAGCCCAGGCCGCAGGGCGATCGGCGAACCGACATAGAAGCGGATCGCCGGAGCCGACCGCACATAGGGATTGTCGACGAAACGCGCGTCGTCATGAGTGTCCGGCACCACCAGCAGATCGGAACCGGCGATCGTCCATGTGCTGAAGGAGTGGCGGCGGGAGGTTGTCTGCTGCTCGAAGCCGATTCGGGCCAGGAACCACTGGCGATCCCGATCGACGAGGCCGACGCAGACGGACGGCACCCCGATCGCCTGTTGCGCGAGTGCGCAGAGTCCATCCAACCCACCCAGCGAACCCGAATCGAGAATCTCCAGCGCATGGAGTTCGGCCAGCCGATCCGCCTCGTTCTCGGGTATCGGAAACGCCATCGTCCACCTGCTGCGTGAGGGTCAGGTCAGATACCGAATGAGCTGGACTGTCGATCCCGCCTTTGCGCGGGGCCATTGCGACGAAGACCGTGTCCGCACCGTTTCCGTACAGGCGTCGGCCTCTACCATAGTGGGGCACAAGCAGGGCAACGTCTACGGCTCTACAACCTCCGCGATATGCGATGCCACCAGGCCGCCGGCCTCTTCGATGAAACGCGCGACCTCGTCGACCCCCTGCCCGGCACGGACATTGGCGAATACATAGGGACGCTTGCCACGCATGCGCCGGGAGTCGCGGTCCATCACCTCCAGCGAGGCGCCGACATAGGGGGCGAGATCGATCTTGTTGATCACCAGGAGGTCGGAACGGGTGATGCCCGGCCCGCCCTTGCGCGGGATCTTCTCGCCGGCCGAGACATCGATGACATAGATGGTGATGTCGGCGAGCTCGGGCGAGAAGGTCGCCGCGAGATTGTCGCCGCCCGATTCGATGAGGATCAGGTCGAGGCGGGGAAAATGGCCGCGCATCTCGGCAATGGCGGCGAGATTGGCCGAGGCGTCCTCGCGGATGGCGGTATGCGGGCAGCCGCCGGTCTCCACCCCCATGATGCGCTCGGCCGGCAGCGCGCCGGCGCGGGTGAGGATCTCCGCATCCTCCTTGGTGTAGATGTCGTTGGTGATGGCGCACAGATCGTAACGGTCGCGGAACACGCGGCACAGCGCCTCCATCAACGCCGTCTTGCCCGAACCGACCGGGCCGCCGATGCCGACGCGCAGCGGGCCATTGCTCTCGCTCATGATGGTGTTCCTCGCTAGCTGCGAAACAGGCGTGTGTACTGGGTTTCGTGGCGCATCGAGGCGATGTCGGAACGCAGGGCCGCGCCGCCCAGGTCATCAAGATCGGTGCGAGCCGCCCGCCCGGCGATCGCGCGCACCATCGGCGCACAGGCGGCGAGCACGCGGTTGCCGTCGGTCTGGCCGAGCGGCACCAGCCGCACCGCGGCGGAAACGAGATTGGCCGCCACCGCTGTCAGGAAGGCGACCAGCGTCGGCGGCAGCGGCAGGCCGTGGGCGGCGGCGGCAGCACCGACCGCCACCGGATAGGCCACCCGCCCCGTCCACGCCACCGACAGGCGGTCCAGCCGGGGCGCCGGCCAGGCGGTCCGGGTGGCCGAAAGAAAAGCGTCGCCCTGGTTGAGCGTCTCCATCTGCCGCTCGCGCGAGGGCGCGAAGGCGGCGGCGAGCTCGGCGACCTCGGCGAAGGCCGCGTCGTCGCCTGCCGCCACCGCCCGCCAGGCATGGGCAAGCAGCGCGGCATCGGTGAACGGACCGCCATGATGCAGCAGATCGTCGACCCAGGATTGCAGGCCGGCGGCAGTCTTGACGTCACCGGTCTCGACTGCCCATTCGAGGCCGTGCGAATAGGCAAAGGCGCCGACCGGATAGGCTGGCGACAGCCAGACGAACAGGGCGATGAGGTCGGGCGCCTCGTCCGTGCCGACCGCCCCGCCCCGGCCTGCATCAGCCATGTTTGTGGCCATGGTCCTTGGGGTGGTGGTGGTCGTGATCATGCGCGTGGTGATCGTGGCCGCAGCCGCAGCTCTCGTCATGGTCATGGTCGTGGCCATGCTGGTGCGCCTCGGCGGCCGGCGCGCTGCCGATATGGATCACGTCGTGCTGAGGGTGGTGGTGCCCGTGGTCGCCATGATCATGCCCGCAGCCGCAATCCGGTCCGTGTTCGTGATGGTCGTGCCCATGCTCGTGGTGCTCATGGTGCTCGTGTTCGTGATGGTCGTGGTCGTGATGATCGTGGTTGGCCTGCGCGTGATCGTGGCCATGCGCTTCGGCGGCCTCATAGGCGCCGCCTTCCGGTTCGAACGCCGCCTCGACGACGGCGACGGTCGCGCCGAGCCCGCGCGCCATCTCCTCCAGCACCGGATCGCGGGCGATGCGGATGCGGTCGGCCAGAAGCTGCGCCGGCACATGGCGGTTGCCGAGGTGCCAGGCGAGCCGTGC
The DNA here is from genome assembly GCF_058809335.1 of Ancylobacter sp. GW821-FHT10E12. NCBI lineage: Bacteria > Pseudomonadati > Pseudomonadota > Alphaproteobacteria > Hyphomicrobiales > Xanthobacteraceae > Ancylobacter > Ancylobacter sp. GW821-FHT10E12. The sequence continues at coordinate 43,640 of NZ_JBXASN010000021.1, read as the reverse complement.
GAGGTGATGCGCATCCTGCGCCACGATCTCCGCCACCGGCTCTGCGGCGGCGACGACGGCCACCAGGCGTCCGTCTTCCAGCGCGATGCCGTCGCCATCCTTCATCCGCGTGGCCTCCGGCAGGTCGAGCAGGAACACCACGTCGCCCTCGCCGCGCATGGCGATGCGCCGGCGGTGCCGGCCGTCATGCGGCAGCACCACGCGGTCGGCGGCGGTGGCTTCATTCCAGGTACCGGCGGGAAGCAGCGTGCGAGCGCGGATCATGATCGTCTCCTTGAAGGCTGGCCCAGCCCCCAACCCTTAGAACAGGAAGTAGCGCTGCGCCATGGGCAGCTCCTGCGCCGGCGCGCAGGTGAGCAGCTCGCCGTCGGCGCGCACCTCATAGGTTTCCGGGTCGATCTCCAGATGCGGCGTGGCGTCGTTGTGGATCATGGAGGCCTTGCCGATGCCGCCGCGCACATTGTCGACGCCGACCACCCGCTTCTCCAGCCCCAGCCGCGCGCCGATGCCGAGCTCGACCGCCGCCTTGGAGACGAAGGTGAGCGAGGTGGCGGTACGCGCCTTGCCGAAGGCGCCGAACATCTCGCGGTAGTGGACCGGCTGCGGCGTCGGGATCGAGGCGTTCGGGTCGCCCATCTGCGCCGCGACGATCGCCCCTCCCTTGATCACCATGTCCGGCTTGGTGCCGAAGAAGGCCGGCGACCAGATGACGAGGTCGGCCAGCTTGCCCGGCTCCACCGAGCCGATATGGCGCGACATGCCGTGGGCGATGGCCGGGTTGATGGTGTATTTCGCCACATAGCGCTTGGCGCGGGCATTGTCGTGGCGCTCGCTGTCGCCGGGCAGCGGGCCACGCTGCAGCTTCATCTTGTGGGCGGTCTGCCAGGTGCGGGTGACCACCTCGCCGAGGCGGCCCATCGCCTGGCTGTCGGACGACATCATCGAGATGGCGCCGAGATCGTGCAGGATGTCCTCGGCCGCGATGGTCTCCTTGCGGATGCGGCTCTCGGCGAAGGCGAGGTCCTCGGCGATCAGCGGGTCGAGATGGTGGCACACCATGAGCATGTCGAGATGCTCGTCGAGCGTGTTCACCGTGAACGGCCGGGTCGGGTTGGTGGAGGACGGCAGCACGTTGGGCAGGCCGGCGACCTTCATCACGTCCGGCGCATGGCCGCCGCCGGCGCCCTCGGTGTGGAAGGCATGGATGGTGCGGCCCTTGAAGGCGGCGATGGTGTCCTCGACGAAGCCGCTCTCGTTCAAGGTGTCGGTATGGATCATCACCTGCACGTCGTAGTCGTCGGCGACCGACAGGCAGCAATCGATGGCGGCGGGCGTGGTGCCCCAGTCCTCGTGCAGCTTCAGCGCACAGGCGCCGGCCTCGACCATCTCCACCAGCGCGCCCGGCAGCGACGCGTTGCCCTTGCCGGAGAGCGCGAGATTGACCGGGAACGCCTCGAAGGAGCGCAGCATCATCTCGATATGCCAGGCGCCGGGCGTGCAGGTGGTGGCGTTGGTGCCGGTCGCCGGGCCGGTGCCGCCGCCGAGCATGGTTGTGACGCCCGACATCAACGCATGCTCGATCTGCTGGGGGCAGATGAAGTGGATGTGGCTGTCGAAGCCGCCGGCGGTGATGATCTTGCCCTCGCCGGCGATCACCTCGGTGCCCGGCCCGATGACGATGTCGACGCCGGGCTGGATATCCGGGTTGCCGGCCTTGCCGATGGCGTGGATCATGCCGTCGCGCAGGCCGATATCGGCTTTGACGATGCCCCAATGATCGAGGATCACCGCATTGGTGATCACGGTGTCTACCGTGCCCTGCGCGCGCGTCATCTGCGCCTGGCCCATGCCGTCGCGGATGGTCTTGCCGCCGCCGAACTTCACCTCCTCGCCATAGACGGTGAAATCCTTCTCCACCTCGATGATGAGCGCGGTATCGGCGAGGCGAATGCGGTCGCCCGTGGTCGGCCCGAACATCTCGGAATAGACGGCACGGGAAATCTTGATGGCCATGGAGACGTATCCGATCGAAGCGGGAAACAGGAGAAGCGGGCGGCCGGGCGGACCCGGAAACGGTCAGAGACGACCCATGACCGCCTGGCGGAAGCCATAGATTTCCTTCTTGCCGGAAACCTCCACCAGCGCGACCTCGCGCGACTGGCCGGGCTCGAAGCGAACCGCCGTGCCGCTCGGGATAGCGAGCCGCTTGCCGCGCGCCAGCTCGCGGTCGAAGGAGAGCGCCGGGTTGGTCTCATAGAAGTGATAGTGGCTGCCGACCTGGATCGGCCGGTCGCCGGTATTGGACACGGTGAGCGTCACCGTCTCGCGGCCGGCGAGCAGTTCGATCTCGCCCTCCTCGAACAGGACCTCGCCCGGCACCGGGCCGTGCGCCGCCCCACGGATCGGCTCATGCACGCTGACCAGCTTGGTCCCGTCCGGGAAGGTCGCCTCGACCTGGATCTCGTAGATCATCTCGGCCACGCCCGGCATCACCTGGTCGGCGGTCAGCACATTGGCGCCCAGCGTCATCAGTTCGGCGACGCTCTTGCCGTCGCGCGCGCCTTCCACCACCACGTCGGTGATCAGCGCCACCGTCTCCGGATAATTGAGCTTCACGCCCCGCTCCAGCCGCCGGCGGGCGACCATCGCCGCCATGGCGACGAGTAGCTTGTCCTTTTCGCGCGGGCTCAGATTCATCAGTGCTACTCCGGGTCAGTCCTGGCGGCGGTCGAGATGCGTCGGCGAAACAGGTCAAATCGAATGCATCAGAAATGCCAGATGCGCGGCGGGTCGCAAACTCCCAGCGGCGCGATCAGGCGGCGGATGGCGACTTCCAGCCCGGCGCCGTCGCGGGCGAGCAGGCGGGCGGAGACCATGCCGTCCCAGGCGCTGACGCCGAGCTCGACGTCCTCGCGCGCCGCGTGCAGCGCCTCGGCGACCTCGCGCAGCGATTCGAGGCGGCCCATGGCATCCGGTGCGACCAGAAGAATGGTGGCGAAGGCGGCCCAGCCCTGCGCGCAGGCGCCGCGCCGCAGCACCGTGCCGGCGTCGCCGTCCAGGGCCAGCCCGTCGGCATAGACGAGCCGGCCGTCGCGGCGGATGCGCCAGCTGTCGGTAAGGCGGCCATAGGTGAAGCGCTCGCCGCGCGCGGTACGGCCCAGCACCACCGATTCCATCAGCAGCAGCCGCGCATCCCCGGCCACCTCCGCGCGGATGGTGCGGGCAAGCCGCGCCCCCTCGAAGACGATGGTGGCCTGCGGCAGCCAGTCGAGGCTCGCCCCCGCCTCGATGCTCACGTCGACACCGATGCGCGACAGCGCGCCGTCGGACCGGTAGCACTTCTCGGCTGCCTGCGACGTGAGCACCAGGCGCGAGCCCTCGCCCACCCGGACGCGGGTCTCGAAATGATCGCCTCCGGCCACCCCGCCGCCGGTATTGAGGATGATGCCTTCGAGCGAACGGCCGCGGCGGGCGGCCGCGGGAAAGCGGATCCGGCTCGGCCCCTCTTCCTCGATACGCTCGGGAATGGTGCGCCCACCGCCGGCGCGAGCATGCAGGAACAGGCGGCCGCGGGAGCGAAGATCGCCGGGAACCGTGTTCCCGGCGGCAGGCTCACACGGCAATGCGGTTACGTACATCCGGGTCCTCGAGGGCGGCGCCATCGCCCGACATCACCACCGCCCCACGCTCCATCACGATGAAATGGTCCGCGAGTTCCTTGGCGAAGTCGAAATACTGCTCGACCAGCACGATGGCCATATCGCCCTTGCTCCGCAAGTAGCGGATCGCATTGCCTATGTCTTTGATGATCGAGGGCTGGATGCCCTCGGTCGGCTCGTCCAGCACCAGCACCTTCGGCCGCATCACCAGCGCGCGGCCGATGGCGAGCTGCTGCTGCTGGCCGCCGGACAGGTCGCCGCCGCGCCGGCGCAGCATCGAATCGAGCACCGGGAACAGCGAGAACACGTCGTCGGGAATGGAGCGGTCGGCGCGCTTCAGCGGCGCGAAGCCGGTCTCCAGATTCTCGGCGACGGTAAGCAGCGGGAAGATCTCCCGCCCCTGCGGCACGAAGGCGATGCCGCGTCGTGCCCGGTCGGAGGGGGCGAGCGTGGTGATGTCGGCGCCGTCGAAGCGGATGGCGCCCTTGGCCACATTCTGCTGCCCGACAATGGCGCGCATCAGGCTGGTCTTGCCGACGCCGTTGCGTCCCAGCACGCAGGTCACCTTGCCGGCTTCCGCCTTGAGCGACACCCCGCGCAGCGCCTGCGCCGCGCCGTAGAAAAGGTCGATGTCCTGAACTTCCAGCATGACCCCTCAACGCCCCAGATAGACTTCGATGACACGCTCATTGGCGCTGACCTGATCGAGCGTGCCTTCGGCCAGCACCGATCCTTCATGCAGGCACATCACCCGCACGCCGAGATCGCGCACGAAGGTCATGTCGTGCTCGACCACCACCACGGAATGTCCGTTGGCATTGATCTCGCGCAGCAATTCGGCGGTCTGCGCGGTCTCGGCATCGGTCATGCCGGCTACCGGCTCGTCGACCAGCAGCAGCTTCGGGTCCTGCGCCAGCAGCATGCCGATCTCCAGCCACTGCTTCTGGCCGTGCGAGAGCGCGCCGCCGAGGCGGTCGCGGTGCTCGGTCAGCTTGATGGTCTCGAAGATCTCGTCGATCTGCTCGCGCTGCGCCGCCGTCTCCTTGCGGAAGATGTTCGGCAGGGCCGAGCGCTGCCCCTTGAGCGCCAGGCGCAGATTGTCGAGCACCGTGTGCATTTCGAACACGGTCGGCTTCTGGAACTTGCGGCCGATGCCGAGCGTGGCGATCTGCGTCTCGTCCAGCTTGGTAAGGTCGGTGGTGCCGCCGCTGAAGAACACGTCGCCCTTGTCGGGCCGGGTCTTGCCGGTGATCACGTCCATCATCGTGGTCTTGCCGGCGCCATTGGGGCCGATGATGGCCCGCATCTCGCCGGGATCGACGGTGAAGGACAGCGAATTCAGCGCCCGGAAGCCGTCAAAGGTCACGGTGACGCCGTCGAGATAGAGCAGCGCCTCGGTGAGGCTCTTCTTGGTTGCCGGCGTCGCGTCGGCATCGAGCAGGTCGATATCGCTCATGGCGGGTTCCTCACTCGGCCGGCTTCGGTTCGGCAAGAGACTTGTCCGGCGATGCGGCATCCGCAGGCGCAGGCGCGCGGCGGGCCCGCCACTCGGCGAAGGTGCCGACGATGCCCTTGGGCAGGAACAGCGTGACGGCCACGAACAGCCCGCCCAGCATGAACAGCCAGTAGGGCGCCAGCATGCCCGAGGTGAAATAGGTCTTGGCGTAGTTGACCAGCACCGCGCCGAGCGCCGCGCCCACCAGCGTGCCGCGCCCGCCTACCGCCACCCAGACGATGATCTCGATGGAATTGGCCGGCGAGAACTCGCTCGGGTTGATGATGCCGACCTGCGGCACATAGAGCGCGCCGGCAATGCCGGCGAGCATGGCCGAGACCACGAAGGCGACCACCTTGTAGTTCTCGGCGCGGTAGCCGGTGAAGCGCACCCGCGTCTCGGCGTCGCGGATGGCGATCAGCACCTTGCCGAAATGCGAGCGCACCAGGAAGCGGCACAGCACATAGCCCAGCGCCAGCGCAAGCGCCGAGAGCACGAACAGCACGAGGCGGGTGCCGTCGGCCTGGATGTTGAAGCCGAGTATGTCCTTGAAGTCGGTCAGGCCGTTATTGCCGCCGAAGCCCATGTCGTTGCGGAAGAAGGCCAGCAGCAGCGCGAAGGTCATCGCCTGGGTGATGATGGACAGGTACACGCCGGTGACGCGCGAGCGGAAGGCGAACCAGCCGAACACCAGCGCGAGGATGCCCGGCGCCAGCAGCACCATCACCGCGGCGAACGGGAACATGTCGAAGCCGTACCAGAACCAGGGCAGTTCCTTCCAGTTCAGGAACACCATGAAGTCCGGCAGGATCGGATCGCCATAGACGCCGCGCGGGCCGATCTGGCGCATGAGATACATGCCCATCGCATAACCGCCGAGCGCGAAGAAGGCGCCGTGGCCGAGCGACAGGATGCCGACATAGCCCCAGATCAGGTCGACCGAGAGCGCGAGCAGCGCGTAGGTCAGGTATTTGCCGAGCAGCGAGACGACATAGGTCGGCACATGCAGCGCCGAGTCCGGCGATGTCATCAGGTTCAGCATCGGCACCAGCACGGCGGCGCCGATCACCACCGCGAGGAAGATGAGACCGCTCTTGCCGAGCAGCGCGGGCTGGGGGGTCGTCGTGGGACTGGCGGTCGTGGATACGGCCTTGGCGGTACTCATGCTTCGATCGCCCTGCCCTTGAGAGCGAAGAGGCCGCGGGGCCGCTTCTGGATGAAGAGGATGACGATGACCAGCAGCGCGATCTTGCCCAGCACGGCGCCGGCATAGGGCTCCAGCATCTTGTTGGCGATGCCGAGCGACATGGCGCCGACCAGCGTGCCCCACAGATTGCCGACCCCGCCGAACACCACGACGAGGAAGCTGTCGATGATGTAGCTCTGGCCGAGGTTCGGCGACACGTTGTCGATCTGCGACAGCGCCACGCCGGCAATGCCGGCAATGCCCGAGCCGAGGCCGAAGGTCATGGCATCGACCCAGTTGGTGCGGATGCCCATCGAGGCGGCCATGCGGCGGTTCTGCGTCACCGCGCGCATCTCGAGCCCGATGCGGGTCAGCCGCAGCACGCCGAGCAACGCGACAAAGACCAGCATGGCGAAGATGATGATCCACAGGCGGCCATAGGTGATCGAGAGCTGGCCGAGATCGAAGGCACCCGACATCCAGCTCGGCGCGCCGACCTCGCGATTGGTCGGGCCGAAGGCGGTGCGGATCGCCTGCTGCAGGATCAGCGAGATGCCCCAGGTGGCCAGCAGCGTCTCCAGCGCCCGCCCGTAGAGGAACCGGATCACCGTGCGCTCGATGATGATGCCGATCAGTCCGGTGAAGACGAAGGCGACCGGGATGGCGATCAGCAGCGACAGGTCGAACAGCGCCGGGTTGTAGGTGCGGATCAGTTCCTGCACCACGAAGGTGGTGTAGGCGCCGAGCATCACCATCTCGCCATGCGCCATGTTGATGACCCCCATCACGCCGAAGGTGATGGCGAGGCCGATGGCGGCGAGCAGCAGCACCGAGCCGAGCGAGACGCCGTACCAGACATTCTGGCCCACCGACCAGATGGCGAGGTTGCGCTCGATGGCGGCAATGGCGGAATCCGCCGCCGCCTTCACGGCGGGCGAGGCGGTAGGCGGCAGGTTGCGCAGCACGGCGAGCGCGTCCTGGTTGCCCTCGGCGGCGACGGCGTCGATGGCGACGATGCGGTCGGCATCCGTCACGTCGGCCTTGCTGATCAGCAGCGAGGCGCGGGCGAGCGACAGCGCCGACTTCACCCTGGCGTCGGTTTCCTTGGCGAGCGCGGCGTCGAGTGCCGGCAGCGCCGCCTCGTCGCGCGAGCGCATCACCGAGGCGGCGGCGTCGAGACGCTTGGCCGGATCCGGGCTGACCAGGGCGAGCGCGCCGCTGGCCGCCTCGATGGCGCGGCGCACGCGGTTGTTGACGCGGACGGTCTTGAGGCCGGGAGGCGCCTCGGCCACCGGCTGCCCGGTCGCGGCGTCGGCGAGGCCCCCGGTTGTCGTCTTGATCAGCAGCTGCCTGGTCGCCGGGCTGAAGGCCAAGCGACCGTCGGCGAGCGCCGCGACGATGCCGGCCGCCGCGGGACTACCGCTGAGAGCGAGGGCGCCGAGCGCCGCTTCGGTGTCGTCATACTTGTCGGTGGTGAGCTGCGCCAGCGGTGCGCTTATGTCCTGGGCAAACGCGGCACGCGGCAGGAAGGATCCACCGGTGAGCAGGCCGAGGGCGAGGAGCAGCATGCAGCCGAGACGGCTGGAAAGGCCACGGGAGATCATCGTCATCCGTCGGTGTGAGTGCGGATGGAGCCGGACATCATCCGGCGGCGACGGGAAGGCGCGACCGCCTTCCCTAACGCAATGCGCCAGTCGGGACCGGCGGGGCGAACCCGCCGATCCCTCGAAGCGATGTCAGTGGCAAAGGGTGCCGCTCACTGGGCGCCGCACTTGCCGGTCTTGACGTTGAAGTTGCCGCAGTTCATCGGCGAGCGCCAATCGGCGATCAGGTCCTTCGAGCCTTCGAGGTGGGGCGACCACTCTTCGGCGACGATCAGGCCGGGGGTCTGCTCGACGATGTCGAACTGGCCGTCGTCCTTGATTTCGCCGATCAGCACCGGCTTGGTGATGTGGTGGTTCGGCATCATCGCCGAGAAGCCACCCGAGAGGTTCGGCACCGCGACGCCGATCAGCGCCGGGATGACCTTGTCCGGATCGGTGGTGCCGGCCTTCTCGACCGCCTTGACCCACATGTTGAAGCCGATGACGGTGGCTTCCATCGGGTCGTTGGTCACGCGCTTCGGGTTCTTGGTGTAGGCCTGCCACTTGGCGATGAAGTCCTTGTTCGCCGGCGTGTCGACCGACTGGAAATAGTTCCAGGCAGCGAGGTGGCCGAGGAGCGGCTTGGTATCGATGCCGGCGAGCTCTTCCTCGCCCACCGAGAACGCCACGACCGGGATGTCGGTCGCCTTGATGCCCTGGTTGCCGAGCTCCTTGTAGAACGGAACGTTGGCGTCGCCGTTGATGGTCGACACGACGGCGGTCTTCTTGCCGGCCGAGCCGAACTTCTTGATGTCGGCGACAATGGTCTGCCAGTCGGAGTGACCGAACGGCGTGTAGTTGATCATGATGTCCTCGGCGGGAACGCCCTTGGACTTCAGATAGGCTTCGAGGATCTTGTTGGTGGTGCGCGGATAGACGTAGTCGGTGCCGGCGAGCACCCAGCGCTTCACGCCCTCATTCTCCATGAGGTAGTCGACGGCCGGGATCGCCTGCTGGTTGGGGGCGGCGCCGGTGTAGAACACGTTGCGCTCGCTCTCCTCGCCCTCGTACTGGACGGGGTAGAACAGGATGCCGTTGAGCTCCTTGAACACCGGCAGCACCGACTTGCGCGACACCGAGGTCCAGCAGCCGAACACGACCGCGACCTTTTCCTTCGCGAGCAGCTCGCGGGCCTTTTCGGCGAAGAGCGGCCAGTTGGAAGCCGGGTCGACGACCACCGGCACCAGCTTCTTGCCCAGCACGCCGCCGGCGGCGTTCTGCTGGTCGACCATGAACAGAACCGTGTCCTTCAGCGTGGTCTCCGAGATGGCCATGGTGCCGGACAGAGAGTGAAGAACGCCAACCTTGATCGTTTCCTGGGCAGCGGCGGGCACGGCGGCACCGGCCAGAGCCAGCGCCGCGGCGCCGACCACGGCGCGGCCAGCCATGCGGCGCGCATGGGAGAACAGCTTAGACATATTCTTTCCCTTCTGGAGTTCACACGCAGGACCCCCGTCCGCGTGCCAGGGATGCGGGTTTGCAACCCCTGTGCCAACGCTCCTTTTGGGAAACGGCAATACGTCGATTGACGCAGATCGCATGCCGCGCTGAAAATTAGATCAAATTTTGAGCAATTGCCCTGCACGTGGACGTTGTGTATGCAGAGCGATCGGATGCGCACAAATGATCGTCGCGGTTCACGCGGCCTGCCGCAGCCTCGCCAGCCGCTCCAGCGCCGCGTCGAGGGTGGCGTCGGTCTTGGCGAAGCAGAACCGCACCACGCTGGTCACCGCGTCCTGTGCGTAGAAGGCCGAGACCGGAATGGCGGCGACGCCGTGCCGCTCGACCATGTCGCGGCAGAACGCCTCGTCCCGCAGTGCCGGGTCGATGGCGGCGAGATCGACATTGAGGAAATAGGTGCCGGAACTGCGCAGCGGCGCCATGCCGAGAGCGGCGAGGCCATCGGCCAGCCGGTCGCGCGAGCGCTGCAGCCCGGCGCGCATCCCCTCGAACCAGGCGGGCTCCTTGCCGAGCCCATAGGCGACGGCGTACTGCAGCGAGGGCGGCGTGGTGAAGGTGAGAAACTGGTGCGCCTTGGACAGGACCTTCATCAGTTCCGGCGCCGCGCAGACGAAGCCGACCTTCCAGCCGGTCATGCCGAAGATCTTGCCGGTGGAGGCGATCTTGACGCTGCGCTCGCGCATGCCGGGCAGCGACAGCACGCTGGTATGAGCGAGCCCGTCGAACACGACATGCTCCCACACCTCGTCCGCCACCAGCACCGCACCGCTGCGCCGGCAAAACTCCGCCAGCAATTCCAGCTCCTCGCGATCGAAGACGCGGCCGGTCGGGTTGTGCGGATTGTTGAACAGCACCAGCCGGGTGCGCGGGGTGAAGGCGCTCGCCAGCACCTCCTGCGTCAGCCGCCAGTGCGGCGGCGTCAGCCGGGCGAGGCGCGGCACGCCGCCGGCGCGCAGCACCAGGGGTAGGTAGGCGTCATAGAGCGGCTGGACCAGCACCACCTCGTCGCCCGGCTCGATCAGCGCGAACAGCGCGCCGGCAATCGCCTCGGTGGCGCCGGAAGTAACCATGATCTCCGCCATCGGATCGAGGTCGAGCCCCTGCCAGTGGCGATAATGCGCCGCCGCCGCCTGCCGCAGCTCCGGCACGCCCATCATCGGCGGATACTGGTTCCAGCCGTCGAGCACCGCCTGCGCCGCCTTCTCGCGCACGTCGCGCGGGCCGGGGTCGTCCGGGAAGCCCTGGCCGAGATTGACCGCGCCATGCAGCCGGGCGAGGTGCGACATGGTCTCGAACACCGTGGTGGGGAGACCGGAGAAGATCGAGTTCATTTACAGGCCGTCCGCGTATAACAACGCGATCTGACATCGCGCTGCTGTCTTATCGGACCGCCGCCGGTAAAAGAAAAGAGCCCCGAACGCAGATCGGTCGTCACGCCCCGACCAGCACCGCGTGATTGTCGAAGCGCGGGCCGCCGGAGCGACGAGCGATCACGCCCACGCCCTCGTCGTCGGCGCCGATCAGGATCACCTCGCCGAGGCCGGACGTGGCGAGGAAACGCCCGCTTTCCTGGGTGGCGGCGAGGCCGCAGCCATCGACCAGCGGCACGCCGCCGAGGAAACGGCCCTCGTGCGTCCAGACCGCGACGCGGTTGCCGCGCGGGCTGGCGGCGGCGACATAGCGGCCGGAACGATCGACGGCGATCGAACCGATATAGGTGCGGAAGCCGCGCCATTCCTCGTCCGGGGCGTCGAAGGCGCGCAGGCGTCCGTCCGGCTCCACCGCATAGACCAGCGGGCGGGCGATGGAATCGTTGAGCAGGTCCTGCGCCGCCACCACGACAAGACCGTCGTCCGCACGCGCGAGATGGCGCAGCGACAGCGAGACGAGGTCGCCCTCCAGCGCGCCGACCGCGCGGGTCTGCCCGCTCAGAGGATCGAGGATGGCGATACCGGCATGCGCCACCTCGGCGCCGACCGCCTCGGGCGTATGCGGCTCGATGCCGCCATTGGCGACGACGAGGCCGCCATGGGCGGGCAGCATGTCATGCGGGCCGATGCCGGAGGAGGCCCATTCCGCCACCACGGAGAAGTCGTCCGCCACCTCGCGCAGCGACACCACCCCCTGCCCGCTCTCGCGCTCGATCTCCACCGCGTGGAAGCGCCGCCCGCCATCGACGAAGCGGCCATGGCCGGAGAACACCCGCCCCGCGCCCGGCTCGAAGGTCGCGAGCACCCGCCCGGCGCGGCGGTCGAACAGCACCGCCGTGGTGCCGGGACGGCGGGCGACCGCCACCGCCGTGTGCCCGTCCGGGCTCGGCTCCACCCAGTGCAGCCGCTGCGCGCCGCGTCCGACACTGGTCGCACCGAAATCGGCATTCAGCACCACCGGCGCGAAGCCGCCATCGACCCCGGCCGTCGCCAGCCATTCGGCATCCAGAAGATGGTCCTGTGCATGGGCGGCGCCCAACAGCAGCCGCGGCGCGGCGAGCAGGCCGCTGAGCCCGGCCAACAGCCCGCGGCGGGTGGAATCGATGGCGCGCATATTCGCCTCCTCAATCGCCGTCGAGGGCGTTGAAGCCCAGCGGCACCCCGAGCCCGGCGGCGAGCGGATCGGCAACGCTCGCCTGCGCCGCCTTGAACACCGTGACGGCATCCTGCAGCGACTTGCGACCATGCGGCGCCTGCGTGGCGGCGCCGATATCCTCCGGCAGCCTCAAAGCCGCGGCATCGGCGGCGCCCAGCGCCTTGCCAAGCGCCATCTTGCCCCTGGCATCCAGCCCCTCGGCCAGCTGCATGCCGAGGCTGTCGGCGCTGCCGATCATCGCGACGATGGTCTCCTTCTCCCGCCCGCTGCGACGGCGGTCGGCGAGCAGCGGCTTGGCGTCGTCCGGCGTCTTGCCGAGAATGGCGAGCAGGCGCTGGTCGACGACGCGCTGATAGGCGCCGGCGAGATCGGTGACGATCTGGCTGAGCAGCGCCGACGGGTCGGGAAAGAACACCGGATCCGACGTGCCGGCGATCAGCTGCGCCAGCAGGCCGCTCGACTTGTCACCCCAGCCCTGGCGGATATCGGTGGCGATGGATTCGATATTCACCGCGATGGCGAGGCCGAGGGCACAGCGCCGGGCCGATTCCGGCCCCGCCAGAAGCAGCGCCTGTGCGCCGTCGTCGTAGAGAAGCCGTTCCAGCGCCGGCAGGCCCTGCGCGGCGGCGCTGAGGCGCGGGAAACGCTCCGGCTTCAGGCGCTCGTCGGTGGCATCGCCGACCAGTTCGGTGATCGAGCGGCCGACGGCGTTGCGCCGCTCGGGAAACAGGTTCATCCGGTCGGCGCGCAGCGACAGCATCACCGGGCCGAAGGTGATGAACTCCACCGAGGCCCAGGCATCGGACACCGCGCCGAAACGGGTCCTCAGATCAGCGATGCCGGCCTCGCCCGGCGCAGCGCAGAAGGCCTGCCACGCCGCGCGATTGGCCTTGGCGGCAGCGGCGAGCGTGTCGTAGCGCGGCAGCAGCCAGGTCTCGACCACGTCCGGGGCGGAGATGCTGGCCGCGGATGCGCGGCCGACGAAGATGGTCGAGATGAGCGAGGCGGCGGCCGCGACGGCGGGCACCGCCTGCGCGACATTCCCCACCTGCGAGGCCAGCGCAAGGACGACGGCGAGTGGCGAACGGCGCATGACCAGATCCTCGGATCAGAGAGACGACACGTAGTCGACGAGACGCTGGCGATCGCGCGGGCCGAGCGCGTCGAAGCGGGCGCGCGCGCCGCTCGCCTCACCACCATGCCAGCGTACCGCCGCAGGAACATCGACGGCACGGCCGTCGTGCAGCAGCCCGACGCCGTTTTCAAGCCCGCGCGACAGGCCCGCGAGCGGCGCGGTCCGCCATTCCCCGGCAGCCGCGCCCGGCACGCCGGCCGGGTCGGCGAGCCCGTCGCCCATGTCATGGAGCAGCACGTCGGTGAACAAGGCGACCGCTCCACCGCCCGTGACCGGCAGCGACGGCCGGTGGCAGGTGGCGCAGCCGACGCTGGCGAACAGCTTTGCGCCGGCCGGATCGGGCACCGAGACCGGCACCTTCAGCCCGCTCAGATAAGCGACGATGCGCGAGACGATGGCCTCGGAGATTTCCGGCTCGCCCTCCGTCTCACGGCCATGCGGCGCATTGCGGCAAGCGACCTGCACTTCGGTGCAATCGCCCCAGGGCTCCGGCCGCAGCGGCGTCGACAGGCCGAGATCGAGCGCGAACGCTTCCGAGGTCTGGCCGGCCAGCGTCGGATGGCTGGCCTTCCAGCCGAAACGGCCGATGCGCGAGCCGCCTTCCGACACCTCGATCCGACGGGCGCGGCCGCGCACGCCGTCGCCATCGCGGTCGTCGGGATCCTCCAGCGCGAGGATCGTCGCATCCGGCACCCGCTCCAGCAACCCGCGCCCGCGCAGCTCCGGCGCGGCGCGCAGCGAGACATGGGTCGCCGGGTCGAGCCGCCCGTAGCCGAGCGCCTCGGCATGGGGAGCCCGGCGCCCCTCATCGACCGCAACGGCGATGCTGCCCTCCGCCGGCACGCCCGGCAGCGTCATGGTCTCCAGCCGATGGCCATAGACGGGATCGCCGCCGCCATCGGCGCCGAACAGCGACAGCACCAGCCCAAGCCCCTCGGGCACGCCCTCGGCGTCGATCCGCGTGACGCCGGGACCGGCGCCGGGATGGCAGGCCGAGCAGGAGCGGGCATCGAAGAGCGGGCCGAGCCCGTCATTGGCGCGGGTCGAGCTCGGCGCCGGCACCCAGGGCCGCTCGAACAGCGCCTTGCCGATGGCGCGGTCGAGCCCCGCCTCCTCGGCCGGCGCCACCCCCATGCCGAGCATCGTCAGCGCCACGGCCAGCGCGGGAGCACGGCGATTGCCCATCTCAGACCACACGGAACCAGCCCATCATGCCGGTCTCCATATGCTCCAATATGTGACAGTGGAACACCCAGTCGCCCGGCGCGGCGACGAAGGCGATCTCCACCGCCTCGCCCGGCTGGGTCAGCACCGTATCGGCGAAATGCTTCGGCAGCCGTCCCTTGCTGGAGCCGAGCACCGCGAAGGCATGGCCGTGCAGATGAACCGGATGCGGAAAGCGCGTCTCGTTCTTGATCTCGATGCGATAGCTTCTGCCTGTCTCCATCCGTGCCAGCGGCGGCGGCAGGCCGCGCCGCTCGCCGGTCGGCCAGGATTGCTGGGCGATCGACCAATAGGTGGCCGACCCGACGCACAGGCTGTCGATCAGCGCCTTGGCGAGCGGGTCGTCGGGCGGCAGGCCGACCTCCCTCACCGCCGCGTCGGTCGCCTGCTGCAGCGTGAAGGAATGGAACTCGGCCCGCCTCAGGTCCGGCATCGGCAGGCGCGGTGGCGGCAGGGCGAGCGGTCCCTTGCGGCGCCGGCCGCGCACCTGCCCCTCGGCGGCCAGCGTGGCAAAGGTGAATATGTCCGAGGCGCGGTAATCGCCGATGGTCACGGGGCGGCCGTCATCCGGCATGCGGATGTGGAGATCGATCCGCTGCGCCGGGCCCATGCGCCAGATGCCGTCCGGCAGCGTCTCCATGAGCACCGGCAGCAGCGCATGGCCGTCGATGGCGACCAGCCAGGCCGGCGCGCCCTCGACGCCGATATCCATGATGCGGGTGGAATCGACATTGAGAACACGCAACCGCACATCGCCGCCCGCCGGCGCGGTGAGGTTCAGATGCGGCTTGCCGTTCACCGTGCGGGTGGCGCCGAACGTGCCGGCCTTGGAAGCGCCGTCCGGCTCGGAGAGCGGCAGGAAGCCGCCATCCTCGGCGAGACGCCAGTCCTTCAGGCACAGTACATGTTCCGCATCGAAGCGCGGGTCGCGCGGGTCCTCGACCACCAGAACGCCGACAAGGCCGCGCCCGGCCTGCCCGGTCTCGTCGCAATGCGGATGGAAGAAGAAGGTGCCCGGATCGTCGAGCGGCAGTCGGTGGACGAAGCGTCCGCCCGGCTGCACCAGCGGCTGGGTCAGCGGCGGCACGCCGTCATATTCGTTCGGCATGCGGATGCCGTGGAAATGCAGCGAGCTGCCCTCGTGCAGGCCGTTCTCGTAGGTCGCCTCCAGCTGGGTGAAGCGTGGCACGCGAATGAGTCGGAACGGCTCGCCGTCGTAGGCATAGATGCGGGTCGGCGGCTTGTCCGAGCCGAGCAGGCGCAGCTCCGTCTCGCCGGAATTCAGCGTCAGGCGCTGCGTCGGCTCGAACGCCGCCGGAGCACGGGCAAAGCCGGTGCGGGAGGGCGCGAACGCCGCTCCCGCACCCAAGGCCGCACCCGCGGCCAGCAAGGCGCGGCGCGAAAACGTCGCGCCGCTGGTCACGATCTCGTCCTCACTCGCCGACCTTCGAGGGGTCGTCGAGGCTGTCGGAGCCTTCCACCTTGATCTTCAGCTTCAGCGCCGCGACCACGCCCTCGATGGCGCGGGTCTGGGCGACGAGCGAATCGACGCCAGCCTGCACCAGCGCGTTGCCGGCGGCGTTGCCCTCGCCGATCATCTGGTCATAGGCCTGCTTGCCGCTGTCGGCCTCGTCCTTGATGGCCTTCAGCGCGGCGAGCGCGGCATTGACCTTGGCGTCGGCCTCCTCGGCAGCCTTGGGCGCCAGCACCGTCGCATAGGCGGCGACCGAGGGACCCTCGACCACGCTGCCATCGACGCGGGTATATTTGCCGCGATAGATCGAGGCGATGCCCAGCTCGTCATAGTAATGCGAGTTGTGGGTGTTGTCGGAGAAGCAGTCATGCTCCTCCTCCGGGTCGTGGAGGATGAGGCCGAGCTTCATGCGCTCGCCGGCGAGCTCGCCATAGGACAGGCTGCCGAGGCCGGTGAGGATGGTGCCGAGCGCCGCCTTGTCCTTCTGCTTCAGCACCGCGGCGCGGGCCTTGCCCTTGGCGCCCCACGCCTTGGTCATGTCCTCGAGGTCGCTGACCAGAAGGTCGGTCGCGGCCTGGAGATAGGCCGCGCGACGGTCGCAATGGCCGCCGGTGCAGTTCTTGAGATCGTAGTCGGTCGCGGGACGGGCGCCGGCGCCGGGCCCGGTACCGTTGAGGTCCTGGCCCCACAGCAGGAATTCGATGGCGTGGTAGCCGATCGCGACGTTGGATTCGACGCCGCCGGCCTCCTGCAGGCTGTTCAGCAGCTTGGGGTTGATCTTGGAGGCGTCGATGGTCTTCTTGCCAACGCGGATCTTGGTGTTGGCGATCACGTTGGCGGTATAGAGCGGGTTCTCGTCCGAGGTCGAGCCATAGCTCTTGTCGACATAGTCGATCAGCCCCTCGTCGAGCGGCCAGGCATTCACGCGGCCCTCCCAATCGTCGACGATGGCGTTGCCGAAGCGGAAGCCCTCGGTCTGCTGGTAGGGTACGCGAGCGGCCTTCCAGGCGGTGCGCGCCGTGTCGAGATTGGCCTGGGTCGGCTCGGCGACGAAAGCGTCCACCGCCACCTTCAGCGCCTTGGCGGTCGTCAGGGCATCGCCATACATCGCCTCGGCGATATTGGCATAGGTGGCGACGATCTCGCGCGGCTTGGGCGCGGTGCCCTGCGCGCCGACAGGACCGGCGGCGACGAGCGCCCCGAAGGCGACCGCGGCCAGCAGCGGCGCGGTGAATTTCAGTCTGGCTCGCATCGGATATCTCCTCCCGCCGCCACAAGGCGGCCCCTGTCCATCGACGGGAGTCCTACGCCACCATCCCAAGCATTCGCAAGATGTCAACGCTACATTAGAACGATTATACGCTGAGCCTACCTTAGGTCATATGCATTATTTCTTGTAAATTCAATGAATACTTCGAATAACAATCGTCGATCAGCCGGCGACATAGGCCGCCAGCGCCTCGCGCAGGTCGTCGTCGACCACCTCGGCGAGCGGGCGCAGGATCTTCGCGGCCTCGGTGCGTCGGCCGGGCCGCATGATCAGGATGACCGTCTCGGCGCCGCCGCACGCCGGGTCGCCACAGGCGATCTCGCTGATGGAAATCGTGGTGTCGTCATCGACGCCGAGCAAAAGCCGCGCCTTGGCCGCCAGTTCGCGCGCGGCATCGGGTGCCGCCTCGACCGTGCGCCCGCTGCAGAAAAAAAGCCGCGCCATGCATCTCTCCTGCCATCGCGCACCGACCCGAACCCACCGGGGCGAAGTGGTAGGCCCACCACCGCCGCACGGCAAGCGGCCAAACAACAGATGCCCAACGTTAAAGTATTAAATCATCACTCTAGTTTAGAACTATAATAATAATGGAAGATAATCGTTGTGCAGGGCGGAATCGTCGAGTAATCAAATCAGGAAGTCCTCGGACGGCATCATGATCGTCCGGCCGGGGACCTTGGACCGAACCGCTTGCGAGGCCGTTTCCCGGCTGGTCTCGTGAGCCGCGCGGGACGGTGGCACGCGCTCCCTCAGCTGCCGTCCCGCGCCATCCCTTCCTCGATCGAGGCATCCGTGGCCTCCCAGTCCCCCTGCCACGCCGCCGATAGCGGCAGGCCGAGACGAGCGGCCATGCCCTGCGCCGCGCGCCAGCCGCTGGCAAAGCAGCCTTGCAGCAGATAGCCGCCGGTCGGGGCCTCCCAGTCCAGCATCTCGCCGGCGACGAACACGCCCGGCCTGGCCCGCAGCATGAGCTCGTCGGTCAGTTCGGCGCGAACGATGCCCCCGGCCGAGGAAATCGCCCGGTCAATGCCGGCAATGGCGGCGACGCGGATCGGCACCGCCTTGGCGAGCGCGGCGAGGCCAGCCGGATCGGCGGGAAGAAGCGGCATCGCCTCGCGCATCAGCCCCACCGCCACTGCCGGCAGGCCGGCCTTGCGCAGCCGGTTGGAGAGCGACTCGCCGGCGCGACCGGTGGCGATGCGCCTGGCCAGCGGCTCGACGGCGAGGTCTGGCCGCAGGTCGATCTCCAGCACCGCCTCTCCAGCCGCCAGTTGAGCGCGCAGGCGGTCGGTCAGCGCATAGATGCCGCCGCCCTCGATCCCCTGCACGGTGATCACCGCCTCGCCGCGCAGGCGGCGCTCGCCCACGCTGAGCCCGATGCGCTTCAGCGGTTCGCCGGCGAAGCGGTTGCGGAAAATCTCGCTCCAGCCGACGATCGCCCCGGCATTGGCCGGCCGCAAAGGCGCCACCTCGACTCCGGCTTCCCCCAATAACGGCACCCAACCGCCATCGGTGCCGAGCCGGGGCCAGCTGGCGCCGCCGAGCGCCAGTAGCGTCGCGTCGGCCGACAGCGCCACCTCGCCTTCCGGCGTCGAAAAGTTCAGCCGCCCGGCCTCATCCCACCCCTGCCAGAGATGGCGCGGGGCGAAGCGCACGCCTAGCCCGTCGAGCCGACGCAACCAGGCGCGCAGCAGCGGCGAGGCCTTGAAGGCGCGCGGGAACACCCGGCCGCTGGAGCCGATGAAGGTCGGCTCGCCGAGCTCCTCCACCCAGCCCCGCAGCCGCGCCGGCGGGAAGGCGTCGATCATCGGGCCGAGCCAGCCGCCCGCCGCGCCGTAGCGGGCGAGGAAGCGCTCGCGCGGCTCGCTATGGGTAATATTCAGCCCGCCGCGCCCGGCCAGCAGGAATTTGCGGGCGGGAGCCGCCATGCGGTCATGGATCGTCACGACGGCCCCCGCCACGGCCAATGCCTCGGCGGCGAGCAGCCCGGCCGGGCCGGCGCCGATGATCGCCACCGAGGGCGACGGAGCGAAAGACGAGTCGTTTCCGGTCATTGGGCTCACATGTTCACGAGGTGATTCAGGTTGCCGACGATGCGCCGGCGAGTCGATTCAAGGGCTTGGCGGACGCGGTTCATGGATCGATTCAGGGTCCGGGACAGTCGCTCGAAGACCGGTTCAAGATGCCGGCACGCTGATTCCGCTCTCGCAGCGAATGCCTTGCAACATCATGTCTTTTCTGGATCGGCGATATCGCAGATGCGCAGATTGGGCTGCGCCCTCCCCTGCCAGGTGTCGAGCTCCAGCATGCCGGCGACATGGCGAGCCTGCCCCCGCCCCGCCAGCAACGCCTCGCCAAGCGGCGTCTGGGCGGCGCGGAAGGCGACGCCCTGCAACACCGAGCCGTCGGCCGCGCGCAGCCGCACCCGGATCTGGTCCGAATTGCCGGCCTCGGCATAGACGATGCGATGGGCGGGGAAGGCGAAGACCGGCTGCGGATTGCCGGCGCCATAGGGCCCTGCCCTCTCCACCATATCGATAAGGTCCGGCGTGGCAGCGCCGGCCGAGAGCGCGCCGTCCACCACCGTCTCGTCGACCCCGCGGGCGCGGTCGACCGAGGGGGCAAGCTCTTCTTCCAGATAGGCGCGCAAGGCACCGAGCTTGTCGCGCTCCACCGTCAGCCCCGCCGCCATGGCGTGGCCGCCGCCCTTGACCAGCAGGCCGCGCTCGACGGCTCCGCGCACCGCACGCCCGACATCGACGCCGGGAATGGAGCGGGCCGAGCCGGCGCCATGCGTGCCGGTAAAGGCGACGGCGAAGGCCGGCCGGCCGAATTTCTCCTTCAGCCGCGCCGCCACCAGCCCGACCACGCCGGGGTGCCAGCCCTGTCCGCTCGCCAGGATCACTGGGCTGTTGCCCTCGCGGCCGAGCGCGGCGTCCGCCTCCGCCTCCGCCTGCGCGACGATGGCGCGCTCCACCGCCTGCCGCTCGGCGTTCAGCCGGTCGAGCTCGGCAGCGAGCGCCTTCGCCTCGATGGAATCATGGCTCAGCAGCAGCTTGGCGCCGAGCGAGGCGTCGCCGATGCGCCCGCCGGCATTGATGCGCGGCCCGAGCAGGAAGCCGAGATGCCAAGCCTTGGGCGGACCGGAGAGCCGCGCCGCGTCCATCAGCGCCGTCAGCCCCGGCCGGTCGCGCCGGCGCAGCACCGCCAGGCCCTTGGTGACGAAGGCGCGGTTGAGGCCGACCAGCGGCACCACGTCGGCCACCGTGCCGAGCGCCACGAGATCGAGCAGGCCCAGCAGGTCCGGCGCCGGCCGCCCGTCCGTCCACCAGTTGCGCCGGCGCAATTCGCGCACCAGTCCGACCATGGTGACGAAGACGAGGCCGACCGCACAGAGATGGCCAAGGCCGGACAGGTCGTCGGCCCGGTTGGGATTCACCAGCGCCGCTACGCGCGGCAACGTCTCGCCGGCCTGGTGATGGTCGATCACCACCACGTCGAGGCCGATCTCGGCCGCGCGGGCGAAGGGCTCGAAGCTCATCGTACCGCAATCGACGGTGACCAGCAGCGTTGCTCCCGCCGCCGCCAGCGCCTCGATGGCGGGGATGTTCGGCCCATAGCCCTCGAAGATGCGGTCGGGAATATGGAAGGCCGGATCCAGACCGCCGGCGCACAGCACCTCGACCAGCAGCGCGGTAGCGGTGGCGCCATCGACATCATAGTCGCCGAACACCGCCACCTTCTCCCCGCGCGTCACCGCATCGGCGAGCCGCGCTACCGTCGGCGGCATGTCGGTCAGCGTGTCCGGGTCGGGCAGCAGGTCGCGCACGGTCGGGTCGAGATAGGCTGGCACCTCGTCGAGCCCGACGCCGCGGCCAGCGAGCACGCGGGCGAGCAGTTCCGGCACGCCGTGGCGCTGGGCGATGGCGAGCGCGGCGGGGGTGGCGCGTGCATCCAGCCGGTCGCGCCAGAAGCGGCCGGTAGCCGAGCGGGCGACGCCGAGAAAGGCGCGCGCCGGCGGCGGGGCGGTGGGAAGGTCGAGACTCATGGCTGCATAGAGCCCGAACGACGACGCCGCGTCGAGGGGCGCCGCCTCAGGGGCGAAAGGTCTGGCGCACGAAATCGCGGAACAGCAGGACTTGCCGCGGCAGGATGGACGGATCGCGCAACGCCCGCCCCATCACCAACCCGCCTTCTATCAGCGTCGACATCATGTCGGCGAAGGCGTCGAGATCCACCGGCTCTGTCGGCGGATAGGTCGCGGCAATCCGTCCAAGGCGCTCGCGGAACCGCACCCGCCAGGACAGCACGCTCTGGGCGTTGAGGTCGTGGATGGTGCGGTCGAACAGCTGGTCCTGATAGCAGAGCGTCGCCGCGATGCAGCCCGGATGCGCCTCCGGCAATGCCGCCATCATCTCCGCGAACAGGCGCAGCGCGACGAGGAAGCCATGCAGCGGATCCTCGTTCAGTTCGTCGGCACGACGAAACAGGTCGTCGAGCAGCTCGCGCTCGCGCACGATGTGCCGCTCCAGCAGCGCCCGCGCCAGATCGTTCTTGTCCTTGAAATGATAGAAGAAACCACTCTTGGTGATGCCGACCCCGACAATCAGTTCCTCGATGGAGGTGGCGGCGAATCCCTTGGCGAGCACCTGCTGCTCGGCGAGGTCGAGCAGGCGCCTTCGCGTATCGGTGCTGCGGCGTCGCGGCAGAAGCTCGGGCTGGGGCTGGGACATGACGTAACTGTACCATAGGTAAAGCGAGCCACGGCGGCCCGGCGCAAAACATGCCGGCCGACATGTCCCGATCACATCGTAAATCGCTGGCATATCGCGCAGAATCGGAATGCGACTGGTGCTGGACCATGTGAACTCTAGGCGTGGCAGCAAAATCCGGCACAATCCGCCGCGAAATCGGGGCCGACACATGCCCCGCATATCGCCGGGAGGATCCACATGTCCAAGTATCGCCACGCCCTGCCGCTGCTGTCCGACGACGTCTTCATCATGGACGCCGGCATGGAGACCACCTTCATCTTCCACGAAGGCATCGACCTGCCCTATTTCGCCTCCTTCGACCTGATGAAGGACGAGGACGGCCGCGACCGGTTGCGGGCCTATTACGCACGCTTCGCCGAACTCGCCCATGCGCGCGGCGTCGGCTTCGTCCTCGATGCGCCGACCTGGCGGGCCAATGCCGACTGGGGCGCCAAGCTCGGCTTCGACGCCGCCGCCCTCGCCGATGTCAACCGCCGGGCGATCGACCTGCTCATCGAAATTCGCGATCGCTACGAGACCCCCGCCTCGCGGATGGTGGTCAGCGGCGTGGTCGGCCCGCGCGGCGACGGCTACCAGACCGGCACCATCATGACCGCCGAGCAGGCGGCGCATTATCATGCCGCGCAGATCGGGGCCTTCGCCGACAGCGCGGCCGACATGGTGGGCGCCTATACGCTCAACTATGTCGAGGAGGCCGTCGGCATCGCGCTCGCCGCCAAGGCCGCCGACCTGCCGTCGGCGATCTCATTCACGCTGGAAACCGACGGGAGGCTTCCCTCCGGCCAGGGCCTGCGCGAGGCGGTGGAACAGGTGGACGCCGAGAGCGGCGCGGCACCGGCCTATTTCATGATCAACTGCGCCCACCCCACCCATTTCGAGAACCTGATCGCTACGGGCGGCGACTGGCTCGACCGGGTGCGCGGCGTGCGGGCCAATGCGTCCTCGCGCAGCCATGCCGAACTCGACGCGGCACCCGACCTCGATGCCGGCGACCCGGTGCAGCTGGGACACCAATATCGCGGCCTGCGGGACCGGATGCGCAATCTCACGCTCCTGGGCGGCTGCTGCGGCACCGACTACCGGCACATCGAGCAGATATGCCTCGCCTGCCTGCCGGCGCAAAAGGCGGCCTGAGCCGGGACGCGACGGCGTCACCGTCGCGTCATCGCGACGTAACGTCAGCGACATGCTCCGGCGTCACAGGAGGGACATCGCGGCCCCCCGCCGCACGTCCCTTCAGGAGACCCGCCATGACCCGCACCTCGTTCCGTGCGTCCCTGCTCGCCGGCGCCGCGCTGGCGCTCGTCGCGCTGGCGCCGGCCGCGCACGCCGACCAGGCCTTTCCCGCCACCCTCGCCGGCCATGCCGTGCTGCCGGCTCAGAGCTTCGTCGAGATGCCCGCCGACGCGCCCGCGGACCTGAAGACCTCCGGCAAATACACCACCGGCAAGCGCGTCGAGGCGATCGGCTCGGTGGAAGGCAAGTCCGCGGGCCGCCCGACCGGCGTCTCGGTGCCCTTCAAGGGCCAGCCGCGCCAAGGCCATTCCGGCATCAAGACCATGCCGGACGGCTCGTTCTGGATCATCACCGACAACGGCATGGGCGCGAAGGCCAACAGCCCGGACTCCGCGCTCTACCTCAACCGGTACACGATCGACTGGAAGACCGGCAGCTTCCAGCCGGTCGAGACCATCTTCCTCACCGACCCGGACAAGAAGGTGCCATTCCGCATCGTCCACGAGGGCACCGATGCCCGTTACCTCACCGGCGCCGACTTCGACCCGGAAAGCTTCCAGATCGTCGGCAGCGATCTGTGGATCGGCGAGGAGTTCGGCCCCTATCTCATCAAGGCCGACATGACCGGCAAGGTGCTCGGCGTGTTCGAGACCGTCGCCGGCGAGACCCCGGCCCGCTCGCCCGAGCACTATGCCGTCGCTTCCGCCGGTGCTCCGAACCAGACCGCCGAGTTCAACGTGCGCCGCTCCAAGGGCTATGAGGGCATGGCCGCCTCGAAGGACGGCAAGTTCCTCTACGCCCTGCTCGAAGGCCCGCTGTGGGACGCCTCGAAGAAGGACTGGCAGAAGACCGCCGACGGCAAGGAATTCCTGCCGATCCTCGAATTCGACGTCGCCGCGCAGAAGTGGACCGGCCGCATGTGGCAATACGTTCTCGAGCAGAACGGCAACGCCATCGGCGATTTCAACATGATCGACGCCACCACCGGCATGATCATCGAGCGCGACAATGGCGAAGGCACGTCCGACAAGGCCTGCGCCGCCGGCACCAAGGGCGCGGACTGCTTCCACGACCTCGCCAAGTTCAAGCGCGTCACCAAGATCGAGCTGACCGATGCCAATGTCGGTGGTCCGGTTCGCAAGATCGGCCATATCGACCTGATGAAGATCGCCGATCCGAACAAGCTGGCCCGCAAGCCGCTCAATGACGGCGTGCTGACCTTCCCGTTCTTCACCATCGAGGACGTGGACGTCGTCGACGCCACCCATATCGTGGTCGGCAACGACAACAACCTGCCCTTCTCCTCCAGTCGCGACCCGAAGAAGGCGGACGACAACGAGCTCGTCCTGCTCGAAGTCGGCGAGTTCCTGAAGGCCAAGTGACGCCGGACGTAAGACATGCGTGACAGGCCGGCCGGGACGCCTCGTTCCGGCCGTTCGCCTTATGCGGTATCCGGCAGCGCGGTGTCCGGCTTGCGCAGGATCAGCGCCACGCCCGCCACCATCACCAGCGCGCCGATGAGCTTCACCGACGAGGGCGCGTCGCCGATCAGCAGGATGCCGAACAGCACCGCCAGCAGCGGGTTCAGCATCGAATAAGGCACGACAGCGCCGATGGAATGGCGCCGCAGCAGCCAGTACCACACGCCATAGGCTGCGATCGACGACAACAGGGCGCTGTAGACCACCGACAGCCAGCCGTGCCAGCCGGCTGTCTCCACCATCCACCAGTCGCCGCGCTCGAACAGCCACGAGATGAGCAGCAATTGCGGGATCGAGAACAGCGACGACCAGCCCATCATGGTCATCGGCGCGATATCCGGCATGGACTTGACGATGAGGTTGGTCACCGCCCATCCGGTGGCGCTGAGCAACAGCAGGGTAAGCGGCAGCGGTGCCGGCATGGTCGGCCCGATCGCCAGGATGGCAATGCCGAGCACCGAGATGACGAGGCCGGCGAAGCGCACCATGCCCAGCGTCTCGCGGAAGACGAGGCAGGCAAGCACGGTGGCGATCGGCGCGCCGAGCTGGATGAAGATGGCGCTGGTTCCGGCCTCCGCCTGACTGAGCGCGGCGAATAGCAGCCCGAAATGCATCACACCGAAGGTGAAGGATACCAGCAGCACGCCCGGCACCTGCCGCCATGTCAGGCGGGTGAACGGCACCAGAATGGCCGACACCATGATGAATCGCAGGGCCGTGGTCAGGATCGGCGGGAGCTCCGCCACGCCCAGCTTGATGATGATTATGTTGAGCGCCCACACGCAGACCGCGGCGATAGCCAGCAACTTGTCCCTGAAAGGCATTGGAAACCAATTTGCGGAAGGTGCGCTCCCCAGCGGAACGCAAGACACCGGGGACGCCGACGAAGCGCCCACGATCCGACTGCTCCGCATAGCCGCTCCGCAGCGGCAAGCAAAGGGGAAAGCGGCCATATCTGCCCTGCATCGAAGACATGACCGAAGGCCGTGCCGTTCCGCGCTGCCGACATGCCCCTGCGGTGGCCCCGCGGGAATCGTGCCTGAGACAAGGCGTCCGGCCTGCCGATCTTTCCGCCGGCTCCTGCGGCCGCTAAGCTGCGGGCATGCTCGATCTGTCTTTGCTTGGCCGGCTCGGTTTCCGGCACTCATCCCCGACGAAGTCGCCGCTGCCACCCGGCCGCCACGATCTCGGGCTGTTCGACACCCGCGACTACGTGCTGGTCGTGCCGGAGGGAATCGACCCGCGCGCGCCCACTCCGCTCATGGTGCTGTTCCATGGCGGTGGCGGCAGCGCCGAGAAGATCCTGCCGATCATGCAGCGGCATGCGCAGGCACGAGGCTTCCTGCTCCTGGTGCCGCAATCGCTGTTTCCGACCTGGGACATCGTGATAGCCGGCAACGGGCCGGACCGTGAGCGGCTGGATGTCGGCCTTGCCGAGGTCGCGGCGCGCTTCCAGCTCGACCCCGCCCATTTCGCCTTTGCCGGCCATTCGGACGGCGGCAGCTATTCGCTCTCCACCGGCCTCTCCAACGGGCACATCGTCACCCACATCCTCGCCTTCTCCGCCGGCTTCATGACGGTGCTGGCGCAGGAGGGCACGCCGAAAGTGTTCATCGCCCACGGCCAGAACGACACCCAGACGCCGATCCATACCGCCGGCCGCTCGCATGCTGCCAAGCTGCGCGCCGCCGGCTACGAGCTCACCTATGTCGAGCATGACGGGCCGCACGCCTCGCAGCCGCCCATGGTGCAGCTCGGCGTCGACTATTTCCTCCAGGGCGCGATGCGCCCGGCGCACGTCTCAAAGGCCCCGGCCTGAAAACAGGACGCGCCCGCCGATGAAGCGAGCGCGCAAGTTCTCTCAAGACCGGGATGGGTCCGTGGGATTCCGCCGCGAGGCGGCCGTGGAACGGTGCCGAAGACGCCGCGCGGACGGCGGCTCCGGTACCGATTGGAGCGGCGAGCCTCAGCTCGCCTTCTTGAACTTCTCGGCTTCGCCCGAACCGCCGGTCGCATTGCCCTTGGAATAGGAATGCGCGCCGGTGCCGGCGAGCGCGCCGCCCTCGACGATAAGGTATTCGTCGCGGATCGGCCGACCCTCGAAGAAGCATTCGAGGATTTCACGCGTGCCGGCGGCGTAGCGGGCCTGCGCGGTCAGCGAGGTGCCGGAAATGTGCGGCGTCATGCCGTTCCACTTCATCGTGCGCCACGGATGATCCTGCGGTGCCGGCTGCGGGAACCACACATCACCGGCATAGCCCGCGAGATGGCCGGATTCGAGGGCGCGGGCGACCGCGTCCCGGTCGCACAGCTTGCCGCGTGCGGTGTTGACGATATAGGCGCCGCGCTTGAACAGCTTCAGCGTCTCCTCGTTGATCATGTGCTCAGTCTCGGGATGCAGCGGACAGTTGAGCGTCACCACATCGCAGACCGGGTACATTTCCTCACGCGTGGCGTGCCAGGTGAGGTTGAGCTCCTTCTCCACCGATTCCGGCAGCCGGTGGCGGTCGGTGTAATGCAGGTTGACGTCGAAGGGCGCGAGGCGGCGCAGCACGGCAAGGCCGATGCGGCCGGCGGCGACGGTGCCGACGTCCATCTTCTCAAGGTCGTAGGAATGCGCCACGCAGTCGGCGATGTTCCAGCCGCCCTGACGCGCCCAGTCATGCGAGGGAAGATAGTTGCGTACCAGGCTGAGGATCATCATCACCACATGCTCGGCGACGCTGATCGAGTTGCAGTAGGTGACTTCCGCGACGGTGATCTTGCGATCGATCGCCGATTGCAAGTCGACATGATCCGACCCGATGCCGGCCGTCAGGGCCAGCTTCAGGTTCTTCGCCTTGGCGATGCGCTCGGGCGTCAGGTAGGCCGGCCAGAACGGCTGGGAGATGACAACGTCGGCATCGACCAGCTCGCGTTCGAATACCGAATCCGCGCCGTCCTTGTCCGAAGTCACGACCAGCGTATGGCCGTTGGCTTCGAGATATTTGCGCAGGCCGAGCTCGCCGGACACCGAGCCGAGCAGCGTGCCGGGGATGAAGTCGATGGCCTTGGGCGTCGGCAGGGTCTGGCCGCCCGGATAATGGTCGATCTTGGGCAGATCGTCGCGTGCATAGGTGGTCGGGTAGCCATCGACCGGATCGTCATAGAGCACGCACAGAACCTTCGCCATGTCGGCATCTCCTCCATTAGGGGTGAGCGGGGGCGTTCCCGCCGCATGCGCGGCCGGCCGGATCGTCTCGGTCTCGCCTGATCCGAGCCGCCCGTCTCGTTACGAGATGATGCTCGTCGAGAACGTGCCGTCGGGTTGTCCTCCGCGCCGGCGCCTATCGGGAACTCGTTGTCCCGCTTCATCGTCGACAGGGGGAGAGTGCGCCGCCAGGACAGGCACTTCAAATTGAAAGCGGCGAACAATTGATAGACCGCACGAATTAAAACGCGTCGTTTACGCGAATAATTCTAATCGAACTCGACGCCCGCACGGGCCAGCCTCATCAGCGCCGCGGCAACCGGCGGCAGCGGATCGCGGTCCGACACCACGAGCCCGATCGGCTGCACGTGCTCTGGCTCCACCAGCGGCACGGCCTTGAGGTCGCCGGCATCGCCGAGGCCCTTGAAGCTGGCGGCGGGCACGATGCTCGACCACGGCCCGCGCCGGACGAAGGCCCAGATTCCCATGAAGGAATTGGTCTCGACCTCCGGCTGCGAGGCGAGCCCCAGCCCGGCCAGCACATGGTCGATGATGCGGCGGTTCTGCATGTCCGGCGTCAACAGGCACAGCTTCTCGGTCGCCGCCTGCGCCCAGCCGATGGAGCGGCGCCGGGCCAGCTTCTCGCCGGCGCGGGTGACGAAGACATAGCGTTCGGCATAGAGGTCGAGCCGACGCACCCGGCTCGGCGCCTCGGTCTCCAGATAGGTGATGCCGGCATCGAGATCGAGCTCGTCGAGCCCGCGCTGGATCAGCGCCGAACTGAGCGAGAACATCTGCACCTTCACCTCGGGATGACGGCTGCGGAACGGTGCCAGCAGCGCCGGCGCCGCCGACATGGCGGAGGGTATGGCGCCGACGCGCAGCGTACCGGACAGCCGGCCGACCGAATCCACCTTTTCCTGACGCAGGCTTTCATAGTCGGCGACGATCTGCCGGGCCCAGCCCAGCACCCGCTCGCCCTGCTCGGTGAAGCCGAGGAAACGATGCCCGCGCACCACCAGAGGCAGGCCGAGTTCCTGTTCCAGCTTGCGGATGCCGGCTGAAAGCGTCGGCTGCGAGACGTTGCACGCCTCCGCGGCGCGGGCGAAGTGCTTCTCGCGCGCCAGCGCCACCAGATAGTTCATCTGCCGGACGAACATGGCAATGGCGCTCCTGAAAGACCCGCCGCCTTATTCCCCATCCTGCACGGTTTGCATATAGGCACGCATGCGGCGGGCGAAGGCCTTGGGCGTCTCGGCGAACAACCGTGCCTGCAGGCGCCCGGCGCTCGCCACCAGCTTCTGCTGGCGCAGATGCACCGCCTCCAGCACCTGCGCACGCCAGCCCTGCTCCACCGGCCCGCCGGCCCGCACCGCAGCGGCGAGCACCGCAAGGTCGTGGTGCTCGCCCAGCCTCTCCCGCAGCCGCTGCAGTTCGGCCTCCCACAGATCGCCGAGCGTCGGCCAGCCGGCGCTCAGGATCTCCATCTGGTAGCGATGGACGATTACCGCCTTGCGCAATTCGTGCAGCGCCTCATCATCGGTCACGTCGACCTGCCGGCCGCGCCGGCGTGCCCGCCGATAATCTTCGGCAATGGCGGCGATCACTGCCTTCGCGCCCGCCTCCCCGGCCATCTCGACCACCGCCGGCCGACAGCGGCCGACCAGCGCCGCCAGCTCGGCCTGGAAGGAAGGTGGCACCGCTTCGGCTTCCGGCAAACTCCCGCGTGCGAGCGCCGTCGCAGCGGAACGGCGGACAGAGCGGGAGATCAGGCTCTTGCGGAGCAGCAGGTCGAGCGTGTCGCGCTGCACTGCCGTGTCGCGCGCGCCGGAGAGATTGCCGGCGGTGGCGCCGAGTTCGTCACGCAGCGCCCGGGCCGCCGGGCGGCCATGCCCGCGCACCAGCCGAAGCAAGGCGCGCAATCGCTTGAACGCCTTGCGTAATTCATGCACCGCCCGCACGGGATCGTCGACGTCGAGCGCGCCGGCCGCCGTCTCCACCGCGGCGGCGAGCGCGGTCGCCAACAGCCCGCCAGAGACGACGGGCGTGGGGTCCTCTGGTCGTCCACCATCTTTATCGGTGTGGGCGTGCATATGAATTCTCTATTTATTTCAATTCATTATGCGTAATTTTGAAAGAGAAGGCGACAGTCTCGCGACAAAAAAACGTCCGGCCCCCTTTCAATTGCCGGGTTGGATTGCTAGATACCCGTCGTCGCCGACGGCATACGCCGCGCCGACCACTGACGCGGGGTGGAGCAGCCCGGTAGCTCGTCAGGCTCATAACCTGAAGGTCGTAGGTTCAAATCCTACTCCCGCAACCAAATTTCTAAGTTAAATTAACGATCTGCAAGAGGCCGGCGCAAGCCGGCCTCTTCGTTTTGGTCTAGCACACTCGTAGCACACTTGGCACACCTCGATTGGCTGACGCTGCTTCCTATGCTACCTTTAGTGGCATCGAAGGGAGGAGGCGTGCGATGCCAAGTCATGGGCTGCTAGGGGGTCTGGTTCAGGTCTACAAACGAGGCGCGAGCCGCTATTGGCAATGTTCAGCCTCCATCGATGGGCGCCAATATCGGGTCAGCACCAAGGAGGACGACCTCCCTCCGGCCAAGCAGTTCGCCGAAGACTGGTACCTGGGGTTGCGCGGAAAAGCCCGCGCCGGCCTTCTCAAGACCGAGAAGACGATCAAAGAGGCCGCAGATCAGTTCCTGAAGGAGTACCAGGTCATCACCGAAGGCCAGCGCAGCCCACGGTGGGTTGAAGGCCATGGCATCCGGATCCGCCTCCATCTGCTTCCCTTCTTCGGACAACTGGGCGTCTCCGAGGTCACGCCGGGGAAGGTCCAAGAGTACCGGGTTCATCGCGCGACCACGTCCAAGAGCGGAAAACCGCCTGCGCGCAGCACCATGCACGATGAAATCGTGACCCTGCGGCTGATCCTCAAAACCGCGACCCGCCATGGGTGGCTAACCCACTTGCCGGACCTGTCCCCGCCCTATCGGACCCAGGGGAAGATTGCGCACCGTCCGTGGTTCAGCCCGGAGGAGTACAAGCAGCTCTACACGGCCACGCGTACACACGCGAAGGCCGCCTACTCGCACCGGCGCTGGAACGCGGAGCAGGTGCATGACTATGTGCTGTTTCTGGCAAACACCGGTCTGCGGCCGGATGAGGCGAAGAATCTGCAGCATCGCGACATTGCGGTCGTGAACGACCGTGATAGCGGCCAGCGCATCCTTGAGATTGAGGTCCGTGGCAAGCGTGGCGTCGGATTCTGCAAGAGCATGCCGGGCGCGGTTGAGCCCTATCAGCGCCTACTCAAGCGCGCAAAACCGATCCTGCTTGGTCGGCAGAGCCGAAAGCGAGCGGAGAGCGCCACGCCAGTGGCCTTGACCTACCCCAAGCCTACCGATCCGGTCTTTCCGGGCAATCACATCAAGCTGTTCAATGGCGTTCTGGAGCGCGCGGGGCTGAAGCTTGATCGCGACGGCAACAAGCGCACCGCCTACAGCCTGCGGCATACCTATATCTGCATGCGTCTGATGGAAGGAGCGGACATCTACGCCCTGGCGAAAAACTGTCGCACCAGCGTCGAGATGATCCAGAAATTCTATGCCGCCCATATCAAGGATCTACTGGATGCCTCGGCGATCAATGTGCGGCGCTCACAACGTGTTTCCCGGGCCAAACCTGAAGACGAACAGGCTTCAGCCCGGCGAACTCGCAAGCGTGAGCCGGACCCTTCGGGCGGCCGCAGGGCCGCCTCTTCCAGAAGCCGTTCAGTGGCTTCCTAAACAGGCACCGGTGAGGCCTTAATGGGCATGCTCGTCGCCATCTCCGGCCATCGAGGGATGGTCGGCCTAACACGTCGAACGTGCTTGCCCAGAAACACGTCGTCACATCGGTGCGACAATCCAAGAAAATTCAACATCTTAATGAGCCCGTGCACCATCCCTCGATATGTGTCGGTGAGAACGACTCTTGTTCTGCCTCAATGAAAGGCGATACGCGACGCGCATCATTATCCGACGAGTTGCCTCCCGATGATTCCCTGGTCCCTGCTCGATACTGCGAAAGTGCCTGGTGGATTCGGCGACCTTCGCTTGATGAAGCGGGGTGACGAATTCTCCATCATGTCCGGCACCACCCCGCTGATGAACAGTCGCTTCAGCGGATCCGAGAAGGCGCTGGCCACCCTGGTCTGTGAGCGACTTGGACAGCGCTCCAAATTGCGACTGCTCATCGGCGGGCTTGGTATGGGCTTCACACTGCGCGCGGCACTGGCCGAACTCGGGCCTGATGCGGAGATCGTGGTGGCGGAACTGGTGCCGGCGGTGATCGCCTGGGCACGCGGGCCGATGGCCAGCATTTTCGGGACCAGCCTGACCGACCCACGCGTGAGACTGCTTGAGGGTGATGTCGGCGGCCTGATCCGCTCTGGACAGGCGGCCTATGACGCGATTTTGCTGGATGTCGACAACGGTCCAGAAGCGCTGACGCGCGCCGGTAATGATGGTCTCTACAATACGACTGGACTGGAAGCTGCCCGTCGGGTGCTGCGCCCCGGCGGCATACTGGCCGTATGGTCGTCAGCGCCAGACCGGAATTTCACCCTCCGCCTTCGCAGGGCGGGGTTTGCAGTGGATGAGGTCAGGGTACGCGCGAATGGCAAGGGCGGTGGACAACGACACGTCATCTGGATCGCCAAAAGGGCAGCCACTCGTGTCAAGCCCGCGCCAGGGCACATCCGAAATGGACGCGACCCTGCCTCTTCCTGATGGGCTCATCCGTGAGAGCTGATCCCTGCAGACCCATAGGCGCGTGCCATTGTAACCCAGCTATCTGGCGCGCGGCTCAGCGTCTCGATGGTGACGATGTCGCCGGAGGCGATTTCCAGCAACGGCTTGAGCGAGCGGCTGAAATAACCCCAGTGCACATGCGGGGCATGCACCGGCAGATAGTGGCGCGCCGGTGTCTCCGGCGGGTCGTCGGGCTCGCCGCTGTCGAGCAGAACGCTCCGGCGCGTGTCCGGCTCGGACTTGGTCTGGCGCGCGCGCAGCTGTACCAGCGCCTCCTGCGGCCAGCCGCGCTGGCCGTTCGATAGCGCACCCTGACTCTGACGGTCGGTCTCTCGCCGGCGCAGCTCGCGCGGGGGCAGGCCGAAGCGCTCGCGGAACAGACGGCTGAAATGGGCGGAGTCGGCGAAGCCATAGCGATAGGCAACCTCGGAGATCGACACCGCCGCCTCGGCGGGATTGGCGAGGTCGTGCCAGGCGCGCTGCAGGCGTCGCTCCCGCACGTAATGGCTGAAGCTCTCCCCGGTGCTCTCGAACAGCTTCTGCAGATAGCGCTCGGATATGCCTTCGGCCTGCGCCACCTCGGCGATTGAGGTGTCCTCGCTGCCGACGCTCCGCTCGATGGTCGCATAGATGCGCTGGAGCAGCGCGGCGCGGCTCGACGAGGAGTCGGTCCTGTTCGCAGTCAGCTCCGCCGACAGCACGAGGAGAAGATCGGCCGCGCTCTGCGCTACGGCTTCCCATTCGGGTCCGGAGAGCCGGTCGAGCGCGGTGGCGGCCGCCTGCACGGTCCTAGCGAGGACATCGGGCAGCCCATCGGCGTCGAAGACGCGCGGCTGGCAATCGGCGAGCGGGGGTGCCTTGCGCCCGCGAAAAGCATCGGCCGGCACCGCGAGCATGACGGCTCGCACCGGGCACCGGGCATAGGGCAGAAGCGTTTCTTCCTTGTGAACAACAGCCGCGGTGTCATAGACTGGTTGCCATGAAGCTTGGGCGATCCGTATCTGTGCATTGTTATCTTTGGTAAGCTAGAAAATCGGCCGGCCTGGCGCGTATCACAGCGATACCAACCGTAATTGTACATCAGATATCATACATCTCCGTGCGGTTTGTCGTATTAATTGTGATACAATTCAATCAATTTTTGGGAGAATATACGTGGATCAGTCTTTTGCGAAGCTTGGGGTTGACGATGAGGACTTTCTTGTAGCCAGCATAATCGAGCGATGCCCCAAGATTATGATGCTACGAGAATTGCTCATGAATGCACTGGAAGCGGCATCCCGCGCACGGTCCGGCGAGCGTCGAGTCGAGATTACTGGAAAGATAGTTGATGGGGTTCGCAAGTTTTGTATATGGAACAGCGGCCCCGGTATGGATGCGGTGCAATTGTACCGCATGTGTGACATCGCATCCTCAATCGGTAAACAAAAGGGGCTGGACCGGAATTTTGGTATGGGTGCCAAGGTCGCCTCTCTACCGTCTAACCAGATTGGCGTCCGTTACCGATCCTGCAAAGAGGGGCGGATACATGAGGTTACTATTGGAAAACGCAACGGTGTTTATGGTCGGGTGCCGCGGCTCGATCAAGCTACCGGTCGCCCTGCCATTGTGCTGGATGTGACAGAGGAGGCCGCGACAGAAGGCTTGCCGTTAGATAGAGATTGGACGGAGGTAGTACTGATGGGCAATCGCCCTGAACAGGACACGCTCATCGATCCCTATGATCACGCCCCCTCGGTGACTCGCCACTGGTTGCCTGCCGCGATTTATAATAAATTCTATAAGATTGGCAATGATATCGAGTTGTTGCTTGGTCAAGATACTCATGGACTGAAAGGAGTACGTCGTTTTTACTCCCTTGCTGAACGCATAAGCGAACGTTACGCACGGCATGAGCAAGTGAATCTTGCAGAGGATGGCATCACACTCCGTTATCTTTTCGATCCACGACACCCAACCCTGGATCAACGTAACGCTTCTTACGAGGACGGACTCGTTCCGGATACCAGTTTTTGTGGCGTGGTGCATGGAGGTGAATTCTATGACATTCGCCGTGGCCAACACTGGACGCTAGATGGACCGGCCTTTGGCATTAGCTTCGGCGCGCGCCATTTCTCGGTGTTGATCGAGCTGTCCGATGACTTTCCGGTACGAGCGGACGGATATAGGCAATTTCTGCGATATACGGGTGGCGTACAGGATCATGTTCGCCTGAGCGACTTCGCAGCAATCGTTCGCGACAATCGGCCAAAATGGCTCGTCGCATTAATCGATGAGCTGTCGCCAGATATCGACATGTCACGCGACGTATCGGAGCAACTTACCGAACTCTTGGCCTCCCTGGGCGTTAGGCGCATGCGACCAAAGCGGCGCAGAATCGTGCGCCCGATTTTATCAGGCCAAGACGTCAACGCTCGCAACGACGCAAAACTTGAGCCAGCTAAGCAGAGATCTGCGATGCCCAAGCCATTTGAGACTCCTCCTGAGGGGAACACGGAAATGGTAATGGACTTGGAAGACGCTCCGGAACTGCTGCTTCTGAGGAGTGCAGCGGAAATCGCAGACCGCAATTTAACGCAACGCGCCGCACGCTATTATCCTGATGCACATCAGCTTTTTGTCAATATGAATTACCCCTCAGTGCAGCGACTAGCGCAACTGCTAGTGGGTACTGCGACTGGCGCCGAACCAGCTGAGCAGATGATGGCCACTGCCGTTACCGTTTCAGAGCAGGAGTTCTTGCTACGGATCGGCCGAGCGCTGGTATTTGGTCTGAGTAAGCGCGACGCTGCACAGGGCTGGAGCGAGGCGGACAAGCGCGCCGCGATTAGCAGCGAAACACTGACAATCGCAGCCGATGACATCTATAGCAGCAAGGTCGAAGCGGTGGAGAAATACAGATGCCTACTGTAGTAGGGGCTCTACCTGCTCCATTCGTTTGCGAACTATAC
This sequence comes from Ancylobacter sp. GW821-FHT10E12, assembly GCF_058809335.1. Lineage (NCBI taxonomy): Bacteria > Pseudomonadati > Pseudomonadota > Alphaproteobacteria > Hyphomicrobiales > Xanthobacteraceae > Ancylobacter > Ancylobacter sp. GW821-FHT10E12. The sequence continues at coordinate 8,073 of NZ_JBXASN010000021.1, read as the reverse complement.
GTTGGAGAGCCGCTGAACGGTTACAAATCCTTGAACCGCAGGGAACCGGAAGTTCTGGCGGGTATATGCCTTTGTATGGCTTCGGGCCGAAAAAGGCGCAGTCGTTTCCAGGCTAGCCGGAACTGATAAATTTGGGCAGCCGCTCATGGCGTGATTGGTGGCTTATTGGCGAAAGCGCTGTGAGTTATTGCGCTCTCTTCGTCTATTTCTGTCAGTGTTATTAACCACAGCGCGTGCATGCGCTCTGTCTAAAATGTGCGATTGAAGCTAAATCAGATCTCTGCCTGGGTACAGATGACCGAGCATCGAAGCTTGTCTATCCATATCGATAGCTGGCATGATTTTTGCTGGGAGTTAATGGTGTCGGATGGCGTGGGTGGCTTTCAACTGAATATATTGAGCCACCGCGCAAACCTTCCTATGTACAGTATAACGTAAACATTGCCGATGCTGTCTTTAGATAAGGGCGAATTATGAAAATGGCGACGCTGGCATGAAAATTTATATTCACGGTAACTGTCAAACCATTTTGCTACGAGGATTACTTTCGGAATCGAAGCCGCAGTGGGATATTGTCAATCGTCAAGTTCACGTGGACAGCGATTTCTCTGACCATCAACGCTATTTGGCGGATCTTGCGACCGCGGATATTGTACTTGCGCAACCCGTTAGCGCAGGCTATGGCCCCAATGGTACACGATCATTTGATTATGTTCGCTCACATATTCGGCCTGACGCGGCTCTACTTACCTTCCCTTCGCTGTTCTTTCGGGGGCAGTTTCCGGAGTGGTTCTATCTCAACCACAGCAAGGGACGCCAGCAAAGCATAGGCATGGCGTACCACAATATTCATGTTTTCAATTCCGTCGTACTCGGCGAAAATTTCGCCCAAATGACTCGACGCTTGCTTTCACCGGATCTTTATTCTTTTGACTTCGTGGAATCAGCGCTCTTGTCTAGTGTTATTTCGCTGCAGGACAGAGAAAAATCGCATTCCATTGACGTCATCGCGTCCGATATTATTTCTAATTCCTGCCGCGATCGCGAGGTAATGAACGCGATCAACCATCCACGTCGCAACATTGCCTATCAGATAGCGAACCGTGTACTTCAGTATCTTGGCTACCCTCCAGATATTGCCGAAGTTGGACCGGAATATCTTCCGCTCCCGCGAATTGCGGTATCGAACTCCGTTGCACGGCATTTGTTCCCTCGTGCCTACCAGCACCACATGTCCTTTGAATTCAACGGACGTGTGGTCGCCTATCGCGACTATTTGGAAGAACTCTATAAATTCTACAGCCAGTTGCCACGATCTGTGTTGACGACGGTCCTAGCCAACACGTCCGATGCTCGTAGCTTTCTTGATGCCTATCAGGGCGAGCGCAGATTTAATCTGAACGGTGCCACAGCTTCGCCGGAGTTTTTGCCCGGCAAGGGCGCCTCCCGTTCGGAGCTTTTTCAGGCATTGGTTGAGCTCGAACAACGTACCGGCCTCCGCGGCTTCTCTTTCGGCGAGGCGGAACTGACGGCAAGCACCATTCAAGATGTCATTCGCCTGGGAACACTCCTTCGCGATGCGGGCTTTCCGAACGAGGCTGCCGCTGCTTTCCGTACGGCACTCACTGAGACGCCAAACGATCTCGATTGCCTGCGTATGCTAACATGTTCACTTATGGATGCGACCAGTTACGCGCAAGCTGTTTCGGCGCTACGTTCCTATCTAGAAATGCGGCCTAACGATGGGCGCGCGGCTTTTGATCTTGGTCGCGCCCTTACTGAAACGCAGCAGGGCCGCGAAGCAGCTGACGTGTTGCGACCTCTCCTGACGCGGACCGACATGGATTCAACGGAGGTATGGCGCTGGCTGAGTCGGGCGCTCGCCAACGCGGGAGAAGCCAACGAAGCCGAGGCGGCGTGGCGGACATTCATACGGCAGTCAATCCGAGCCCAATTGGCGTCCGCCGACGTCGAGGTGAATTCGGCAGCCCCCTCCCCCAAGAAACAGGTCCGCCCCCTCACTATCGCGGTATTGGGCAGCTCGAATGGCCTTGCCGGTGGCGGCTATAGTTTTGGTATCAGTCAACATCCCATGACAAAGCATGTACGTAACTTTTCGATGAGCGAAAGTTCAACGACGTTACTGACCCAAATCGCGTCGACTCGCGACCTGAACGGCTTTGATTACGCGATTATTGATTTTTATTCTAGTGAGGAGCTTTTTTCGAAAAACTATCTTACTACCGCGAACGAGATGAAGCAGCGGATCCTTGACTTTATTGCCAGCAACCTGCCAACACGAACTATTCCAGTTATCGTCATTCTACCGACTACCGAAATCATCAACGAAACGCGGCCGATGTATCTGGCGATGCGTCAGCTAGCGGCGGATCATGGCTATCCGCTTTTCGACGGCCGCCTCTTCGCGTTGGCGCTAGGAAATGTCTTTGGTGTCCATCCGGAGGTCCTATTCTCCGACCGCGATCACCTACACAGCGAGTTCGCCTACCATTTCGGAAGGACCATCGTTGAGTCCCTTGCTAGTCTCCGTTATCGTGCCGCGGACGTCGATCGACGCAAAATGTCGCTGCCGGCCATGTCATTTCGCGCTTTCCATAAAGAGGAGGCACCCGGGCAGCAGTTAATTGAGCGGCGCACCTCGGTGCTCGAGGGCGTATTCGTCCGACTGGAGGGTCGCGCCGAGGTTCAGTTTGAAACTGCCGAGCCAGTCGAAGTCGTCGGTGTGGCGGCAAACCATGCGCAGTCCGAGGGTCGGGCAGTCCTCCAATCCGAACTCGGCTGGATCGACCTCCCGCTGCGGCAGAGCCGCTTCTTCGATCCAGCCAAAGTTGATGATGTCAGAAGCCTCGCGTATATGGTCCGATCTTGCTCGCCGTTGCGTGGAACATCGTTCTCGCTACGTCTTCGCGATGCGTCGAGTGTCGCTGAAGTGAGTGGCTTTGTCACGCGCGGGGCTTCACGATTGGTCGACGTGCCTGTTTTGGGCATTTTGCCGGACCACTTTAACCCAACACTCTTCGCCATGGCCCGCACACTCGCCGAAAGCCATGCTGAATTTGTCGACGACATGGAGTGTAAGGTAGCCCAAACGCTCTCACCTTCCGAGGCAGAGCGCCTAACCGGACCAAAGGCCACGCATTATAGGCCTGTATTGCACCAGGATCTTGTGGTTGGGTTACGCAATCTAGCGCATTGCATGGATCAAGTTGGCGTTTTTCCTGACGCGAAACCGTTAATTAACCAGTATCGTCGGATCAAACCGGGAGCCGCTGACGGATATGCGGAATTAGGACGAACCCTAGCCGCGACTCGGCGCTTCCGCGAGGCGGTGTTGTCTTTTCGGGTTTCGCTAGCCATAGATCCAGAACAGGATGACGTTCTTCATCAAATGGGAAAAGCCTTTTTTGCGCAGCGTCGATACGTAGAAGCTGCGACCTTCTTCACTGTGTATGTCCGGAAAAATCCCATGTATGCTGCTGGACATCATGACCTTGGACGCGCGTTAGCCTCTCTTAAAAGGTGTAATGATGCCATTAACTGCTTTCTCGAAGCAGTTGAGCTTGCGCCTACACGTGGGGGAGCTTGGTTCGATCTCGGCCAAGCTTATGAAGATTGCGGACATCACGAGAAGGCGGATCGAGCTTTCGCGCACTACGCAGCGCTTGAGCCTGAACAGGCGCGTCGTCGTCCACTTCGCAAGAAAGCGCGGATGAGCGCGGGAATGCGGGATGCGGAAGCGATGGCCGAAACGTTGGAAGTGCTCCGGCGCAAACACGAGAGCACTCCTGCCAACGTCGACCTGTCGCGACGGCTTGGACGGATGCTGCTCAACCATAAACACTTTGATGAGGCGGCGAGGGTATTTCGCCAGATCCTCGCTACAAATCCCGTCGATCCGGCGATCTTGTTTGACATTGGCCGTGCCCTACGTCTAGCGGGGGAGTACGCGGAGGCGCTGGCACCGCTGCAACGAGCAGCGGCGGCACGACCCGAGGACGCACGTTTTCAGCGCGATTTAGGCCAGACTTTGCGCGCTTTGAAGCGACCTCGTGAATCGGCAGAAGCTTTTCGGCGAGTTGTCGAACTGTGTCCTGACGATGCCGTCGCCCAGGAAGATCTCGGCCGGGCGCTGATCGGAATTGATGAGCGCGTCGAGGCTATTGCCGTCCTACGGCGCGCCCTAACGATCGACTCCAGCCGGCGCGGCGCACTGCTTTATCTCAGCGATGCACTCTACCAAGACAACGGCGCCACGACCGAAGTTCAAGAGCTTTTGGAGCGCTATCTGGCATTCAGCCCCACCGATGCGAAGATTTCGCAGCGACTTGATAAAGTGATGGCGGAGCTTGAAGATCGAGTGGGCACTGCATCCGTATTCGAGAGCGCTATAAGGCTAAGTCACAGATAATCGGTGCGCAACCTAACCTTGCAATTCAATCAAGTTGAGGAGACGATCGGAAATTAGTGAGGCGAATCGAGACCGATATCACCCAGCAGCCAGCTGAAGTAGTCCAAATCTATAACGCCACTGAATTGTTCATTTATCCGATTTTAATTTTGAAAGCATTTTATAATCATCGAGAATGCGGTTAATAATCATTTATTTGACATAATTTAAAGATAACTTGGTGACCTCGCTGGCGAAGATGCGATAAGCCGCGATGCGTTGGCTAAGTTCCCCGACGATGTGATGGTACTGCGGCGACTCGAAGCCGTCAAACAGGCGCAGGGCGATTATGACACCATGTTGACGCTCGCTCGAAAGGCGGTGGCAGCCGCACCCGATAATATTGGGTCGCTATTGTATCTGGCGAGCGCTCTGCAACGGTTGGGCGCTGTCGACACCGCCGCGCAGACGCTACGCCTTGCTCAGCAATTGGCGCTTGGCAACGCAGACGTTCTGCGGCGGCGTAGCGCGCTTACGCTGCAGTTCGGGAAGATCGACGCAGCGTTGACGCTGGCAAAGGCGGCACTTGAGGCGGAATCACTGAACTGGGCAAGCCATAGCCAACTCGCCACGGTGCAAATTCGCCGCTGCGATTTCGTTGATAGGCAGGGCAGACTCGACGAAGCCTTAGAATGGGTAGGCCGCGCCCACGCACTTGATTCGGTTAATGTTGTCGGATGGGCCAATATTGCCAACTGCACTTCAAACTTTGGGTGTTTGATGAGGCGCGCAGATCAGCAGAGATGGCGATTAAGCTCGCGCGAGATGATCACGGACTCTTGCGACGGATGAATACGATCATCAAGCGTGCCGCTAGGGCGCCAACTGCCGCCATTGCACTAGATGCAGAGCCATAGCATTTGTCCCATAGATGCGAATGACCGACCGTCTCCACACTAACCGATCTCACTAAGAGATCTACGTTACCGATAGACGGCATTGTGTAGTCGGATGGGAGATCGAGTTGATAATAAATTTTTATCCATTTCAATTTTGTGTGGACCAGTACATGTCCAGAGCGTTGCGCCGGAGAGCGGGCAAGGCCATGGTGGTCGTCGTTACGATTATGACTTTTCTCGGTTTCACTGAGGCGGCGCGTGCGGCTTTTTGCCAACCGCCGAAGACAGAACTTACGGCGCATATTGCAAGGAGCTTGGATCAGCTTGAGGCGCGCTATGCCGCTCGAGACAAGCGTATTGACGTGCGTGATTTTAGCAATGCGGCGCTAGCCGCGCTCGTGGTCAACGGCGATGCTCAACGGGCCGCACATTTCCTATGGCCGGTGTTGACCTCACAGAACTTGGTGACAGGGCATGTCCCTTGGGTTCTATCTGGTGCTGAGCAAGTAGACGATCCCAATTCGATTGAGTTCGGGACCCAGTCTTGGGGCCCCTTGCTTCTTGGCTTCAAAGACCAACTTCCGCAAGAGCTTTACGAACAGCTCAAACGTCATGCAATTGCGGCGATACCAGCACTTTCACGCCATGAGCCACCTGTTGGCTACACTAATATTTATCTAATGAATGCAGTTAATTTGCTGTTGATCGGTTCCGGAGTGGGCGACCCGGTGGCGGCGCAACGTGGCCGGTCGATGCTTGAGGCATGGCGAGCCGAAGTGGCGCGTGTGGGCATTCGAGAATTCGACAGCCCGACCTATCTGGCGGTTGCTCTCCATGCCCTCGTAGCGGGATACGTATATGCTTCGGACGGTGGAGACCGCGATCTAATCAGACGACTCCTACGCTACGTTTGGTCTGACGTGACTGCCAATACGGTTTCAGGACGCTTTATCGGACCGCGAAGTCGCGATTACGATTTTATATACGGTGAAGGCAATATCAACGCCTACCTCGAATCTGAATGTTTACTTGGAATGGCTGGCGGTTACGATTCAAATATAGACAAAATCTATGTTTTGCTAAATCTATCAGACCGCGGTTATCGTATCGACGAGGCGACTCGCGCACTTGCTGCGCTTCGCACGCGCGAGGTCGTGTCGCGGTGGGGCGATCGGCTCGGTCAAACTCGCACGGTGTTCGTGACCGACGGCGTGGCGATCGGCTCGATCAAGGCAGGAAATTTTGGCACCACTGATAAACTCTTCACTATCGATCTGACGCGCCAGTCTAAACCCTCGGTCACTATTAGTTTTGTGACCGCCGTCGAAGACAATGCTTACGGCCGTCCTGTGTTAGTAGCGGCGCGCTTGCGACCCCGTCATCTCCCGAAGATGACTGCCATGGTTCAGCAGGACAACTGGGTGCTTGGGTCTTTCGACATGGATCCGTCACAATGGTTCTCTATGAATGGAGTTACAACAAGTCTGTTGATGCCCAGTAATGCCGATGAAATTTATCTCAATGGGATGCATTTCAATGGTGATACCCTCGACGGAAGCGAGAATGCGGTTGTCGCGGTGCGCGTCGAAGATCACTGCGCAGCCGTGCGGCTCGTAGATGTAGAGGGTGAGCGGGCGATAACTTTGATGATCGACGAATCCGGCCGCAAGCTCGGCGTGGCGCGATTGCGCATAGTCCACGATTCAAAACACCCCGCAATTCGGTTGGCCTTTCTTGCTACGGCCAGTGCGTGCGGCGAGGGAGGACTCGCCGCATTCCAGGAGAGACTGCAACAAGTACCCATTGAGAACATCCAAGCGGGTAATATTTGGTCGTTGCGCGCGCGTGTAGAAGGTAAAGATATTTCTTTAATTCGGGACCTACGCAGTCACAGACTTGTTCGCACGTTGGGCGGCGACGAGCCGCTGCCCAACGTGCCTCTTAGCGTCAATGGGCGTGCCTTCACTCCCTGAGTGTGCTGGCTCTATATGGCGACCGTCATTGACCTGTTTTCCCAACGTCCCTCGGCTGATCGATGAAGGCGATGACCTGAGACTGACGTTGCCCCTGCGACTTAGGCAGTGTGGACGGATTTGATGAGGATAAAGCTGCATGCGAGAGTGGCGATGGCGGCGAAGCTGCTTTTTTGGTCTTCTCGCAGCGCAAGGCTAGGCACCTGAAGCGTAAGCGTCGTCTTGAGGCCACGTCACTGAGGGCGGGCTGTGCCGGATAACGGTGCGCCGACGTGGCGGGCGTAAGCGCGCGCTCGGCACAAGGGCGCCGATGACCATGCCGCAGGGGCCGAACCAGCGCTGGAGCCTCGACTTCGTCGCCGACCAACTCGTCGATGGCCGGCGCTTCCGCGTGCTAGTCGTCGTCGATGACTTTACCTGGGAGTGTCTGGCGCTCGTGGTGGACACTTCGCTCTCTGGCCGGCGGGTTGCTCGCGAGCTCGACGCACTTATCGCCCTTCGCGGCCGGCCGCTTATGGTCGTCAGTGGCAACGGCACCGAACTGACCTCGCGTGCACATGCTCGACCAGTTGGAGATGCAGCTCGAGGACCTGGAAGCCGACTCCACTGAGGATGAGTTGGCAGCCGAAGCTGCAGCGCAATCAACCAACGTCACTGCCTTTCACCGCAAGCGTCCAGCGCGCAGGCCGTTCAGGGTCCCAAGTTGACCAACACTTGGGACTGTCAGGAATTTCGTGTGCAGGGCGGCCATACTGGAGCTGATGGAGGTTCCCGATGGCACGACGCAAAGCCC
>NZ_JBXASN010000020.1:0-111922 GCF_058809335.1 Ancylobacter sp. GW821-FHT10E12 | reverse complement strand
GGCCGAGCCGGCGACCGACTTCCTCATCGTGCTGGAGCGCATCGCCGATGCCGAAGCCGCGCGGGCGCAGGACCTCAGGACGGTCATCGCCGCCGCCCGGCCGCTGGTCGCGTCGCTGACCCCGGAGCAGAAGCGCCGGGTGCCCGGCTTCCTCGGCATGACCGACCGCGCCGGCAAGCCGCAGCCCACCCTGGAACTCTGGATCTTCGAGGACGAGCAGGAATAGGTGCGGGCCTGACGCGCAGCCATCCCCACCGGCCGGCGGCATCCATGCCGCCGGCCTTCATGATGGGACCTGCACGTGTAATTTCCCTCGGGTTTGAGGGAGTGGGTCAGGCAAGCAGATCGGAACACCCCACTTTCCAGCTGCGGTTCCGGTTCAACGAAAAAACTGGAGATAGAAGAAATAATTAAGTACACTTAGAGGCACGAATTCCGATTGTACGGGCCCCCAAGAAGGCCATCATCTGATGACATTGTTCAGATACACAAAGAAACGCGACTGAAACAACTTGTAACACTGCTTGTATCTGAGGTGCGGTAAGGTGTGCGTGGCCTGATGAGAGCGCAACCTCATCGGGTTTGGCTGGGACGCCGTACCTAAACTCCGGCGTCCCAGTCACCGCCTCGGCGATCATCCAGAGCCGCGCCTCGCGCTCGGTGAAGGGCTTCGGCACGAACACCGGATGCTTGGACACGTCGCAATCGACGGCGATGAATCCGCGTATGGTCATGGGAAGCTCTCGCCTATTTGCGACGGTCGGACGATCATGAGACCGTCCGGCAAGGTCACGGCGAGATATGCGGGCCGGAACTGATCCTGGATCATGTCAGCCAACTTCTTCGACGTTCTGGCGGACCTGGATGCCCCCGGCGGCGAGGTTGCGGAAGGAGCAGCCGACGAGCTCGATATAGCCCTGCGAGGGGTTCTCGCCGGCATAGGTGGTGGAGTCGGTCTGGTGTGCCCGTCGCACAGGCGGCGTGGGATCCGCTTGCCTTGTCATCGAGTGCAACCCGTCAGCCCGGATTCTGCTTCTGCATTTCCCGCATCTTGGCGATGGTGAAGGTCTCGTCAGCGCGGCCCCAACCGCCATCGACGACCTCATCGACAAGAACCATGGTGTAGGGACGAACGCTCTCGCCGAAATATTCGACGAACATGGCGGTCGTCTTGTGGATGATCTCTTCCTTCTGCTTCTCGTCCAGCGTTCCCTGCGGAAACTTGAAATTAGCAAAGGGCATGGATGGCACTCTCCTACCTCCATCAGTTGCTCGATTTGACAGCGGCCAGGCTTCGCGGCGGTTACTTGCCACTCTCCTCACAGGATGAAGTCGAAACGTCCGAGCCGGCCGTCGCTGGTATTGCTGATCTCCATCAGCAGACTGTCGTCGAAGATCGGATCGCGGGCATTCCTCGGTTCATCCGGGAAGAAGATTTGGGTCGTGAGGACACTTCCGCCGGGGCGCTGTACCTTGAAGTGGAAGTGGCGCGTGCGTCCGGGATAGAGCGCCGGCACGATGGTGTTGAACCACCAGCGCCCGCGTTCATCGGAGAACTGGTGCCCTCTCAGCCGGAAGCCGATCCGGTCATAGACGCCGCTCTCATCCGCGTGCCAGATCTCGACAAGACTCCCCGGCAGCGGACGGCAGCGGTCGTCGACGACATAGCCGGCGACGGTGATGCGCTCGCCTCCCGGCGATTCCGGAAACAGGTCGTGCCTGAGGGGCGCGTTTGGCTTGAAGAAGGGGCCGGCTTCCCGCTCGAGCGTCGGTTCGTCGTCGTCATGACAGGCACGGGTCAGCGGCAGAGCCGGCAACGCTTGGCCGATGGCACCCGCGCTGCACATCTGAAATAGCGGAGCGGCGAGGAACGCCGAGAGAAGCGACCGTCTTGTCGTATTCATCACATGCTCCTCCGGGTTGCGGTGCAGTCGGTTTCTCCGGGATGCACCCGATCCGCCCCCGCCTCCGGACCCGGTCAGCCAAGCAGCAGGATACCGCGGATAGCGGGATAAATTGCCCAGCCACGTCCATCGCGAGAAGCCGGTTGCGCCTGGATGAGCCGTGCGCCTCAGCTTAACAATCCACCTTCAATTCGACAGAATGTGGTTGCGGTGCGCGAGAAGCTGCACGCGAACCCGGCCCTATTTACGGCTGGGCATCCCGGTGTCTCACCACCGGTCGTCCGCGATCCGCGATCCGACAGCTGGCAACAAAATCGAGAAATGCGCGCATCGCCGAGGGCATCTGCCGGCGGCTGGGATAATACAGATGCCATTCAGGGATGCGCGGGCACCACTCGTCGAGCACCTGAACGACCTCCCCGGCATCGAGGAACGGCCGCGCGTAATCTTCGAGCACCCGCCCGAGGCCGACCCCATCACGGACGCCGCGCGTCACCTGGTGGGCATCGTTCACCGTCAGCCGACCTTCCGGCGTGATGGCAACGACGCGTCCTTCCTTCTCGAAGCGCCAGAGGAACAGCGTCCCGCCGGGAAAGCGCTGGCGGATGCAGTTGTGGTTGAGCAGATCGTCGGGCTCTTCGGGCGTGCCGTTCCGGCGCAGATAATCCGGCGCGCCGATCACGATATAGCGCAGCGGCGGTCCCAGCGGGATGGCGATCATGTCCCGCGCCAGCTCCTCGCCGAAGCGCACGCCGGCATCGAAGCCGCCGTCGACGATGTCGATCTTCGCGGCGTCGCTGATGAGTTCCAGCGCAATATCGGGGTATTCGTCGAGAAAGGCCCTGGCGAGCGGCGCGAGGATGAACTCGATCGCGGGAGAAGGGGCATTGATGCGCACGGTGCCGGCGGGCTTGCGCCGGTAGTCGTTGACGTCGTCGACCGCTTCCGCAACCTCGCGCAAGGCGACGCGCAGGCGGCGCAGGAGCTGCTCGCCCGCTTCGGTCGGCGCCACGCTGCGGGTCGTGCGGTTCAACAGCCTGACGCCGAGCCTTTCCTCGAGATTGCGGATGGTCTGGCTCAGGGCCGACGCCGAGACGCCGCGTTCCGTCGCCGCCCGTCGGAAGCTCCGAGCGTCGGCAACGGCGGCAAACACCTCCAGCTCGGCAAGATTGGCGCGCCTCATTGTTAACCTGACCTAATCATCTCGATAAGAAAGAAGCATATTATCGAACAATCGCACCCGTTCCATCATCAATCCGAATTCTTGCTGGAACTGGATGCAATGACCCCTCCGCCTGTCCGTCGTGACGCGCTCCCTACGCCACTCCCCGGATCCGCACGACGTATCCGGGGCGGCATGTTCGCCTGGGCTCTTGCCGGCCTGAGCGTGCTGGCTCCCCTCGGCGCGCATGCCGAAGAGACTTTGACGCCGGACCGGGCAAGAGCGTTCGTCGCCCCATTCTATGAGGTGCTGACGGCGCGTTCGGCGGAAGCGGTCTCCGAACGGCTGCTCTCGGTGACCACGCCGGCCTGGACGTCCTGCGCGACGAACGAGACATGCGAGCCACGCGATGCCGTGATCGCCCGCTGGTCGCGCCGCATCGCCGTGGTTCCCGACATGCGCTGGGACTTCAAGGAGATACTGGTCGCCGGCGACCGGATCATCGTGCGCGGCGAAGGGACGGGAACGCCCGGCGGCACCTTCCTCGGGGTGCCACGCTCCGGCCGCAGCTTCCGCGTTCTCGCCATCGACATCCATGTCGTGGAAGCCGGGAAGATCGTCCGCACCCATCATGTGGAGGACTGGGCCGGGGCCGCGCGCCAGCTTCGCGGAGAGGGTTTGTGATGACCGAAATCGAGCTCGCCTCGGGTCACGCGCCAGCTTCATCCGCGGTGGATGATGGAGGGCAGCGGCCACAGCACCTGATCCTGCCCTTCCTCGGCCCTCTCTACAGGCGTGCCCAGCCCGTGGCCTATGCGGCCCTGCGCTGCGCGTTCGGCATCGTCGTGCTCACGCATGGCATACCGAAGCTGACGCCTTCCAGCGGTGCCCTGGCGAGCACCACCAACATGATCGCGAACATGCTGCAGCTGCCGTTCGCCCCGCCGCTCGCGTTTTTCGTCGCGCTGTTCGAAACATTCGGCGGCATCGCCATTGCGATCGGTGCCGTCACGCGGCCGCTGGCGGCGATGCTGGCCGTGCAGATGGTCTTCATCGCCGTGGCGATCGGCCCGACTTGGGCCTGGACCCAACGTGGCATCGAATATCCCGTCCTGCTCGCATTCGTCGCCCTGCCCCTCGCTTTCGGCGGCTCCGGCGCCTTGTCGGTCGATCGCAGGATCGGGAAAGAGCTTTGATGAAGGCCCCACGATGACAATGGCATCGACAAGCGCGCGGGTGTTCCTGCCCGTGCTGACGCTACTTGCCTCTTCCGCGTTCACCGACGCCGGCGCACAGGACCTTCAGGGCGAGCGCCTGTTCCGGCAGCGTTGCGCGAGCTGCCACACGCTCCAGCAGGGCCAGAACCGCGTCGGCCCCTCTCTTTCCGGCGTCGTCGGCCGCCCGGCCGGGCAGGTCGAGGACGCCCGCTATTCCGTGGCGCTGCGCGGGCGAGGTGACCTGGGACGAGGCCGCCCTCGATCGTTTCCTGGCCAATCCACGGCAGTTCGCGCCGGGCACGACCATGACGGTGACCGTGCCGAACGCAAGCGAACGCCAGGCACTCATCGCCTTTCTGAAGGCCAATCCATGAGGCGACCGTCCAGTGGCGCCCCGAACGCATATCCCGAGGAATGATCAATGGCCGGCCTGACCATCAATGGACGTACCGTCGACATCGACGCCGACCCGCAGACGCCCCTGCTTTGGGTCCTGAGGGAGCATCTCGGCCTTACGGGCACCAAGTTCGGATGCGGTGCGGGGGTCTGCGGGGCCTGCACGGTTCATCTCGACGGTGAAGCCACCTTCGCGTGCCAGACACCGCTGGAGGCTGCGGTCGGCCACACCGTGACCACGATCGAAGGCCTGTCGCCGACCGGCGAGCATGCGCTGCAGCGCGCCTGGATCACCGAACAGGTGCCGCAATGCGGCTACTGCCAGTCCGGCCAGATCATGCGGGCGGCAGCGCTGCTCAGCGCCAATCCCCAGCCGACCCGCGAGGAGATCGTCGACGAGATGTCCACCAATCTATGCCGGTGCGGCACCTATCCGCGCATCGTGAAGGCCATTGCGCGCGCCGCGCAGGAGGGTTGAGCCATGAACATCGCCGTCAATGTTTCGCGCCGCGCCTTTCTCGGCGGCACGGGCGCGCTGAGCTTCGCCATCCTGGCGGGCGGCGCGCTCGGGGTCTTTCGCGACGAGGCACAGGCGCAAGCCGCCGGTGCAACGACGGTCAATGCCTGGGTGAGCATCGCGCCGAATGACGAGGTCACGATCCGCTTTGCTTCCACCGAGATGGGACAGGGGATCATGACATCGCTGCCGATGATCCTCGCCGAGGAGCTCGACGCGGATTGGCCCAAGGTGCGCGTCGCGCAGGTCGACCAGGGCGATCCGGCGATCTACGGCAACCCGAACACCGGCCGCATCCTGTTCACCGCCGGCAGTTCCTCGATCGAAGGCTATTTCGACATCATGCGGCGTGCCGGAGCCGGCGCGCGGCGGATCCTCGTCCATTCGGCCGCCGCCGCGTGGAGCGTGCCGCCGGCGGACGTGACGACCGAGCCGGGCGCGGTCGTGCATCGCGCGAGCGGCCGGCGCCTCAGCTACGGACAGGTCGCCGGCCTGCCCCGGCTCGTCACCGACGTGCCGGAGATCGCCGATGCCGACCTGAAACCGCGCTCGGCCTATCGTCTGATCGGCACGGATCCCGGCCGCCGCGACATCCCCGGCAAGACGCGCGGCGAGACGACCTATTCGATCGACGTCCGTCTCCCCGGCATGGGCTATGCCGCCTTGCTGCATGCGCCGGTGGAGGGCGAGACGCCGGCCAAGGTCACCGACGGCGCCGCACGGGCCGTGCCCGGCGTGATCGCCATCGTACCGCTGCGCAACGCGGTGGCAGTGGTCGCGGAGCGTTGGGAGACGGCGCTCCAGGCCCGGGACCTTCTCGACGTGGAATGGACGACGACGTCGCCTTTCCGCACCGCCGACAGCGCGGCCGATCTCGCAGCCGAGATCGCGATCGCCCACGACCCCGCCCGGACGGGCACCGCCTGGGAAACCCGTGGCGACGTGGCCACCGCGCTCGCCGCGCCCGGCCGGCATATCGTCGAGGCGGAATACACCACCGAGCATGTCTACCACGCGCAGATGGAGCCGCTCGCCGCCGTCGCCGCCGTGGATCCCGACGGCAAGGGCGCCGAGGTGTGGCTCGGCACCCAGAGCCAGACCCTTTCCATCGCGGCGGCCGCCCAGACGCTGGAGACGACGCCCGACCGCATCCGCTTCCACGCCATGCAGATGGGCGGCGGCTTCGGGCGCCGCACCTTCTTCGCCCGCGACATCCTGCACGACGCGCTGTTGCTGTCCCGCGCCGTCAAGCGGCCGGTGAAGCTGATGTGGACGCGCGAGGACGACGTGAAGAACGGCTGGCTGCGTCCGGCAACGGTCCACACGTTTCAGGCAGCGCTTGACGGTCAGGGGCAGGTCGTCGCCCTGCGCCACCGCGTGACAAGCCCCTCCATCCTCGCCTTCGCCGCCCCGCAGCGCTGGGAGCGCGCCAACAACCGCGACATTCTGGTGATGGAGGGAACGGAAAGCCGCGACTACGCCATTCCCGACTTCCTTGCCGAACATGTCATCACGGAACGACGGGCGCGGGTTTCCGCCTGGCGCGGCATCGGCTGGGGGCCGAACTGCTTCGCGCGCGAGGGCTTCATCGACGAGCTTGCCGAGGCCTCCGGCGATGATCCGGTCGCCTTCCGCCGTCGCCTGCTCGCCCGGAGCCCGCGCGGGCTTTCGGTGCTCGACGCGGTGGTGGCGATGTCGGATTTCGGCAGGCCGCCGGAAGGCCGCACGCACGGGCTCTCCTTCGCCGGCTACAAGACCACGCTCGGCGCCGGCGTGGCGGAGATCTCGCTCGACCGTTCCTCCGGCCAGATCCGCGTGCACCGCTTCTGGGCGGCGGTCGATCCGGGGATCGCGATCCACCCGAAGAACCTCGAGGCGCAGACCGAGGGCGGCGTCATCTTCGGTCTCTCCGGCCTGCTCAAGGAGCGCGTCAGCATCGCGCGGGGGGAGATCGAGCAGAACAATTTCTACGACTACGAGCCGATCCGGCTCAACGAGATCCCGGAGATTTCCGTGCGCATCGTCGAATCCGGCGCGGCGCCGTCAGGGGCCGGCGAAATCGGCGTGCCGATGACCGGAGCGGCTGTCGCCAACGCGTTCTTCGCCCTGACCGGCAAGCGGATCCGCGACATGCCGTTCACGCCGGAGCGCGTGCGCGCGCTGATCGCAGGCTAGGCCGAACTGTCGATGATGGAGGGAGATACGATGGTTCCAGACAGCTTCACGCTGCATCGGCAGAAGCCGGACCGCGCGCCGGACTATATCACCAACCGGATCGCAGCGGCCCCCGATTTCGGCTCGCATTTTGTGGCATGCCTCGTGGTCGGGCTCGCCATGTTCGGCATCGCCTCAATGGCCGAGGCGATCTGCGCCTACAATACGTCGATCGCCTCGGCGTCGCTGGAGCCTGCGCCGGAAGTCACGCCGATCGCCGGCTACTCTCGCCAGATGGCTGACATCTCCGAGCTTTCCATCGATATGGCGAGCATGGTGCCCAGCGGCTTTGGCAAGCCGGTCCCCTGCGCGACCCTCGCGAGTCTCTCGATGCCCGAGGCGCTCTGACGCTCGGCTCGACCGCAGGAGGCCCCGGCCAGTTCGCGCGGTGTGTCGCCGCCCTGCAGATGGACACTTCGCGCGCCGTGTGAGGGGTTATCCGGACGATATTCGGCCTACCGCTCCATAGCGGCATGGAACGCGTCCATCGCGGACGGCGTCAATCTGCCGAGAGGGATGGTTGGCCGTCCTGCCACCGCGCCGTCGACAACCACGGTGCCAGCTATTGAACACCACGCGCGTCGCCCGATGGTTCCTCCAATCGACAGGGCAACGCGCGGCAGCCATGCCCGGCTCGAAAGCTGGGCGAAGATTGCATCTCGCCGCCTCACGCTAGCCGGCCCATTCACCCAGGGATTCTGCGACGTCGCGGACAAGGCCGGGGCCACCCAGCCCCATCCATACGCCAGCGGCGAGCGCCGCAGCCAGTTTCTGCACCCGCATGTCGGTTTCGTCGAACATGTAGCGGGCCTGGGCGGCGGTGTTGAACATGCCGATCACCTCGCCCCTCCACATTACAGGGACATAGACTGAGCAGCCCACGCGGCCGGAGCTCAGTATCTGGCGGAAGATGGCGTCTTCGTCGGTATTCGGGACGACGGCCGCCTGCCTGGTCTGAACCGTGTGGCCGGGCCGGCTGTCGGTGACGCTGATGCGGGCAAAGCGCTGCGTGGCGGGAAAGCCGTTATCGGCAAACAGGATCATGTGATCGCGGCTGGGCGCGATGAAGAAAATCCCCGAGACGACGAACTGCGTTTCGCCCGGCTTCAGCGAGCCGGGGCGCATTGCGGCGTCGGGATCGCCCAGCAACGCGCGCGTTGCGCGGGTGAAATGACGCACGCCGTCTTCGGCATCGGCTTCGCGCCATGCCGCCTCGTTGGCGTCATGGAGTGCCGCGATTGCGCGGGCGTGAAAGTCGGCGGGTCGTGTCATGGGAGCCTCGCAAATGATCAGTGGCTGAAGCGGGCGGGATAGGTGTCGGCCGCGATGTCCATGCACTGGCAGCGGCGAAAGATCCGCTCGTAATGCGGCGATATCCGCTCGACATCGACCTCCGAGGCGGAGAGCTGAGGCTCGATGCGGGCGTGGGCTTCCTGGATCTCCCCGATGATCGCGGCCTCATCGATGCGTGTCAGCTTGCCGTCGCGCTCAATCACTTCGCCATCCACCATCACCAGATCCACCTCGGCGCGGCCGGCGGCATAGACCAGCTGGTTCACCGCATTGTTAAGCGGCGCGAAGGGGATGGCGTCCAGGCGGTAGCCGACCAGATCGGCGATGCGCCCGACCTCGACCGCACCGAGCTCCTCGCTCCGGCCAAGCGCGCGGGCGCCGCCCATGGTTGCCGCGTAGAGCGCTTCGCTCGCGCCGACCCAGCCGGCATGCTCGCCGCGCAGCTTCTGAAGCAGCGCGGTGAGATAGAGCGCGTTCTGCATGTCGGTGCCCTCGATGGAGCCGCAGCCGTCCGTGCCCATGCTGACATTCACGCCGGCGTCGAGCAGCGCGCGGATCGGCGCCAGCCCGGAGCCGACCTTGAGGTTGGAGGGCGGGTTGTGCTGGATCGTCACGCCGGTGCGGGCGAGGATGTCGATCTCGCGCGGGTTCAGCCAGATGCCGTGAATGAACGCGGTCTTCGGCTTCATGAAGCCGATGCGGTCGAGATACTCGACCATGGTGGAGCCATAGAATATCTGGCCCGTCACCACCTGCATCCGGGTTTCCTGCACGTGGATCATCAATGGCAGGTCGAAATCGTCGGCCATGCGCCGGACGTCGAGCAGGAACTCTTCCGTGCAACGCTGGGGCGCCGAGGGCGCGGCCATATAGGCGACGCGATGCTGTGACGGGTGCCGGCTGCGCGCGAGCCCCCGCGCAAAATCCAGCAGTTCGGCACCGGTATACATGCGGGTGCCGTCGAGCTCCGCAAGGAGCGCGGGCGGGAACTCCTCGTCGACGAACGGCACGGCACGGAAGAACGGCCTGTCGAACAGCGTGATGCCGACATTGGCGCGGATGCCGATGTCCTCATAGGCCTGGAACACCTGTTCGACATGCTCGGGGCGGATGCGGGGGCTCTGGTTGGTGTCGTCGCAGAGGGTGGTGGTGCCGCTGCGCACCGCCTCGATCGCCCCGATCATGGTGCGCAGATAGACCTCGCGCGGCGTGAGCTCTATGGGCTTGAGCGGACGCACATAATTCATCCAGAGCTCGAGCGGCAGATTGTCCTTGCGTCCCTTGTAGAAGCCCTCATGGCTGTGGTGATGGCCGTTGATGAGCCCGGCCGCGACCAGCATCCGCTCGCCGGCGATCACCTCACCCTCAGGCACCCGGATGCCATGAGGCCGGATGTCGGCAATGAGCCGACCCTCGATCTCGATGTCCACGAGCCCCTCCGAGGGATGGGCCGCCTCGCCGATGAGAGCCAGGCAGCCGACAATGGTTTTCTTCACGCGGCATCTCCGGTGCTGGTCAGACAATCGCGCAGGTTCGGTGCAGACGGCGGAAGTCGCGCTTCTTCGACCGCGTGGCAGGCGACCCAGGTTTTTCCAACCGGGATCGGCGAGGGGATTTCGCGGGCACACCGCGCGTTCGCGAACGGGCAGCGTGGATGGAAGGCGCAGCCGGAGGGCGGGGATAGCGGGCTCGGCACCTCACCGGAAAGCCGGGGCCGCGCACCGGCGGACCCCTGCGCGCGCGGAGCATGAGGATCCGGCACGGTGTTGAGCAGCAGGCGCGTATAGGGGTGCTGCGGAGTATCGAGGATCTGCGCCGCCTCCCCGCGCTCCACCAGCCTGCCGAGATACATCACGCCGATGCTGTCGGCCATGTGGGCAACGACGGCGAGGTTGTGGGAGATCAGCAGATAGGACAGCCCGCGTTCGCGCTGCAGCTTGCGCATCAGATTGAGGATCTGCGCCTGCACGGAAACATCGAGCGCGGAGGTCGGCTCGTCGCAGACGATGAAAGCCGGGTTCGAGGCCAGCGCGCGGGCGATGGAGATGCGCTGGCGCTGTCCGCCGGAGAACTGATGCGGGAATTTGCGTGCGTCGCTCGGCGCGAGGCCGACGGTAACGAGCAATTCCTCGATCCGACGATCCAGCTCTTGGCCGCGCTTCAGCAACCCGTGCGTGACGATCGGTTCGGCAACGATGCGCCCGACCCGCCAGCGCGGGTTGAGGCTGGCATACGGATCCTGGAAGATCATCTGCAGATTGCGGCGATACGGCATGGAGGCATGCCGGGTACGGAAACCGGCGACATCGATGCCCATGAACGACACGCTGCCCCCGGTCGGGCGCTGCACTCCGGCGATGGTGCGGGCGATCGTCGATTTCCCGCAGCCGGATTCACCCACCAGCGCGAATGTCGTCCCCCTCTCGATCTCGAAATCGACCTCCTCGACCGCGTGAACGGTGCGCCGGCCGCTGCGCGTGAGCAGGCGGGACAGCAAAGGCCGCGATGCGTCGAAGCGCACGGTGAGACGGTCCACCGACAGGATGGTGCCGGGCGCGCTCACGGCCGGCCCTCCGGCAGCGCGGCCGCAGCGCTATCGACCAGCCAGCAGGCCGCGAGCGAGGCACCCGCGACGAAGCCGGGCGGGCGTTCCGTCCGGCAACGCTCCAGCGCCTGCGGGCAGCGAGGGTGAAAGGCACAGCCCGCCACCGGCGCATCCGACCGTGGCATCGCCCCCGGAATCTGCAACAACTCGTCATCCCGCCGCCGCCGCATGGTGGGGATCGAGGCCATCAAACCCCGGCTATAGGGATGGGCGGCGGCCCGCAGCAGGTCGGCGGTGGGGCCGATCTCGACCAGGCGGCCGGCATACATCACCGCGACCCGGTCGGCGGTCTCGGCGATGACGCCCATGTCGTGCGTCACCAGCATCACCGCCGTGCCACGCTCGCGGCACATGCGCTTGAGCAGGTCGAGAACCTGCGCCTGGATCGACACGTCGAGCGCTGTGGTCGGCTCGTCCGCGATGATGAGGCGCGGCTCGCACGAGAACGCCAGCGCGAGCACGATCCGCTGGCGCATGCCGCCCGAGAGTTCGTGGGGATAGCAGTCCAGCCGCTCGCGCGGTGCCGGGATTCCCACTTCCGCGAGCAGGAGCTGGGCGCGCTCGACGGCCTGTGCCCGCGAGATCGGCAGGTGGGTCAGCATCGTCTCGACAAGCTGCCGGCCTATCGTCATCAAGGGATCGAGGCTGGTCAGCGGGTCCTGGAACACGGCAGCGATCTGGCGGCCGCGCAACGCCCGCATCTTCTCGCCGCGCAGATCGTCGATGCGCGCACCGGCGAAGATTATGCGCCCGCCGGCCATGTAGGCGGGACGCTCGAGCAGACCGAGAATCGCCGTGCCGGTCACCGATTTTCCCGCGCCGGATTCGCCGACCACGCCGAGAATCTCACCCTCGGCAATGGAGAACGACACGTCGTCGACGGCCACCAGCGCGCGGGCGCGGGAGGCAATCTCGACCCGCAAGTTCTGAACGTCGAGCAGCGCGCTCATGAGGCAAGCTTCGGGTTGAGCGCGTCGCGCAGCCAGTCACCGAAGAGGTTCACCGAGAGCGACAGCACGACAAGCAGGATCCCCGGGCAGGCACTGATCCACCAGTCGCCGGAGAAGATGAACTCGTTGCCGATCCGGATCAGCGAGCCGAGCGAGGGCTGGGTCGAGGGGATGCCGACGCCGAGGAAGGACAGCGTCGCCTCGGTGAGTATCGCGAGCGCCAGATTGATCGTCGCGATGACCAGCACCGGCCCGACCACATTGGGAAGGATGTGCGAGAGGAGAATGCGCGGCGTGCTGACGCCCGTGACTTTGGCAGCAAGGACATATTCCCGACCGCGCTCCACCAGCACGAGGCTTCGCACCGTGCGGGCATATTGCACCCAGAACGACGCCGCGATGGCCGCGATCAGGATGGGAATGGCGAGTTGCTCATGGGTGGCGCGATCGAGCACGGTGCGGGTGATGCCGTCGATCAGCAGCGCGATCAAGATGGCGGGGAAGCTCAGCTGCACGTCGGCGATGCGCATGATCAACGCATCGATCATGCCGCCGAAATAACCCGCGAGAAGGCCGAGCAGCACGCCGGCCACCGCCGCCAGTGCCACGCTGGAGAGGCCGACGATCAGCGAGGTTCGCAGGCCGTAGATCATGGCGGACAGCATGTCGCGGCCCTGCGGATCCGTACCGAGCAGGTAAAAGTCGCCATAGATGCCGACGCTGCCCGGCGGCAGCCGCGCATCGATGACGTTCGCGCTTGCCGGGTCGAACGCGTCGAACGGCGCGAACACATCGGCGCCGAGCGCGGCAGCGACCAGGAGGAGCGTGACCAGCGCGGAAAGCATGGCGAGCGGCGAGCGCCGGAAGCGATATGCCAGATCGCCGTCCCACCAGACCGCCCGCACCCCGGCCCAGCGGGCACCAATCCCCTGTCCAGCAGCACTCATGTCGCGCCTCGCCCCATGCCGGCGGCCCGCACGCGGGGATCGATGGAGGCGTAGAGGATATCGACCGCGAGATTGATGACCGCGAAGCACAAGGCGATCAGCACCAGATAGGCGGCGAGCAGAGGCACGTCGGCGAACTGGATCGCCTGAATAACGAGAAGGCCGAGGCCGGGCCACTGGAACACGGTCTCGACGATGATCGAGAAGGCGAAGACATTGCCGAATTGCAGCCCGACGATCGTCACCACCGGCACCAGCGTGTTGCGCAAGGCGTGGCCGTATTCGATCGTGCGCGGCCGGAGACCGCGCGCCCGAGCGAAGCGGATGAAATCCGAGCGCATGATTTCCAGCATCTCCGCCCGCGCCAGGCGCATGATCAACGTGAGCTGGAAGACGCCGAGGGTCACGCTGGGCAGCACCAGCGCCTTCAGGCCGCTCCAGGTGAGAAGCCCGGTGGTCCAGCCGCCGACCGACACCACTTGGCCGCGACCGAACGAGGGCAGCCAGCCCAGCCACACCGAGAACACCAGAATGAGCACGATGCCGATCAGGAAGGTGGGCAGCGCCACGCCGATCAGCGAGGCGGCGAGCAGGAACTGCGCCATCCAGCTCCCGCGATGAAGCGCGGTCCAGACCCCGAGCGGGATGCCCACAACGGTGGCGAGGATCATCGCCACCAACGAGAGCTCAAGCGTCGCGGGAAAGCGCTCCACCAGGAGCTGGGAGACCGGCTGGCCAAATCTGTAGGAGATGCCGAAATCGCCGTGCAGGGCACTCCCTAGGAAGCGGCCGAATTGCACGATGACGGGATCGTCGAGGCCGAGAGCGGTACGGATCGCCTCGCGATCCGCCAGGCTCGCCGCCTGTCCCACCATGTTGTTCACGGGATCTCCGACATAGCGGAACAGCGCGAAGCTCACGAAGGCCGCCACAAGCAGGACGAGAATGGTCTGCCCAAGTCTGTTCAGCAGAAAGCTCATGGCGCGCCCTCGCGATCCGGTTCAGTCGAGCGTCACCCATTTCAGCTCGAGGCTGTCGTCCGAGCGCAGCACGACATTGACGCCCTTGCGCACGCCCCAGGCGAGACCGGCCTGGTGCAGTGGGATGTGGCCGTAATCCTCCTTGTCGAGCGTCATGGCCTCGAAGATGAGGGCCGAGCGCTTGGCGGGATCGATCTCGGTCTCGATCTGCGTGGTCAGCGCGTCGATCTTGGGGTTGGAGTAATTGCCGACATTGTAGGTGCCGACCTTGTCCACCGGCGTGTTCATGACGTCCTGGAGCGTCGAGTGGGCGTCATAGCTCAGCGGCTGCCAGCCGAGCATGGCGAACGAGGTGTCGCGCGCCAGCACCTTCTCGAAGAACTTGGTCCGGGTCTGGGCGTTCAGCGTGACCTTGAGGCCGACGCGCGCCAGCATGCCGACGATGGCCTGGCAGATGCGTTCATCGTTCACATAGCGGTCGTTCGAGCAATCCATGCCGAAGGAGAAGCCATTGGGGTAGCCGGCCTCCGCCAGCAGCTTCCTGGAGGCATCGGGATCGTAGGCGAAGCGCTCGTCGAGCTTGGGGTCGTAGCCATTGATGCCCGGCGCGATCATCGTGCCGGCAATGCGTGAGGTGCCGCCCATGACCCGTTCCCGAATGGCCGTCATGTCGATGGCCTGATAGACCGCCTTGCGCACGCGCAGGTCCTTGAACGGGTTCTTGCCCTTCACGTCCGAGGCGATCAGTTCGTCGCGCTTCTGGTCCATGTTCAAGAACATGGTCCTGAGTTCGGCGCCCTTGAGCACGGTGTTGGTGCCGCTGGCGTCGATGCGCGCGGCGTCCTGCTGAGGCACCGGGTAGATCATGTCGACCTCGCCGGACAGAAGCGCGGCGACCCGCGTGGTATCCGCCTGGATCGGCGTGAACACGACCTGGTCGACATTCGACTGCTTCTCGCCCCACCAATTGGCGTTCGGCACGAGGACGGTGCGCACGCCCGCCTGCCGGGCGGAGATGGCGAAGGGGCCGGTGCCATTGGCATTGTTGGAGGCGAAATTCTCCACCTTGGCCTTCACGCTGGCGGGCGAGATGGCGCCGTTCTTCTCGGCCCAGGCCTTGCTCATCATGTAGGTCGAGGTGATCTGCACCGGCAGGATCGGGTTCGGCTTGGCCATCACCAGATCGACCGTGAAGTCGTCGACCTTGCGGATCTCCGTGACCGAGGCGACCGTGTAGGCCATGTCGGAGCCGTCTTTCTTCACGCGCTGCAGCGAGAAGACGACGTCGTCGGCGGTAAAGGGGGACCCGTCTGCGAACTTGACGCCCTGACGCAGGTGAAACCGCCAGACATTCGGTTCGGGCTGCTCCCATTTGGTGGCGAGCGCCGGCACCAGCTCAAGCTTCTTGCCCCGGCCGACCAGCGGCTCATAGACCTGCCCGAGCCAGGACAGCGTGAACGTCTCGGCCAGCGCGTGCGGGTCGAGCGATGCCGGATCGACGCGGTAGGCGTAGCGGAAGGTCTTCATGTCAGTGGGCGCCGGCGCCTGGGCGACGCTCGGCGAAGCCGCGACCAGCAGGACGGAAAGCACGGTTGTCAGCAAGGCCGGGATGCGCATGGCGGAGCTCCATAGCAATTTTGAATTCATTATCGCCTGATCGTGCACCAATTAAGTATTTACTTAAACGACAAATTCTAGGCATCCCGCGCCACCCAACCAGCCCGTTTTGCCGAAAGCCGCGCCAAGCACCGCTCGATTGCTGTGCATAAACCGTATATGAAATCACGCTCGGGTCGCCATCCCGACACGGCTCCGGCGTGAGAAACCACTTGCGCCACCCTCTCGGGCGGTGGCAATTAGGAAGGGGGGAGGCTGCCGTTTCGAGGTGGAATTCCTTTAGCAAAGAGTTATTTTTGCATGCAAAATGATATCCCAGCCAAGCGCCTTATCGGCATGCTGACCCCCTCCTCGAACACGGTGCTGGAGCCCTACACCAGCGCCCTGCTGCAGCCGCTGTTTCCCTCGGTGACGGCGCATTTCGCCCGGTTCAGGGTCACGCGCATCGCGCTCGACGACGATGCCAATGAGCAGTTCCGGCTGGAGCCGATATTGTCGGCGGCCGAACTCCTCGCCGACGCGCGGCCCGATATCATCGCGTGGAACGGCACGGCGGCGAGCTGGCTCGGCTTCGATACCGATGAGCGTCTGTGCCGGGCGATCGAGGATCGCACGGGGGTTGCCGCCACCAGCGCCATCCTCAGCCTGAACCGGCTGCTGAAGGAGCGCGGCATGGAGCGCATCGCGCTGGTCTCGCCCTACACCGGCGATGTCGAGGACCGCATTGCGCAGAATTATGCCGCCATCGGCATCTCGACCGTCGCCCGGCGCCACAGCGGGCTGTCGGACAATTTCTCCTTTGCCGAGGTCTCCGAGCGCGAGATCGAGACGATGTGCGAGGATGTGGCGGCGGCGCGGCCGCAGGCGATCATCATCATCTGCACCAATATGCGCGGCGCGCTCGTCGGCGCGGAGATAGAGCGGCGACTGGGCATTCCGGTGTTCGATTCCGTCTCCTTCACGCTCTGGGGATGCCTGCGGGCGATGGACATGCCGATGGCCGCCCTTGGACGCTTCGGTTCGATGTTCTCCGGCACGATCGCAGCGCCGCCGGCCACAGCGGAGGCCTGAACCTATGCAGACCGACGCCGACGACGCCGTACTCATCGAATCCGGCGGTTTCGAAAACGGCCCGCTGCATGGCCAGATCGTCGGGAAACTGCGCACCCTGCTCCTGAACGGCGAGCTATCCAGCGGCGCGCGCATCCCGGAGGCGGATCTCTGCCGACGCTTCCAGGTGTCGCGGACGCCGCTGCGCGAGGCGCTGAAGGTGCTCGCGACGGAAGGCTTCATCGAGCTGCGGCCAAACCGCGGCTCGGTCGTTGCGCCGATCGACCCGGTCGAGATCGGCCATGTCTTCGAGCTGAAGGGCGGCATCGAGCAGCAGATCGGGCTTCTTGCCGCCGTGCGGGCAACGGTGGAGGACCGGGCCAATCTCGAGCGCGTGCATGCCGCGCTGGGCGCTCTCGAAACGCGCGAACATCCTGCCGCCTACACCGCACTCAACCAGGAATTCCACCACGGCCTGGCCAGCGCGACCAGGAACCCGCTGCTGCTGCAGACCTACGACAATCTCCAGAAGCGGATTCTGCGGCTGAGGTTGGTGGTGAACGAGAATCCGGCACGGCTCGATGCGTCCTTCGTCGAGCATGAGGGGATCATGGTCGCCTTTCGCGCCGGAGCCCGGCTCGACCTCGCCGAACGGCTCGTCGAACACAACCGCCTGACCGGCGAGGCGGCGCTGAAGGCGCTGCTGGAAACCAGCCACTAGATCCAGCGCAGCCTGCACCGGCGCTGGGCGATTATTGAGCAGAGACGCCCCGAAACTGATCGCCCTGCGCCCCAATTGCAAGTTATATCATTTAATATCAATTCTTTATAGAAATTGATCGTGGCGAATTTATCGCCTTTACGCCGGCAGTTCGCCGCCACACACTAATTAAATAAATACTTGATTAAATAGAAATCCAGCGGCTTGCAGGCCGCGGATTCCGCACCGTCGCAACGCAGGCAGATGCAAGGAAAGCTGGCATGTCGTCGATGACCCGCAGAACATTCACGCGTGCCGCGCTGGCGGGTTCCGGCCTCGCCGCCACCGGCCTGCTCGCTCCCGGCCTCATCACCCCGGCGCGCGCCGCCGACCGGCTGCTGGTGGTGCAATGGGGCGCGCAGTGGATCGACGTGTCCAAGCAGATCCTCGCCAAGTACCAGGAAACCCACGACACGCAGGTCGCCTGGGAACTGCACTCCGGCGGCGCCGCCGCCGTCGTCGCCAAGATCAAGGCGACCTGGCCCAACACGCAATACAATGTGCTCTCGGTCTGGGATCCGGTGTTCCGCGCGATGATCGCCGAGGACTGGCTGCTGCCGGTGGACGAGAGCATCGTCACCAACCTTGCCACCATCCCGGACCAGTTCATCCAGAAAAACGCCAAGGGCCAGAAGATGAGCATCCCGCTCAGCACGGCCGGTGCCTTCTGGGGCTATCGCGAGGACCTGCTGCCGGGCGGCTTCGATTCCATCGAGGACCTGCTGCGGCCGGAGTTCAAGGGCAAGCTCTGCGTACCCTACCCGATCAACCTCACCGGCCTGTTCATCGTCAGCTGCGCCATCCAGCGTGGCGGAACCGAGAAGAACGCCGAGGCGGGCTGGGACTTCGTCAAGGAACTCGCCGCCAAGGGACAGATCGGCGAAATCTGCACCAGCAATTCGGAATATATCAACGCCATGGCGACCGGACAATATTCGGTCGGCTTCTGGAACAACGGCGGCTGGTTCGCGACCGCCAAGAATTTTCCGGTCAAGATCAAGAACCGGATGCCCGACAACAAAGGCTTCCTCTACAATGAAGGCTTCTGCGTCCTGAAGGGGGCACCGGAGAAAGCGGCGTTCGAGTTCGCCAATTTCTTCGCCGAACCGAAGATGAACGAGCTGTACAACATGAATCTCGGCTCCGGCCCGACCCAGCCGAGCGCCAAGACGAACCCGATGCTCGACGGCTGGTACTACGCCCCCGACGAACTGGCGAAATACGCCTATTTCGCCGACTTCGCCTATCTCGGCAAAGTCATGAACGAGTGGAATACGCGCTGGGAAAAGGAAATCGTCCCGCTGGTTCGGCGCGGGTGAGACCCGCAATGGTGCTTACGGGGATGAAGCGTCCGAGCCTGACGGGATCGCTCTTGTGGCCGGCGCTGATCGTCATCCTGCCGCTGCTTCTGGGTCCGCTTGTCGTGCTGCTGCTCGAAAGCTTCAAGCCGCATGTCGCCGGTCGCCTCGGCGGCGACGACAATGCCGCGATGACGCTGGCGAACTATGCCGATCTCGCAGGCCCGGAATATGCGCGCTATTTCCTCGACACGTTCAGGATCGGGCTGATCAGCACCGTGCTGGCGCTCGTGCTCGGCTTCCCGATGGCGCACTTCATCGTCCGCCGGGCAGCACCAACCCTGCGCCGCGTGTTGATCGCCTCGCTGATCGGCACTCTGTTCCTCAGCCTCATCGTGCGCATCTATGCGATCGCGATGACCTTCGGCCCACTGGGACCCCTGGCCGGGTTCGGGCGCCTGCTCGGCACGCCGGCATCGAGCCCGGACGGCGCCGAGATGATGGTCGTGCTCGGCCTTCTCAACACCACGATGCCGCTGGTCGCCCTGACCCTGATCGGCACCATCCAGAACATCAATCCGAGGCTTGAAGATGCCGCCCTGTCGCTGGGCGCGCCGCAGTGGAAGACCTTCCTTCAGATCACGCTGGCGATGTGCCTGCCGGGCATCCTCTCGGCCGGCATCATCGGCTACGCCTTCTGCATCAGCAACCTCGTGGTGCCGATGCTGGTCGGCCGGGGCTTCATCCTGTTCGTCTCCAACCTGATCTATTTCCGGTTTTCGGAGATCGCGAATTTTCCCAGCGGCGCGGCGCTGTCCATCGTGATGATGGTGATCGCTCTCGGCATCTTCTACGGGCTGCTGCATCTGGTCCGCACGCAATGGCAGGACGTCGGCAAATGAACAAATGCCTCGGCGACGTCGCTTTCCAGATCGTCTACTTCACGCTGCTGACGCTCTTCATTGCGTTTTCCGCGATCCCGGTACTGGTCGCCGTGATCCTGTCCTTCGATGCGCGCAGCTTCGTCGGGCCATTTCCTCCAACCAGCTTCTCGCTGCGTTGGTACGAGAAATTCATCGCCGAGGACTATTATCATCAGGGCTTGGCGACGAGCCTGATCGTCGCGACGATTGCCACGCTTGTATCCACCGTCCTCGGCACGCTGGCTGCCGTCGGGCTCGACAGGGCGCGCTTTCGTGGCCGGGCCGCGCTGCAGGCCATGCTGCTCTCGCCGCTCGTCGTCCCCAACGTCGTTCTTGGGTTCGGCATCCTGATGTTCGCGAGCCGGCTCGGCATCATCGATGGCCTGCCACGGCTCATCATGGGCCATGTGCTCATCACCTTTCCCTATGTGATGCGGACCACGGCCGCCTCGCTCGTGGGCATTCGCGCCAGCTATTACGAAGCCGCGCTTAGCCTCGGCGCACGGCCATGGCGCGCCCTGCTGCACATCACGCTGCCGCTGGCACGTACCGGCATCGTCGCCGGCGCGATCTTCGGCTTCGTCACCTCGTTCGACGATGTCGGCATCAGCCTTTTCCTGTCGGATGCCTTCACCTTCACCCTGCCGGTGGCGATCCTCGCGCAGATGCGCGCCAATCTCGATCTGACCATCGCCGCGCTGTCGGTCATCTTCATCGTTGCGACGGTTCTCATCATCGTGCTGCTTGATCGGCTGGCCGGCCTCGATGCCGCCGTCGGACGCGGCGTTTACGGGCGCTGACCATGGCCGTTCTGGAACTTCAGCACATCACCAAGAGCTTCGGCGCCACCCAGGTGGTGAACGACGTGACGTTCGAGGTGAACAAGGGTGAGATCGTCGCCTTGCTCGGGCCCAGCGGCTGCGGCAAGACCACCACCCTGCGGATGATCGCCGGCTTCGAGCGGCCGGACGAGGGGCGCATCTTTATCGGCGGTGCCGACATGGAGCGTCGCCCGCCTTATGAGCGCAATGTCGGCCTGGTGTTCCAGGACTACGCGCTGTTTCCCCATATGAGCGTGGCGGAGAACATCGCGTTCGGCATGAAGAACCGGGGAACGCCGCGCGGCGAGATCAAGCCGCGCATCAAGACCATTCTCGAGCAGGTTCAGCTCGCCGGCATGGAGGCGCGCCGGCCAAGCGCCCTCAGCGGCGGGCAACAACAGCGGGTGGCGCTGGCGCGTGCGCTCGTCACCCGGCCGGACATCATGCTGCTCGACGAGCCGCTCTCCAACCTCGACGCCAAGCTGCGGCTCCAGCTTCGGCGCGAGATCCGCAGCATCCTGTCGTCCTTCGAGTGCACGTCCATCATCGTGACGCACGACCAGGAGGAGGCCATGGGCCTGGCGGACCGCATCGTGCTGATGAACAGGGGTCGCATCGAGCAGATCGACACGCCGCTGCGGCTGTACCAGAACCCGGCGACGCTGTTCGCCGCCGATTTCATCGGCCATGCCAACTGGATCGCCGGCACGCTGTCACGCGTCTCCGCGGATGCCGGGATGGTGGCGACGTCCGTGGGCGACATCGCGGTCCGGCTCGCCGGTCCGGCGATCAGCCATGCGGCGGATGGTGCCGTCACGCTGTGCATCCGGCCGGAGCGGCTGGCGGTTACCGACGCCGCGATCACGGAGGATGGCACCCGTCTGACGGCGAGGGTCGAGAACATCGACGCGGTCGGAGCGGATCTGCGCATCTGGGCACGGCTGAGCGACGGCACGCTGGTCCAGTCCCTGGAAAAGAACGTCGGACGCGCCATGCCGGCGCCGGGCAGCGAGATCATGCTCGGGTTCAACCTCGACGACTGCATCGTGCTGCCCGCCGGAGATGTTCGATGAGCGCTGGGCGGCGTCCACTCTCAATCAAGGGCGGCCTTGTCGCGCGCGCCTCGGACGGCGCGATCGGTCCCGCCGATATTCTGGTCATCGACGGCCGGATAGCCGAGGTCGGGCCGCCCGGCTCGCCGGTGCCGGAAGACGCCGAGCCTCTCGACGCCACGGACCGGCTCATCATTCCGGGACTGGTCAACGCGCATACCCATAGTCACCTCGCCATCGCCCGGGGCATCTCGCGCTCATGGACGCTGGAGCTTCATCTGCACAACGGCCCGTGGACCGGCGGCGGACAGCGGTTCGAGGACCGTTACCTGCTGGCACAGGCTTCCGCGGCGGAGATGCTGCTGAAGGGCTGCACCGCCTGCTACGATCTCGTGCTGGAACTGCCGGCGCCAACGCCGGAAGGCATGTACGCGACGGCCGCCGGCTTTTCCGACGCCGGCATGCGCGCCGTGGTGGCGCCGATGATGGCGGACCGCTCCTTCTGGCAGGCCATACCGGGACTTCGCGACGCACTGCCGTCCGAATTGCGCACAACGGTGGACGCCATCGTGACGGCACCGAGCGACACCTCGCTCAGCGCCTGCGACACCATGCTGGCGGAATGGCCGTTCGACCGCTCCGTCGTGCGTCCGGCTCTGGCGCCGACGATCCCGCTGCACTGTTCCGACGGCTTCTGGACCGGCTGCCGCGACCTCGCGGAAAAGCACGGCGCCGGCATCCACGCCCATCTCGCGGAATCGAAGATCCAGGCGATCGCGGGTATGGCGCGCTATGGCAGGAGCCTGACCGCCCATCTCGATGCGCTCGGCATTCTCGGGCGCCATTTCACCGCCGCGCACGGCATCTGGCTCGACGAGCGCGACATCGAGATACTGGCCCGGCGCGGTGCCTGCGTCGCGCACAATCCGTCGAGCAATTTCCGGCTGGGCAGCGGCATCGCGAACGTGCCCGCCATGCGCGCGGCCGGTATCGACGTCGGCATCGGCAGCGACGCCTGCAGCTGCTCGGACCACCAGAACCTGTTCGAGACGATGCGGCTCGCCTGCTACCTTTCGCGCACGGCCTCCTTCGATCCCGACGATTGGCTGACGCCGCGCGATGCGTTCGAGATGGCGACCCGCGGGAGCGCCCGTGCGCTCGGCATGCAGGACGTGATCGGCGACATCGCGCCGGGGCTGGCGGCGGATTTGGTGTTCCTCGACATCACGTCGGTGAACTTTACGCCTTTCAACGACCCGCTCTATCAACTCGTTTTTGCCGAAGAAGGCCGCAGCATCGACAAGGTGATGGTCGGCGGGCGCATCGTCGTCGAGGGCGGCCGGCTGACCACGCTCGACTATGCCGAGCTGCGTCGAAAGCTGAACCACCGCGCTCAGGAGATCTTCGCCGCGAACGCCCCGCGCAAGGCGGCCCTCGCCGCCCTGGAGCCGTTCGTGAAGCACTATTGCGTCGGCCTCGCCCAGGGCCGCATCGAACTGGCACAAGGAGCCCATCCATGAGCGAGGCGCCTCCCGCCATGGCCGCCGCGCTGGCCGACATTCTCGGCCGGTTGATGAGCGCGATGCGGGCGATGCGCTGCACCGTGCGCATCGACCATCCGGCATTGGGACTGAGCGTGAACACACCATGCATCGAAGTGCTCGCGCCCGGCGCGGCCTCCATGCTGCACAATGCCTCCATCGACCACCGCCGGGCGCGCAGCGTCCGCTGGATCGAGAGGAACCGCCGCCCCCTGCTGCAGGAGGATGTCTTCGCCGACCCGGACATGGCGCCGCCGCCCGCACTGGTGCGCGAATTCGGTACCCGCTCCCAGATGGTGGCACCGCTGATCGGCATGGACGACTACATGTTCGGCTGGGTGTCCGCACATTTCTCGGAAGGCCCCCGCCCCTTCACCCCGGCCGATATCGCCGCCATGGACGCGGCACG
This sequence comes from Ancylobacter sp. GW821-FHT10E12, assembly GCF_058809335.1. Taxonomy (NCBI): domain Bacteria; kingdom Pseudomonadati; phylum Pseudomonadota; class Alphaproteobacteria; order Hyphomicrobiales; family Xanthobacteraceae; genus Ancylobacter; species Ancylobacter sp. GW821-FHT10E12. The sequence goes on along the minus strand of NZ_JBXASN010000020.1, from coordinate 88,266 downwards.
GCAGGCGACCTTGGCGGTCCCCGGCATGCCGGTGGGCATCTGAATGCCGGACATGCCGACGGCACCCGCACTCGACATCCTTATCGAGGATGTGCTGATCCTGACCGGCAACCCGGTCCGGCCCGTGATCACGCGCGGGCGCATCGGCACCTCCGGCAACCGTCTGGCGCTGGTGGAGCCGATGGACGGCGCGCCGGCTCCATCGGCCGCCACGACGATCGACGGCCGGGGGCTGCTCGCCATGCCGGGCCTGCTCAACGTCCACACCCATTCCGTACTGTCGCTGATGCGCGGCACGGCGGAGGATATGGGCTTCGCGCCGGCCTATACAAAAGGCGTACCGCAGGGCCACACCATCACACCCGAGGAAGCCGTCGCTCTGGCGCGGCTCGGCGCGCTGGAATCGCTGAAATTCGGTTCCACCCTCATCAACGACATGTATGTCCATGTCGAACATACGCTGCCGGCGATGGCGGAACTCGGCCTTCGGGTCGTGGCCAGCGACCGCATCCACGATGTTGACTTCGCCACGGTCTCGCAGGGCATCTGGACCTACGATGCCGGCATCGGCCGCCGCTCGCTCGATGCCTGCCTGGCCCTTGCCGAGCGCTATGACGGCGCGTTCGACGGCCGGGCGAAGGTGGTCATAGGTGCCCATGCGCCGGACACCTGCTCGCGCGACTTCCTCAGGGAAATTCAGGCGGCGAGCCAAAGCCATGGGCTTCCGGTCTCGACACATCTCTCCCAAAGCCAGCTTGAAGTCGATCTCATCCGCGAGCGCGACGGGATGAGCCCGACCGAGTTGCTGGACGATGTCGGGTTGCTCGACAGCCCCCTCATCGCCGCGCATTGCATCGTGATGAGCGACGGCGATATCGCCCGCGCCGGCGCTGCCGGCATCAATGTCGCCCATGTGCCGAAGGGCAATGCCGGCGGCGGCATGATGGCGCCGACGCGCCGGTTGCGCGACGCGGGCGCCAATCTGGCACTCGCGACCGATAATCTCCTGGGCGACATGGTCGAGGCGATGCGCTGGGCGCTCTGCATCGGGCGGCTGCAGACCGGAACGGTCGCGCCGGACTGGCAGCCGGAGGACGTGTTCGCCATGGCCACCATCAATGGCGCCCGGGCGCTCGGGCTCGGCGAGGAACTGGGCTCGCTCGATCCCGGCAAGAAGGCCGACATCGTGCTGATGCACATCGACCGGCCGAGTTTCGTGCCGCTGATCGACCCGCTGGGCAACCTCGTCCATTGCGGGCAGGGGAGCAATGTCCGTCATGTCATCGTCGATGGCGTGCTTCGCGTACGCGACGGCGGCACGGTGGGCATCGACGAGGCGGCGATCATGGCTGAGGCGCAGCTCGCCTCGGAAAACCTATGGCGGCGCGCGGCCGCCTGAAGGCTCGGCCCGCAGCAGGAGTGACGAGAAATGGATCTGATTGTCAGGAATGCCCGCCTCCCCAATGCGCCGGAGCGCACCGTCGACCTCGGCGTCGAGGGCGGCCGCTTCGTCGCCCTCGAGCCGTCGCTGGCGGCGGAGGGCGAGGAGCTCGATGTCGGCGGGCGGCTGGTGTCGCCGGGCTTCGTCGAGACGCATCTGCACCTCGACAAATCCTGCATCCTCGACCGCTGCCACGCCCAGCGCGGCGATCTGCCCGAGGCCATCGCCGAAGTCGCCAAGGCCAAGAAGGGTTTTACACCCGAGGACGTCTATGAGCGCGGCAAGCGCACGCTGGAAAAGTGCATCGCCAACGGCACCACGCGCATCCGCACCCAGCTGGAGGTCGATCCCGGCATCAGCCTGCGCGGGCTGGAGGGCGTGCTGCCTTTGATCGAGGATTATCGCTGGGCAGTCGATATCGAGATCTGCGTGTTCCCGCAGGAAGGCCTGCTCAACAATCCCGGCACCGACGAGCTGATGACCGAGGCGCTGCGGCGCGGCGCGCGGGTGGTCGGCGCCGCTCCCTATACCGACAGCGACCCGCACGGCCAGATCGACCGGGTGTTCGCCATGGCGCGCGAATTCGATGCCAATATCGACATGCATCTCGACTTCGGCCCGACCGCCGAGACGCTGGACCTCGACTATGTCTGCGAACTTGCCGACCGTTATCGCTGGGGCGGGCGCACCGCCATCGGCCACGTCACCAAGTTGGCGGCCGCCAGCCCGGAGCGCTTTGAAGCCGCCGCGCGGCGCATGAGCGGTGCCGGCGTCGCCCTCACCGTGCTGCCCTCCACCGACCTGTTCCTGATGGGCCGCGACCATGAGTGCAACCATACGCGTGGCGTGACCCACACTCACAAACTGCTGCACCACGGCGTGAATTGTTCGCTGTCCACCAACAACGTCCTGAACCCGTTCACGCCGTTCGGAGACTGCTCGCTGATCCGCATGGCGAATCTCAACGCCAACATCTGTCACATCGGTGCCACCAGCGACATTCGCGAGTGCTTCAACATGATCACCGAGCGTTCCGCCAAGCTGATCAATGCCGACGACTACGGCATAGCGGTCGGCAAGTCGGCCGACTTCGTGGTGCTGGATTGCGAAAAGACCGAAGAGGCGGTGGCCGAACTAGCCCCCGTGCTGTTCGCCTACAAGCGCGGCCGCCGCACCGTCTCCCGCCCGGCCGCGACGATCCATCGGCCGAACTGAGAGCCTGACATGTCGGATGATCCGCTCGGCGCGTTCTGCCGCGACAACAACGTCACCCGTGCCGGCGCCGCGCAAGGGCCGCTGCGCGGCCTCACCTTCGCGGCGAAGGATGTATTCGATGTCGAAGGCAGCCGCACCGGCTTCGGACATCCCGCCTGGCTGGAATCCCACCCGCCCGCGATCCGGACGGCAAGTGCCATCACCCGCCTGCTGGACGCCGGCGCCGATCTCGCCGGCCGGACCATCAGCGACGAGCTTTGCTACTCCATCGCCGGCGAGAACGTCCATTACGGCACGCCGACCAACCCCCGCGTCCCGAGCCGCCTGCCCGGCGGCTCCTCCAGCGGCTCGGCGGTCGCGGTCGCCGGCGGGCTGGTGGACTTTGCCCTCGGCACCGATTGCGGCGGCTCGGTGCGGGTGCCGGCGAGCTATTGCGGATTGTTCGGCCTTCGCCCGACCCATGGCCGCATCCCGCTCGACGGCGTTTCCCGCTTCGCCCCGCGCTTCGACACCATCGGCTGGTTCGCCCGCGATCCCTCGACGCTGAAGCGCGTCGGCGAGGTGCTGCTGGGCGGCGCGTCGGGGCATGGCTTCGAGCGCATGATCGTGCTGGACGATGCCTTTGCCCGTGCCGACGCGAGCGTGCGCACCGCGCTGGAGACCGGCCTCGACCTGATCGAGGCGCAACTGGGCGCCCGCGCTCATAGAACGCTCGCGCCGGATGGGATGGACTCGTGGCTGGAGAGCTTCCGCGTGGTGCAGGCCAGCGAGATCTGGGCGTCGCTCGGCGACTGGATCGCGCTGCATCGCCCGGTGTTCGGCAAGGGTGTCGGCGAGCGGTTCGAGGTCGCCTCCAGGGTCACGCCGGAGGTCGCGGCTGTCGCCCGCATCGAGGCCGACGCCATCGCCGCCCAGCTCGCCGGGCGCATCGGCGAGCGCGATCTGCTGTGCCTGCCCACCTCGCCCTGCATCGCGCCGCTCCGCGGCACGGCGTCGGATGCGGTGGAGGTCGACTATCGCCGACGCACCATGGCACTGCTCTGCGCGGCCGGCCTCGGCGGACTGCCGCAACTGACCATCCCCATCGGCACCGTTGAGGGAGCGCCGATCGGCCTGTCGATCATGGCGCGGCGTGGCAGGGATATCGACCTGCTGGACTTCGCCGCGAACACGTTCGCTTCTATATCGGCGGTTCCGCACCTGGCTGAATCGTCGTGATATCGTCCGAGGACACATGAAGACGCTCTTGCCGGACACCACCGAGACCGCGACGGAACCGCCGGGTGCCAAGCCCGTGGTGACGCCGGCGCGCGGCCGTGCGCCCAAGCGCAACGCCGCCGCGACGCGCCAGCGCATCCTGGACGTCGCGATGGCCGAATTCGCCGAGCACGGCTACAGCGGCAGCCGCATTGACCGCATATCGGGCACGGCCGACGTCAATGTCGGCATGATCTATCACTATTTCGGCAATAAGGACGATCTGTATCTGGCGGCTCTGGAGGCCTCCTACAAGATCATTCGCGATCGTGAAAAGACGCTCAACGTAACCAATGCCGACCCCATCTCCGCGATGCGGCAACTCATCGAGCTCACATTCGACTTCCTCAGTACAGATCCTTACTTCGTTCGCTTGATCATGAACGAGAACCTCATGATGGGCAGCATGGCCAAGCGATCGGCCACCATCCCGGATATGACGCAACCCTTGCTCGATTCCCTGCGGACGATCCTCAAACGGGGCCAGGCAGAGCACGTGTTCCACAAGGAAATCGACGCGGAGAATTTTTACGTCTCGATCCTGGGCCTGTGTTTCGTCCACGTCTCCAATCGCTACACGCTCGGCAGCATGTTCCAGCGCGATTTCGCCGACCCTTTATGGCTCAAGGAACGCAAGATAATTGTTACCGATATACTGACGAGTTACCTGACGGGGTGATTTGATACGGTTTTCCCGAACGTTCCGGCGCTGGCCGGCCCAAAATCGGGAGCACCACACTGGCAACCCCTGTCGCAATTGCCGGCAGGGGTTGCGCGATCTCCGACGAGGTCGGAGCGGTCAGGACGGCCGGGAGCAGCAGGGCCAACCGCGCTCAACCGACGTCTGGTCCCGCTCGCCAAACAAGCCTAGCATCCCGCGAGAAACGGCGTTGCGTGTCGACATTGGGACAGGTCCACTCATTTCACGCCGCGGCAGGAGATCAATCGCAATTCCATGGCGGATGTAATGTATGAAAGGCATAATTTCACGTCGCGCCACGCGTTCAAGCACGTCTGGCCTCTCCTCGTCGAGCAGCGGGCGGGTGCCCTGGAGCGACTGAAATGCTGGCTGATCCCCTGACCGCTCTCTACGAGCCCTTGCTGCGACGTCCCGGCCCCAAACCTTTCATCATTGCGCAAATTGGTCAGTCGCTCGACGGCCGCATCGCAACACCGACAGGAAAATCAAGAAATATCAACGGCTTTGCTGGACTCGACCACCTGCATCGATTGCGCGCGCTGGTCGATGCCGTCGTAGTTGGCGTCGGCACGGTGCTGGCCGACGATCCCCAGTTGACGACGCGGCGCGTCGAAGGCCGCAGCCCGACACGGGTCGTGATCGATCGCAGCGGCCGCTCCTCGCGCGATTCCAAGTGGCTGCGCCAGGATGGTTGCTATCGCATCGTTTTCTCGGAAAATCCGACAGGATGGCCGGAAACGGTCGAGCGTATCGGCACGGATCTCGAGCCGGACGTCTTCGAGCCTGCAAAGCTGGTCGCGGCGCTGGCGGCGCGCGGCCATCACAGGATTCTGATCGAAGGCGGAGCGGCGACGATCTCCCGCTTCATCGACGCCGGCATGGTCGATCGATTGCACATCTGCCTCGCTCCGATGATCTTGGGCTCCGGGCGTTCCGCCCTCGACCTCCGACCGATCGACAATCTGTGCGATGCGCTACATCCTCGCGCCCGTCCGTATTTGTTGGACGATGGGAACGTCGTTTACGATTGCGACTTGCGCAGCGATGCCGACGGGGGGACCCTTGATGACGCCTGATACAGCCGTCAGCGCGCAGGCCTCGGCTGCGCGCTACAGTTTCGCGGCGCGCGCGCTGCATTGGACCGTCGCCGCCTTCGTCGTCTGTCTGGTTCCGCTGGGGCTCTATATGGTCGCTCGCGGTGAGGCGACAAATTTCGATGCGCTGACGGGACAGCTATACGATCTGCACAAGCTGGCAGGCTTCATCGTGCTCTGGCTGATCGTTTTGCGCATCTTTGTCCGGGTCAGGCGCGGTGCGCCATCGCCTTTGGCGACGCTGACGCCGCTGGAGCGCATCGCCTCCGGCGCCGTGCATCATCTGCTTTACCTTTTGCTGCTGATCGTGCCGGTGCTCGGCTGGGCCGGGATTTCCGCGTATCCGGCGCTGAATCTCTTCGGTCTGTTCAATCTGCCGGGCATCCTGCCGGCCAATGAGCAACTGGCGAACAAGATCCTTGGCGTGCACGGCCTGCTGGCGCAGTTTCTGGGCATTCTGGCGCTGGTCCATGTCGCGGCGGCGCTGTTTCATCGCTTCGTAAAGCGTGACGGTTTGCTGCGGCGCATGTGGCCCCTCGACTGAGTGGCTTGAGGACGGCGTCCCGCCCTCAAGCCACGGCGAAGATATCCTTGTGTCCGATCATCACCTCCCCGGCGTTGGCTCGTTCACACGCCCAGGCCGTGAAGGCATCCGTCATTTCGGGTTCGATTTCGGCCGCGGCGGTGGCAAAGCCGGCACTGAGGGCCCCGACGAGCGACCTGTCGCCAGCCTCCAGCCGCCAGGGGCTGTCTCCCTGCCAGCTGCGATAGCCATGTTTGGCAAGCAGCGTGGAGAAAGCGCCGCTCGCGGTGGGGCCAAGTGCTGGCCCAAAGCCCTTGTCGCTGCGCTGGTGTCGGTTGAAGGCGGCCACGATGCGCTCGTCGAGCGATGACCCGGGTCGCCACCTGGCCAGACCGTCATAGTTCAGCACGGCGTAGAGGGGCACCCGGCGCCGGGCGCAGGCAGCAACGAGACGCTCCAGCCATCCCAGCGAAACCAGGTCGAACAGCGCTGCCGCCGTGACCAGATCCGGGGTGACTTCGCTGAAATGCAGATCCCGCGCCGTCAGGTCGGCGCATTCGAAGCTGACGCGGATCCGGCGACCGTCCTTGTCGAGCTGGATCCCATGATCGGTATCGCGCGCGCCGTCGGCCCAGGTGGCGAGGCTGCGTCGCGCCTCCACAAGAAGCCCGGCGTCGCCATCGACGAGATGCCAGTGCTGCCACGGCGGCAGGGACGGCGCGAGTGCACGCAGATTGGAGCCGGTGCCGCAGCCCAGATCGACGACCGTGAGCGAAGTCCGCTCCGCGAAATGCTCGCGGACCATGCCCTCGACCTCTCGGTTGCGGGCAGCATGGTCGATCGGCTCGCGCAGCGCCAGCCAGCCGGGATCGAAGCCGCTCATCCCGAGATGTCCCGCATGGTCGCCATGACGATAGCTGCCGTCTCCGGCCATCTCGGCAGCGCGTGCGCCTGTTCCCACGCCGTGTCCGCCATCATTCGGCGCCGGTGCGGTTCGTCCAGCAATCGGCCGATGGCCTCGGCGAGGCCACCGGCATCGCCCGGGGAGACCAGCACCGCCGTATCCGGCGGCAGGGTTTCCTCAATGGCGCCGGCGCGGGTCGCCACAATCGGCAAGCCGCGCGCGACGGCTTCGGTCAGCACCATGCCGTAGCCCTCGAACAGGGAAGCGGAGACGAAAATATCGGCCGCGTCATACTCGCCTTCCAGCGCCGCATCGGGGACTGCGCCGGTCAGGACGATCCGGTCCGCCAGTCCGCGCGCCGTGATCCGGGCTCGCAGCGCATGAGGCTCCCCGGGGTCGCGGTGCGTTGCACCGACGATATGGCAAATCCAGTCTCGAGAACGCAGGGCATCCAGCGCTTCGACGAGCACGTCATAAGCCTTCCGCGGGACTACCGCGCCGACTGCGAGGATGCGCGTCGGCGTCGACGTGCCCCTCGCCCGCGCGGCCGGCTCGGTGCCCGGCACCGCGACGACGAGCTTTTCCCGGCCGACCGCATAGTCCCGTACCAGCAGCCGGGCGGTCGTGGGGCTAGTGGCAATCACCGCCGTCGCTTCAGCGAGTGCCGCACGCTCGCTTGCGAGCAGATGTGCCTGCTGCACCGCGTTCAGCCCGGTTTCCAGGGCGAGCGGATGATGGATGAGCGCCGCCAACGGACGACGGAGCTCACGCAGCGTCTCGGGCGGCAGCGCGCCCATGGCAAGCCCATCGACGAGCACCGCCTGCCCCGCCGGCAGGGCATGCAGAAGGGCCTCGCTGCGCGCGAGCGCCTCCGGCGAGGGAAACGGAAATCCATCCGGCAGGGCCAGATGCATCGCATTGCAACCGGCACGCCGGCATTCCGCCATGACGCGTCGATCATAGGCATAGCCGCCGGTGGGAAGGCCGAGATCGCCGGGAATTGCGAACGCAAAATCCTTCAAGCGATATTGCCCTCATAGCTGGCGCGCGCGAGGTCGGTTTCATGCAGGGTGACGCGGATCCTCGCCAACCCCTGCCCGTCTTCGCCCAGGGCACCGTCGCGGGCGGCCGCGGCGATTGCATCGAAGATGTGCTTGGCAATGAATTCGGTCGTCGTGAGCTTGCCGGCGAACATCGGCAGCGCGTCGAGGTTCTGGTAGGCGAGCGGCCGCAGGGTCTGCTTCAGGACGTCGAGCGCGGCGCCGATATCGACCACCACGTTCTTCGCCGTCAGCATTTCGCGGAAGAAGGCGACATCGACCACGAATGTCGCGCCATGCATGCCCTGCGCCGGGCCGAAGAACGCATCGGGCAGCGAATGGGCGATCATGATGCGATCGCGGACTTCCACACAGAACATCGCCAGCCTCCTGCTTGCCATCAATCATAGGTGAGCAGGATCGCCAGGGCGTCCGGCTCGTCATTCAAAAGTTGCGGCAGTCGCGCAGGGGCCTGCGCGAACGGCACGCGGTGCGTGATCAACCGGTCGAAACGCGCATCGGCGAGCAGGGAGAGCGCCTTGGCGAGCCGGCGAGAATGAGACCAGCGTGGCCGGCGCTCCTGCGAAACCGCGCCGACCTGCGAACCGATCAGGCGCAGGCGCCGGCTGTGGAAGCTGCCGCCCAGTCCGACCGTCGCTGCGCGCGCGCCGTACCAGCTCACCTCCACGATCTTCGCTTCGAAGCCTCCCGCCGCCAGCGCGGTCTGCAGGCCGTCGGCGCTTGCACTGGTGTGGAAGACGATGTCGGCATCGTCGCCAATCTCGGTCGGCAACGCGAAATGCGCGCCGAATGCCGCCGCGACGCCCGCCCGCTCGGGCCGCACGTCCACCAGCGTCACGTCCGCGCCCGGGAGACCCGCCGCGAGTGCCGTCAGCATCAGGCCGACCACGCCGCCGCCGACAATGGTGATCCGGTCGCCGGGTCCCGCACCCGCATCCCACATCGCATTCAGCGCCGTTTCCATGTTCGCGGCGAGCGCCGCCCGCTGCGGAGGAATGTCGTCGGGCACCGCCACCGCGGCCGAGGCGGGAAGGCGATAGACGTCCTGATGCGGATGGAGGGAGAATACCTTGCGCCCCCTGAGCGCATCTGGACCGGCTTCGACAACACCGACGCTCTGGTAGCCGTATTGCACGGGGAACGGGAATTCCCCCTGCTGGAACGGCGCCCGCATCCGCTGGAATTCGCTTTCCGGGACATCGCCCTGCAGCACCAGGCGCTCGCTGCCGCGACTGACGCAGGAGGCCAGCGCCCGCACGGTCAGCAGGTCGGCTTCCGGTTCGGCCAGCATGCCCGTTCGCAGTTCGTAGCGCCCCGGCGCGATGCACCAGAGCGACTGCGCCGATATAGGGTCAGGTGCTGGCATCGGCGGCCGAATTCCCTTACCGAGCGGACCTTCGCATCGCGGCAGCAGACGATGCGATGCTCTCGACAACATGATGCACCACCAGCATCCGGTTTCGTATAAACCAAGTCGGGTCGCCCGCAAGTTTCACATCGTTCATTCGCAGAGTCTGTCGGCATGAGTCAGGGTGAAGAGTTCGCGGCGGTCCTGTCGCCGGCGAACGCGATTGCGGCCGGACTGACCCCCACCGGTGTGCAATCGTCACGGCTGCTGGCTCGTCGGCGGGCCCTCGTGGCCGCGCTCAACGTGCTGACATTCGCCGGCCTTGTCCTGGCCTTTTCCAGGCTGCTCGGGGCGGGCGGGTGGACGCATCTCGACATGCTGCTGCTGCTTGCGTTCTGTATTTCGATGCCCTGGACGATCCTTGGATTCTGGAACGCGCTGCTGGGCCTCTGGCTGCTGCATGGATCGGTCGACCCGCGGCAGGCGGTTTTCCCCTATGCTGGCCGGGCGCCTGACGATGGCCCCGTCACGGCGCGGATCGCGATCCTGATGACCCTGCGCAACGAGGATCCGTACCGCGCCATCGCCCGGCTCCGGTTGATGCGGGACGACCTTGAACGCAGCGGCGCCGGCGCGCATTTCGCCTATTACGTTCTTTCGGACACGACGCGTCCCGACATCGCTGCTGCCGAAGAGGCGCTGTTCGAAAGCTGGCGATCCGAGGCCGGCACGGGCGCAAAGCTGCATTATCGCCGTCGCAGCGACGGCACCGGCTACAAGGCCGGCAATATCCGCGACTTCCTCGATCGCTGGGGCGACGACCACGATCTGATGCTCGGCCTCGATGCCGACAGCTATCTCGGGGCGTCGAGCATCCTGCGCATGGTCCGCATCATGCAGGCCAACTCGATGCTCGGAATCCTGCAGAGCCTGGTCGTCGGCATGCCGTCGCGCTCCGCTTTCGCACGCATCTTCCAGTTCGGCATGCGTCACGGCATGCGCTCCTACACGATGGGCGCCTCGTGGTGGGCGGGGGATTGCGGGCCTTACTGGGGGCACAATGCGGTCATCCGCGTCGCTCCCTTCAAGGCGCATTGCCACCTGCCGGTGCTCCCCGGCGATGGCCCGCTTTGCGGTCCTATTCTCTCGCATGACCAGATCGAGGCCGTGCTGATGCGCCGCGCCGGCTACGAGGTGCGGGTGCTGCCGGAAGAGATCGAAAGCTACGAGGAAAACCCGCCGCATCTGACCGAGTTCACCCGGAGGGATCTGCGCTGGTGCCAAGGCAACATGCAGTACTGGCGCCTGCTCGCCATGCCCGGCCTGAAGCCGATGAGCCGTTTTCAGATCGCCTGGGCAATCCTGATGTATCTCGGCGCCTTCACCTGGATCGCGTTCATGGTCCTCGCCACGCTGAAGGTCTTCGATACGGAACCGATCGACGAACCGTTTCCGGCCGCGCTTGGCCTCGGCCTGTTCCTGACCACCTTCGCCATGAGCCTGACGCCAAAGCTTGCGGGCCTTCTCGACGTGCTGCTGCGCCGCGAGGAACGACGGCGCTATGGCGGTAGCGGCGTGCTGATGCGCGGCGCCCTGCTGGAATTCCTGTTCGGCATCCTTCTCGGGCCCGTCATCGCCTTCCGGGTGGCGATATTCATGGTCGGGCTCGCCTGCGGCAAGACCGTCACCTGGGAAGCGCAGGCCCGCGACGCCGAGCGCCTGTCATGGCAGACCGCCCTCGCCGGCCTCTGGCCTCAGTTCCTGTTCGGGCTTCTGCTGGCGACGACACTCTGCGCCTTTGCGCCGTGCGCACTCATCTGGGCCGCGCCGCCGCTCATAGGCCTGCTCTGCGCCGTACCTTTCGCCGTGCTGACCGCCGAGCCATCTGTCGGGCGCTGGCTGATCCGCCACGGCCTCTGTGCAACGCCCGAGGAACTCTTGCCTTCGGCCCAGATCGAGACGCTGACGGGAATGACGAAGCCGGCGTGAGACGCATGCATGGCGACCGGACCGCCTCGCAGGAGCTGAGGCCCAGTTCGTAACCAGGCCCGCCACCATGCCCATCGAAAGCATGATCGGCACCGCGCCCGGTACCCCGATAATTCCGGCAGCAGACGGACCGGCGTTTGTCGTGTTTGTTGCGGCGATTGTCGCATCCGTCCAATCGAGACGGCGCTCATGCACAGGACACTTCCCTAAGTGAAAGGGGAGTGCATGACGCAGAAGCAGCCACGCATCAGGGTCAATGGACTGACCAAGATCTTCGCGGACGACGCGGGCGCTGCGCTGTCGCTGCTGCGAGCCGGCCAGAACCGAGCCGACATCCAGAAGGCGACCGGCGCCGTGGTCGGGCTGCAGGATGTCAGCTTCGACATTGCCGAGGGCGAGATCCTGGTGGTGATGGGCCTGTCGGGATCGGGCAAGTCGACCTGCCTTCGCTGCATCAACCGCCTCATCGAGCCGACTGCCGGCACCGTGCTCGTCGACGATGTCGACGTCACCAAGCTCAACGAGCGGGAATTGATGGATTTCCGCCGCACTCGTTTCGGCATGGTCTTCCAGCAATTCGCGCTTTTTCCCCACCGCACGGTCTTGAAGAACGTCGAGTACGGCCTCGAAATCCAGGGCGTCTCCGTGTCCGCACGCCGCGAGCGGGCGATGGCCGCCCTGGAGACCGTGGGCTTGAAGGGCTGGGACGGGCATTTCCCGTCGCAGCTGTCCGGCGGCATGCAGCAGCGCGCCGGCCTCGCCCGCGCGCTGGCGCTCGATCCCGATGTCCTGCTGATGGACGAGGCCTTCAGTGCGCTCGATCCGCTGATCCGCCGCGATATGCAGCAGGAACTCGTGGCGCTGCAGCGGCGGCTGAAGAAGACCATCGTCTTTGTCAGCCACGATCTCGACGAGGCGATCGCCTTGGGCGGCCGCATCGTGCTGATGAAGGATGGCCGCGTCGTGCAGCAGGGCACGGCGGCAGATTTCCTCGCCCACCCGGCGGATGACTATGTGCGTCGCTTCGTCGAGCATATCGACGTGCTCGGCGTCGTCACCGCGGGCGACGCGATGCGCGCGCCATCGGCCGTGAAGCCCTGGCACAGCACGGCGGCGGAGGCGCTCGCCCGCCTCATCGAGACCGGCGAGCCGGTCGTTACCGTGGTCTGCCAGGACGGTCGCTTCCAGGGGACCGTCGATGCCGGGACGCTGGAGGCAGCCGGCCAGACGGAGCTGCGCCTGCTGCTCAGCGATACCGACGCCTGCGTGCCGATCTCGGCCACCCTCAACGAGACCGTCGCCAAGCTGGCGGCCGGGCGCGGCGAGATCGCCGTCATCGACGAAGACCGGGCGTTGCGCGGGGTGATCGCCAATGCCGACCTTGTGGCCACCCTCGCGCGTCGCCACGCGCACGCGGCACATTGAGGGAGACCGACGATGGCGCTTGAGATTCCCCGCATTCCCCTCGCCGAGTGGTGCGACATCGCATTGGATTGGGCGACCGAGCATTTCTCGGGCGTCACGCGGGCACTCAGCGCCTTCGTCGGCACGGGCATCGAATGGACGACGGACCTGCTGGTCGGCCTGCCGCCCTGGCTGGTGATCATCGCTTTCGGCCTGGCCGTGTGGCGGCTGACCACCGCGCGCATCGCGCTGTTCACCATGCTCGGCTTCGCGTTCCTGTGGAATCTCGAATTGTGGCGCGCCACCCTGCAATCGCTGGTGCTGGTGCTGGTCTCGACGGCGTTCGCGCTCGCCATCGGCATCCCGATCGGCATCGGCGCGGCGGTGAGCCGGCGTTTCTGGCGTGTCGTCGCGCCGGCGCTCGACATGATGCAGACCATGCCGAGCTTCGTCTATCTCATCCCCGCCATCCCCTTCTTCGGCCTCGGCGCGGTCTCGGCGTGCTTCGCCACCATCGTGTTCGCGATGCCGCCCACCATCCGCCTCACGGCGCTCGGCATCATGCAGACGCCGCCCGAGCTGGTGGAGGCGGCCGACGCCTTCGGCTCGAGCCGCTGGCAGAAGCTGTTCAAGGTCCAGCTTCCTCTCGCCATCCCCACCATCATGGCCGGCATCAACCAGACCATCATGCTTGCGCTCTCCATGGTGGTGATCTCCGCGATGATCGGCGCCGGCGGGCTGGGCGGAGAGGTGTGGAAGGCCATCCAGCGGCTGGAGGCCGGCCAGGGCTTCCAGGCCGGCATCGCCATCGTGGTGCTGGCCGTCATTCTCGATCGCATCACGCAGCACATCGCCCGCCACATGCGGCGCGACAAGGCGTGACAACTGCGAACAACGGAAGCGTTTCAACGACTTCCGGCCATCAACATCACCATTCCAGACCGGAGTCAGCTCATGTCCATCCTCGGTAAATTCACGAAGACGGCCGCCCTCGCCGCCACCGCCCTCGGCCTCGCCATCGGCGCGGCGCAGGCGGAGAAGAAGGACCTCACCATCGCCTATGTCGAATGGTCGGACGCGGTGGTCGCGACCAATGTCGTCAAGGCCGCACTGGAGGAGAAGGGCTACAAGGTCAAGATGGTGCCGCTCTCCGGCGCCGCGATGTGGCAGGCGGTCGCCACCGGCGAGGCCGATGCCATGGTTGCCGCCTGGCTGCCGGCCACCCACGCCGCCTACTACGCCAAGCTGAAGGACAAGGTGGTCGATCTCGGGCCGAACGTGACCGGCGCCAAGATCGGCTGGGCGGTGCCGACCTATGTCGACATCGCCACCATTGAGGACATCAAGAAGGATCCGGCCAAGTTCGGCGGCAAGGTGATCGGCATCGACCCCGGCGCCGGGCTGATGAAGGCGTCGGAAAAGGCGATCAAGGACTACGAACTGCCGGTGAAGCTGGTCGAGGGTTCGGATGCCACCATGGTCGCCGCGCTCAAGGACGCCTATTCGAAAAAGGAGCCGATCGTCATCACCACCTGGACGCCGCACTGGATGTTCGCGACCTGGGACCTGAAGTATCTCGCGGATTCGAAGGGTGTGTTCGGCGGCGAGGAGACGGTCAACACCGTCGTTGCGACCAAGCTGAAGGAAGAAGCTCCCGTGGCCTATAAGATCCTCGACAATTTCACCCTCTCGCTCGCCGACGAGCAGGCGGTGATGGTCGAGAACAACAAGCCCGGTGCCGATCCGGCCGCGACCGCAAAGGCATGGGTCGACGCCAACAAGGCCAAGGTCGACGCCTGGTCCAAGTGACGGGAAGGGGCGGCGATCGGGGCGGGCGACCTGCGTCCAGGCAACGATCGCTCCCCGACGCCGGCCCTATTCCGATCGATGACCCCCCGTGACGAACCGGCGGCAGGCGCCGTTGCAGTCACGGACTGGTGATTAGATGACGATCATCATGAAGCCTAGCATTTCGCTGGGAGCGCAGAGGTGTTTGCCATCGGCCGGGAGTTCGATGGCATGCGTCCGCGCGTCCTCATCCCTGAAGGAGAGGGCGACACATGAAATTCACACTCAATGGATCTGAACGCACCATCGAGGCAGATGGGAACATGCCGCTACTATGGGCATTGCGTGACGTGGTCGGACTGACCGGTACAAAGTTCGGCTGCGGCGCGGCGCTCTGCGGCGCGTGCACCGTCCATGTCGACGGCGCGCCCGTGCGCTCGTGCCAGACGGCGCTGTCCGACGTCGAGGGAAAGAGCGTCGTCACGATCGAGGGTGTCGGCGGCGAGGTCGGCACCGCCGTCGTCGTGGCGTGGCGGAAGCTCGATGTCGTGCAGTGCGGGTACTGTCAGTCCGGCCAGATCATGTCGGCGGTCGGGCTGCTCAGCGAGAACCGCAAGCCCACCGACGAGGACATCGATGCCGCGATGGACGGCAATGTCTGCCGCTGCGCCACCTATCAACGCATCCGCGCCGCCATCCACGACGCCGCCTCGAACCTCGCGTGAGCGCCATGCACATCATCAAGCCCGCAGACTACGCCCGGATGCTTGAGCGCCTCGCGCCCGCACCGGCTGTTGCAACTCCGCTCGGCGCCACCTCGCGCCGCGGCTTCCTCAAGGCCGCCGCCGCCGTGTCCGGCGCACTGGTCATCGGCGTGCGCCTCGGCCCGTCCGAAGCCCTTGCCGCCGCGCCGACCGACGGCCCGATGCCGAACGCGTTCGTAAAGATCGCGCCGGACAGCACGGTGACCGTGTTGATCAAGCATCTCGACATGGGTCAGGGCGTCACCACCGGCCTTGCCACTATCGTGGCCGAGGAAATGGACGCCGACTGGAGCCAGATGCGCGCCACCTTCGCGCCGGCCGACGCCCAGCTCTATAACAATCTGCTGTTCGGACCGGTCCAGGGGACGGGCGGCTCGACCTCCGTCGCCAATAGCTGGGAGCAACTGCGCAAAGCCGGCGCCGCCGCGCGCCAGATGCTGATCGCGGCCGCGGCCGAAAAATGGAAGGTCCCGGCCGAAAGCATCACCATCGAGAACGGAACGCTGAAGAGCGGAACCCACACCGCCAGCTTCGGCGAACTGGCGGGCGATGCCGCCCGGCAGCCGATCCCCGGCGAGGTGAAGCTCAAGGATCCGAAGGATTTCAAGCTGATCGGCACGCGCCTGCCGCGTCTCGATTCGGCCGACAAGACCGACGGCAAGGCGATCTACGCGCTCGACATCCGCCGCCCCGGCATGCTCACCGCGGTCATCAAGCGCCCGGATCGCTTCGGCGCGACGGTGAAAACCTTCGACGCCACCGCGGCCAAGCAGGTGCCGGGGGTGGTCGATGTGGTGGCAGTGCCCAACGGCGTCGCCGTATTGGCGCAGAACACCTGGGCCGCGATCCAGGGCCGCGAGGCGCTCGCCACCATCGAATGGGATGAGAGCAAGGCGGAGAACCGCGGCACGGCCGAGCTGTTCGACGAGTACAAGAAGCTCGCCGACACCGCGGGGCATACCGCTGCCAGGAAGGGCGACGCCGCCAAGGGCATCGCCGGCGCCGCCAAGACGGTCGAGACCGAGTTCGCCTTCCCCTACCTCGCCCATGCTCCGATGGAGCCGCTGAACTGCGTGATCGAGAAGACCGGCGACGGCGTCACCATCTGGACCGGCTCGCAGTTCCAGACCATCGAACAGGCGGTCACCGCCGGCATCATGGGCCTCAAGCCCGAACAGGTGAAGATCGAGACCCTGTGGGCCGGCGGTTCCTTCGGCCGGCGGGCCAACACCGCCGCCGACTATGTCGCCGAGGCCGCCACCATCCTCAAGGCCATCGACGGCCGGGCCCCGGTACACCTGGTCTGGACCCGCGAAGACGACATCAAGGGCGGCTACTACCGGCCGATGTTCTACCACAAGGTCCGCGCCGGCGTGACCGCGGAGGGCAAGATCGCCGGCTGGGAGCAGCGCATCGTCGGCCAGTCCTTCATGATCGGCACGCCGTTCGAAGCCTTCGCGGTGAAGGAGGGCGTCGACGGCACCTCGGTGGAGGGCGCGGCCGACACCAATTACGACATCGGCAACTTCATGGTGGAACTGCATTCGCCTGAGGTGAAGGTGCCCACCCTCTGGTGGCGTTCGGTCGGCCACACCCACACCGCCCACGTGGTCGAGGTGACGGTCGACGAGCTGGCCCGCGCCGCCGGCCGCGACCCGGTCGAGTTCCGGCTCGAACTGCTCAAGGACCGGCCGCGCCACACCGCCGTGCTGAAGCTGCTTGCCGAGAAGGCGAACTGGGGCACCAAGCCCGGCACCGGCAAAGGCCGCGGCCTTGCGCTGCACGAGAGCTTCAACACCGTGGTCGGCAGCGTGATCGACGTCTCGGTGGTGAACGGCCAGATCAAGGTCGACAAGGTAGTGTGCGCGGTCGATTGCGGCATCGCCGTCAACCCGGACGTGATCGTCGCCCAGGTCGAGGGGGGCGTCGGCTTCGGGCTCGGGGCGGCGCTGCACGACGAGATCACCCTGGACAAGGGCGTTGTGGAACAGGCCAATTTCGACAGCTACATCCCACTGCGCATGTCGGAGATGCCGAAGGTGGAGGTGCATATCCTGCCCTCCGCCAACGCGCCGACCGGTATCGGTGAACCGGGCGTACCGGGCGTCGCCCCGGCGCTGTCCAACGCCATCTTCGATGCCACCGGCCAGCGGCTGCGGTCGCTGCCGTTCCGGCTCGAGGATTTCAAGGCGTGATCTGAACGAGATGAATGGCCGGCATGTTGCCGGCCATTTTCTTCTGCCCTGCCTGAGCGCCACTGACGTGCTTCGCTCCCTGGCATCCGTCGATTAATCGGATCACGGAATCTCCCGTCAGCTTGAGCCGGCCATGCGCGACGGGCTCGCGGCGCATGGTTTCGCTCGCACGCCACCCTCGCCGCATCGAATGCCTGCCAACAGAATGGCGGACGCGCGGGCGGGCGACATGGGCCTCCCGGACGATGCGCAGAATGCCGTCAGGCCGGGGCCGCCGGGATTCCGGCGAATAATTCATGCGTCTTGCAATAAACCTTATGCGGATCGATGCCTCGCCCTTATTGAACCGGCCATAAGTTGCTCGATCGGCTCGGAACCAAAGCATGCAAACCCCAGCGATGCCCGCACCGCAGAGGCTCGATATGTTCGGCATCATCGAGCAGGTTCAGGGCAGCACGCCCTGGGGCTCCATGCTGGACGCCGGGACAGGCGTGCGATCCGCCTCATGGATGAGCGGCCTACCATCCTCGAAATGGACTCTCGTCAGCGCCGATCCCGAGCATCTGCGCCTCACCGAGGAGGCTGTCTCGGCAAGGCGGAGGCCGCAGGACCGGGCCGTTTTGGGCAACTGGCAGGACGCGGCGCTTCTCGCCGGCGAACGATACGATACGGTTCTGGCCGAATATCTGCTGGGTGCCGTCGAAGGATACGCCCCCTACTTCCAGAGCGAGCTCTTCGCGCGGTTGCGGCCGCTGGTCGGCGGCCGGATCTATGTGATCGGGGTCGACCCTTATATCTTTGGCAAGGCCGACGACGAGGCTGGCCTGCTGGTACAGGCGATCGGCCGGCTCAGGGATGCCTGTGCCCTTTTGGCCGGCGTACTTCCCTATCGGGAATATCCGGCCGAATGGGTCATGCAAAGGCTGGAACAGGTCGGGCTTCGCATCGTCTTCGCCCGCCGCTTCCCGACCCGCTACGACATCAAATGGGTGGATCGGCAATTGCAGGATATCCGGCAGTTGATCGCCCTGATCGACGACGATACCGCCAGGGCCTTGACCGTTCGGATGGACGGCCTGTCCGTCCGAGCGACGCAGCTTCTGGCCACGCGTGACGGGCTGAGCCATGGCCATGACTATATGATCGCCGCGGTGCCGAACTGAGCCGACGCGCCGAAGGTGCCGCCGCCCAGGAAACAGCGGACGGTCGATGCCGGACGGCTTGACGGCGGGCTCGATCGCCGATGCGGCGTCAGTCGCCGAGGTCGACACCCTGATGGCCCAGACGCCAGTAAGCGGCGATCAGGCAACGGCTTTTAGGAAAGCCCCGTTCCTTCATGACGTATCCGCGCAGGGCGCGCGCCGTCTTTTGTTCGCAACCGGCCCACACGAAGGCGTCGTCGCAGGCCGCAGGCCAATCGACAGCCCTCACGGCTTCATCAAGCAAGGTCGTCGTGCCGGGCGCCGCGCCGTCGCGATGCAGCCATCGGAGATCGAGCCGCGCGGTCGAATACAGAGGCTGGCGTTCGCTCTCGCTCGCGACTTCGAGGCGGATGACGGCGTGTGCGTCGGCGGGAAGCGCCGCCGCCATGCGGGCGATGGCCGGAAGTGCCGTCTCGTCGCCGGCGAAGAGATACCAACTCGCCGGCTGAATGCCGGCCCCGCCGGGACCGAGCAAGCCCACGGCATCGCCGGGCGACGCGAGGCGCGCCCAATCCGCGCCGGGGGTGGACGTCCCCTCGTGCAATACGACGTCGATATCGAGCGTGCCGGCCTCGCGGTCGATAGCGCGGATGGTATAGACGCGGCAGGTCAGGGCGTCCTCGCCCTTCGGCCAGACGGTGCGCCCATCCGGGGCGGCGTGCGGCCATATTGGCACGCGGCCGACCGGTGGGATCAGCACGCGCACATGCAGGCCGTCATCCCTGTCGAAATGCGCGATGTCGGCCCCCTTGAGCGTCACGCGCCGCATGCCCGGCGTGACGGAGCGCGAACCGACAATCACCATTTCGCGGAAGAACGGAATGGCGGCAGTCGCCTCGCCCGACCAGACGAAGGAGAGCGCTTTGCCGGGAGCGAACATCACGAGATGGTCGGCGATGGCACTCTTGACCACATAGAGCGCGGTATCGTCGAGGCCGCCGGCGCGCACATGCAGGGCGCCGGGCACCAGTTCCAGCGCGGCAAAGCCGAACTGGTTCTCGATGCGCCCGCCATTGTCGCTGAGCGTGACGGTGCCATGCTCCCCGAAATGCCGGCACAGCATGTCCAGCATGGCGCGGGGATCGGGCAGTTCGATGCGGGTCTCGGCGGTGAGCATGGGTTCAGTCACGTTGCTCGTCTCCGCGCCTCAGCAGCCAGATGAGATAGGGGCCGCCGATCAGCGCCGCGAACAGGCCGACCGGCACCTGATAGGGGAACACCACGACGCGCGACAGCCAGTCCGCCAGAATCAGCAGCGCGGCGCCGATGAGGATGGCGGCAGCCAGCTGGCCGATCCCCCTCGTAAAGCCCAGAAGTCGGGCCAGGTGAGGACCTATGAGGCCGACGAGGCTCAGCGGGCCCACCACGAACGAGGCCATGGCCGACAATGCGGCGGCGAACAGCGCCAGCACGATGCGGGCGCGGCGGGCGGGGACGCCGATGCCGCGGCTCGCATCCATGCCGAGCGGCAATATGTCCAGCCAGCGGCCGAACAGAAAAAGCGGCACGATGAGCACGATGGCGGAGATCGCTGCCGTCCACGCCTCGAACGGGCCGACGCGGTTGGTCGAGCCCGACATCCAGACCAGCAGCAGGTAGGCGGAGATGCCACCGCTCGCCAGCACGGTGGTGAGGATGGCCATGCATAACGACCCCATGGCGATGCCGGCCAGCAAGAGCCGCTCCGGGCCGAGGCCGGAGCGGGCGGAAATCGCTAGCATGGCGAGCAGCACCACAAGCGCCCCGGCCGCCATGCCTGCCAGCAGCATCGAGGGGCTGGAGGCCCCAAGGGTCAGCAGGACGACGGCAAGCCCGACCCCGCCGCCGGCGCTTACTCCGAGCACTTCCGGGCTCGCCATCGGGTTGCCGGTCATGCGCTGCATCAGCGTCCCGGCAGCCGCCAGCATCGCCCCGGCCGCTGCCGCCGCGGTCAGGCGCGGCCCGCGGAACGGCAGCAGTTCGTCGAACAGCGCGCCGGTGGCGATGTGCCAGCCCTCGAAGGAGCGGCCCGCCGCCAGCGCAAAAACGCCCAGCGCGATGCAGAGGACGGCGAGCACCGCCAGCGCCCGGCCGGGATGGCGCCGCCTGACGGTATTGGGCGCACGCAGCGCGTGGCGGGCGCGATCCGTGCCGTGGACGCGGGGCAGCAAATAGAGCAGCAGCGGCCCGCCGAGCAGTGCGGTGGCCGCGCCCGTGGGTGCGAGATCGGCAAAGCCCGAGCCCGCCAGCTGCACCGTGCTGTCCGCCAGCGACAGCACGATGGCGCCGATGAAAGGCGCGACGACAACGATCTGCCGCGACGTGCGTGCGCCCGCCAGCCGGGCGAAGGCCGGAGCGGCGAGGCCGACGAAGCCGACGATGCCGACCTCGGCCGTAACGGTGGCCGCCAGCCAGACCGCGACCGCGACGACCGCGACCCGAGTAGCGAGAAGACCGATGCCGAGGCTGCGGGCGCCTGCATCGTCCAGCCCGAGAATGGCGAGGGGACGCATCAGCAGGAGGGTGGCGAACACGCCGACCCCCAGCCTCGTCCCGATGGTGGTCGCGGCGTCCCAGTTCTGCTGGTTCAGCGCACCGGCGCCCCAGATGAACAGCGACATGACATACTCGCCCCTGGCGAGGATGAGCGCGGCGCCGAGTGCGCCGGCGGTCAGCGAGATCATCATGCCGGCGAGCACGACGGTGACGGGATCGAGTCCACGCCGCCAGCCGAGCGCCAGCACGAGGAGGGCCGCGCCCGTGCCGCCGGCCAGCGCCACGCCCTCGCGCGAGGCTTCAACGAGGGACGGGGCGAAGGCGATGGCGAGGGTCAGCGCCAGCTGCGCACCCGAGGCGATGCCGAGCGTCGAGGGATCGGCGATGGGATTGCGCAACACGCGCTGGAGCAGCGCGCCCGACAGGCCGAGCGCGGCACCGGCAAACAGCGCCGTCGCGGCGCGCGGCAGTGTCGCGTGCCATAGCAGGATGTCGTCGAGGCCGGGGACGGACGGGCGCGTCGCCGCCACCGTGCCGATGGCGAGCGCCGCCATCAGGCCGAGTGCGGCCCAGAGCCTGTTGCCGCGTGCGTCAGTCACCGGAATTGCCCTTGGCAGCATAAGGCAAGGCGTTGACCAGCAGGCGGGCGAGGCGGGCGGCCGCGGGCAGAGCGCCGAACGGGTTGGCGGAAGGCAGCATCAGCACGCGGCCGGCACGCACCGCGGGCAGCGCCTTCCAGAACGCGCCGCGCTCCAGCACCGGCACGGCCTCCGGCGGCACCGGGGCGACGATGACGATCCAAGCCTCCTCATAGCGCGCCAGCGTCTCGATGCCGATGGGTGCGGCGGCGGAATAGCTGGTCGGCCGGTCCCAGGCGTTCTTCAGGCCGAGCTTCTCGACCGCCTGCCCGAAGATGCTGTCGAAGCCGAAAGTACGGAAATGCCGGCTGTCACCGAGATTGATCGGCAGCACCGCCCGGCCGTCGCCGGCGCCCAGCCGCGCGCGCAATCTGGCGAACAGCGCGTCGGTGTCGGCGATCAGCGCCTCCGCCTGCGCGTCGCGTCCGAGGCGCCTGCCGATGGCACGGGTCATCTCCAGAACCGGGCCATAAGGCGACGTGCCGGGCGCGAAGACGGTGAACTCCTCGACGGGCGCAATGCGCGCGAGGCGATCGTTCGACTGGGCGTAGAAATTCGAATTGAAGATGATGTCGGGCCGCGCCAGCAGCAGCGTCTCGAAATTCGCCAGCCCGCGCAGGCCGAGATCGGCGACGGATGCGGGCACGGGGGGCTCGACCACGACCTCGCGGAACTGCAGCAGTTCGGTCGCCGCGACCGGGACGTTGCCGAGCGCGAGCAGGGTCTCCAGGATGGCCCAGTCCAGCGTGGCGGTACGGGTCGGGACGGCGGCGACGGCCGGCAATGCGCGGGTGGCCGCGAGGCCGGCCCCCATCGCCAGAAGCCGCCGGCGGGTCCAGAACGGCGGAGACGCACTCACGCGACGTAGCCGATCGGCTCGCCGCTGGCGGGGTGGTTGAAGATGCCCATCGGCAGGCCGTAAATGCCGGTCAGCATTTCGGGGCTCATGATCTCGTGCGAGCGCGCATGGGCGATGACGCGGCCGCCGCGCAGCGCGATGATCTCGTCGCAGGTGCGCACCGCCAGATTTATGTCGTGCAGAACCACGACGACGGCGATGCCGCTCTCGCGCGCGAGATCGCGGACCAGATTGAGGATGTCGTGCTGGTGGGCGATGTCGAGCGCCGAGGTCGGCTCGTCCAGCAGCAGGCAGCGCGGATCCTGCGCCAGCATCAGGGCGAGCCAGACGCGCTGGCGCTCGCCGCCGGAAAGGCTGTCGACGATGCGGTTCGCCAGCGACTCCAGCCCGGTGCGGCGGATCGCAGCCTCGACCTTGTCGGCATCGTCATGGGTGAAGCGGCCGAGCATGCCGTGCCAGGGATAACGGCCCAGCGCCACCAGCTCACGCACGTTCATGCCGTCGGCAGCCGGGGTGAACTGCGGCATGAAGGCGACGTTGCGGGCGAATGCGCGCTCGCTCCAGCCGGCCAGGGGCTTGCCGGCGAAGCGCACCCTGCCGTCGGCCGGCGGCAATTGCCGGGCGAGGATGCGCATGAGGGTGCTCTTGCCGGAGCCGTTCGGCCCGACCAGCCCGTAGATCCGCCCGGCCTGAAGCGTCAGGCTGAGCGGCGCCAAAATCTCGCGCCCCGGCACGGCATAGGTGATGCCGTCGAGCTGGTAGAGGGGCACGTCGTCTTGCATATGCATGCGGCAGATCAGGTTGGGGCCGGCCGGCACGAAGCCGGCCGGCCGGTGTTACCACTTGTAATGGGCGGAGAGCGTGATGGTGCGGGCGTCGCCATAGCCGCACGTCGAGACGCCCTGGCAGGCGGAGACATAGACCTCGTCGAACAGGTTGCTGGCGTTGAGGGCGACGCCCCATGTTTCCTGCTCGTAGCGGATGGCGGCATCGAACAGCGTGACGTCGGGCACTTCGAGCGTGTTGAGGTTGTCGACCCAGGACGAGCCGATATAGCGGATGCCCACGCCGAAGCTGACGCCGGCGAGAGGGCCCGTGTCGAACTTATAGTCGGCCCAGGCCGAGGCCAGCACATCCGGCACCGTCATCGGCGCATTGCCGATCAGTTCCGGGTCGAGGTCGTCGGTGATTTCCTGGTCGAGCACGGTGACGCTGCCCAGGATGCGGAAATTCCTGGTGATGTTGGCCTTGCCTTCGATCTCGAAACCGTTGGTGCGAACTTCGCCGAGCTGCTGGCTGATGAAGGGTGGCAGCGGATCGCTGACCAGCACGTTCTGGCGGTAGATCTGGAACACCGAAGCGGTGATCAGGGCATCCATGAAGGCGGGCTCGTATTTGATGCCCGCCTCGTACTGGTAGCCTTCTTCGGGCTTCAGGCCCTGATTGGTAAGGGCGCTGACGCCGACCACCGGGTTGAAGAAGCTCGACACGCTGACATAGGGCGTCACCCCATTGTCGAACTCGTAGCCGAGGCCGGCGCGACCGGTCCAGGCCGAGTCGTTCGACTTGTAATTGGGTGAGAACGGCAAGGTCGCCGGGCTGTCGGATTTGACGTTCAGGTAATCGTAGCGACCGTTCAACGTGAGGATCCAGCCATCGCCGAAGCGCATCTGGTCCTGCAGATAGCCCCCGAGCTGCTGCTGGGTCAGTTCCTGGTCGAGATAGACGAAGGTTTCGCCCTGCGGGACGCCATAGACCGGGTCGGTGGCGCTGATCGGCGTGCCTCCGCCCGATGCCTGGAGGTTCGACAGCCTGTACAGGGTGTAGTCGGCGCCGGCGACGACGTCGTGGTCGATCGGGCCGGTGGAGAACTTCCTGCTGAAATTATTGTCGGTCGCGAACGAATCGACGTGGCTCGTGCCCTCGAACCCGATGCGGTAGAGCAGGTTGTCGGGGGCGACCGGCGTCTCGCCGCCGCCGAAGCCGAAGGGGCCGGGATAGTAGCCATAGGGATACGGCCCGATCTCGTGCTTGTTCAGGTAGCCGTAGCGGGAGGCCGACTTGAAGGTCCAGTCGTTCTCGAACTGGTGCTCGAACTCGTAGCCGACGAGAACCTGCGTCGAGCGGCCATTGTCGAGATCCGGCTCGCCGAAGAAGGCGTCGCGGGAGATCTTGCCGAAGCTCGCCGGCACCACGGTACCGACATAGGGCAGGAAGCCGCCGCCGACATGGGTCTGATCCAGCGCCGAGAACTGCGTGTAGACGTTGATCTTGGTCTGCTCGGACGGCCGGTAGGTGATCTGCGGCATGATGGTGCCGCGGAAATCCTCGCCATAGTCGGTGTAATAGTCACCGCCGGCGATGCGGCCGGTGACGCGATAGGCCCAGACCGGATCGCCGCCGACCGCGATGGGCGCGGCCTTGCCGATGATGGCCGGGTTGGTCGCGCCGCCGACGAGGCCGCCGAACACATCGTTTATATCGAACGAGAAATAGGCGTTGCCGAAATTGTTGACGCCCACCTCGGCATAGCCGAATCGCGCGTCGACCGGGCGCTTGCTGATCATGTTGACCAGGCCGCCGGGGCTCGATCCGCCATACAGCACCGAGGACGGGCCCTTGAGCACTTCGATGCGCTCCAGCATGAACGGGTCGATCTGGAAGCCGCCGAAGGCGTAGCTGGCGAGCGAGAGATTATCGAGGAACACGCCGGACTGGGTGGCGTTGAAGCCGCGAATGTAGAACCAGTCGGTGTCCGGGTCCGGCCCATAGGGCGCCGCGAACACGCCGGCGGTGTAGCGCAGCGCCTCGTCGAGCTTCAGCGCCTTGCGGTCGTCGATTTCATCGCGACCGATGACCGAGACCGACTGCGGGATGGCGGTGATCGGCACGTCGGTCTTCATGCCGGTGGTGGTCTGGGTTGCGACATAGCCGTCGACCGGGCCGGTGCCGGTTTCCTGCTCCCCCTGAACCTGAACGGCGTCGAGCTCGATCGTCCCGGACTGAGAGGACTGCGTTTGCTGGGCAAGGGCGACGCCGGAATAGGGAAGCATCACCGCCATGGCGCCACCTAGAAGAATAGAATTCAGACGCTTCCCATACATTGCAATCATTCCAATTAAGCGGGGTGGCTGCATCGTACTTAGGAAATATTCGAAATAGCAGAGATCGAGAACTCCCAACAATGCACGATACATCAACTAACAATTGATTTTCCTGGATGATTGTTCATTCTTGTCAGGGATAGGACATTTTTGGTCATTTGCGGAGCATGGCCTCTAGCCTTTCGGGGCGTGAGGCACAGGAGCCGCAATAGGCAATAGGCGGCACGTGCGCCTGATGCGGAGACTGGTGAATGGCGGAAAGGTTCTCGCCAAACATGAAATCCCGGCGCGAGGGCATTTCCGTCATCGGGAACGGCCATCGCGGCTCCTGGAGCGGGGTGCTGGCGGAGTTGTGGGAGGCCGAGGGCGCCGATGGCGCACGGGGAGAATATGTTTCCGAACATCCCCGGCTTTTCGTACTTCTGGATCAGGCGGGCGGCGACATCGAACTGCTGCTGTCGGCCAGCCGCGCCGCCCTGCCCAAGCGCCACGCGCCGCGCCAGATCAGCTTCATCCCGGCCGGCGTGCCGCTGTGGTCGCGCTTCGAGCGGCCGACCTATATCCGCCATCTCGATCTCCACTTCGATATGGAGACGTTGCGCGAGCGGCTCGCCGACGATTTTTCCCGCGAGTCGTTCGAGACGCCGCGGCTGATGTTCACCAATGAGCGGATGCTGAATTTTGCCAATCTGATCGCAGCGGAATGCGCAAGTCCCGCGGCGTTCCACGAACTCTACGGCGACAGCCTGACGACCGGCCTCTTCATCGAGTTCCTGCGCTCGGGCGGGCGACCGGAACGCAAGCGCACCGCGCTCGCGTCATGGCAATTGCGCCGCGTGACGGAATTCATCGAGAATAATTGCCTGCGCAGCATCACGCTGCAGGAACTCGCCGAGCTGGTGGGATTGTCGGCTTCCTATTTCAGCCATGCCTTCAAGGCCGCGACGGGTGTGCCGCCCTATCAATGGCATATGAGGGCGAGGATGAAGCGGGTTCAGGACATGCTCTCCGACCCGGAGCTGCCGCTCATACAGATCGCCGTCTGCTCCGGCTTCGCCGACCAGGCCCATTTCACGCGCGCCTTCCGCCAGTTCACCGGGATGACACCGGCGGCGTGGAGACGTGCCCATCACAGGTAGGGACACGCCCGTTCAATGGGCGCCGAACCCTGGCCCTAGCCCGGCACGACGAAATCGGCCGTCACGCTCCGCTCGCGAACCAGCCTTCCGTTCGGCAGATCATTGGCCTCGACCTTGCGGATGACGGTGTCCTGCGGCAGTCCATGGGATTGCCAGCGCTCGACGAGGCGTTGGCGCAACAGGCTCTCATCGACATCCAGCATCACCGACATGTCGAAAATCTCGCGCAGGCTCGACCAGGGAGCCTGGTCGAGCAGCAGGTAATTGCCTTCGACGATCACGTAGCGGACGGACGGCGGCACGATCCGCGCACCGGCGCGAGCGATTTCCAGATCGCGGTCGAAGATCGGCACCGCGATCTCGTCCTCGTTCGCCTTGAGCCGCTGCAGCATGTGTCGCAGCCCGGCGACGTCGAACGTGTCAGGTGCCCCCTTGCGGGCGCGCAGGCCGCGCGCCTCCAGCACCGCATCGTCGAAATGGAAGCCGTCCATGGGGACGATGGCGGCGCTGCCGGACGCGCCGGCATCGAGCGCGCGCGCCAAGTGCTTGACAAGCGTCGACTTTCCCGACCCCGGCGCTCCGACCACCGCAACCAATATCCGGCGCGACGCAGAGTGGCGCTCCACCAGCGCGGCGAGTTCATTCAGAGCAACGAGGCGTGGGCGGTCAGTCATTTGCGAACATGTCTCCGGCGCAGTTGCCGATATCCATCCTCCCTCGTTCACGCCGCCGCAACCGGCCGGCCATAATCATATCGATCGACACTTCCAGACTCTCCGGTGGCAGCCGCGGCTTTTGCCGGGATCGGCGAGCGATCAAGGCGCCCCGACGCCGCCGGCTCCGGCATAGGCCGCGCGCAGCTTGTCGAGTTCCGGGCAGCCGGTGGAGCAGAATATCTTCAGCGTGACGATGTTTTCCTTCGCCTTGTCGAGACGTCCGGTCGCAATGAACAGCTCGCCCTGATATTCGATGGCCTGACGATGCGTGGGATCGAAGTAGAGCGCCTCGCGATACCAGCGGTCGGCCTCGTCATAACGCTTCAGGTTGCGCAGGCTGAAGCCCAGAAGGTTGAAGACATCTGCATGACGCACCCTGGTCGCGAGTTCCTGCAATTCGACCGTGGCCTTCTCGTAATCGCCGGAATAGATCAGCGCCCGGATCGGGGCGAGGTCCGGCAGGGCGTCGGAGGGCGGGGTGTCGACCGCCTCCGCCACGGACACGGTGCCGAGCGCCAGGGCCAGCACCGCGCCCCGCAAGAATGCCCGCCGACCCGTCCCGACGGCAGTGCAGTGAGGTGTACGATGAGCCCGATCGGAGCCCAGAATCGTCCGCCGGCTCATGCCGCCTGCCTCGGCACCGCATAGTCGCCCATCTCACGCAGGATGTCCCGCTTGATGGCGGCGAAGGCGGCGCTGCCGCGGTCGCGCGGATGGGGGAGGTCGACGGCGATCTCCTCGACGATGCGGCCGGGATTGGCGGTCATCACCAGGATCCGGTCGCTGAGATAGATCGCCTCGTCGACGTCATGGGTGACGAGGATCATGGTGGTCCGCTCGATCCGCCAGATGCTGAGCAGTTCCTCCTGGAGGCGCAGCCTCGTCAGCGCGTCGAGGGCGCCGAGCGGCTCGTCGAGCAGCAGGATCTCCGGCCGGCTGACCAGGCCGCGGGCGATGGCGGCGCGCTGCGCCATGCCGCCGGACAGCTGGTAGGGGTAGACCTTCTCGAAGCCGCGCAGCCCGACCAGCGCGATGTGCTCGGCGATGGTGCGCTTCTTCTCCTCGCCGCTCCAGCCGGAATTCTCCAGGCTGAGGCCGATATTCTCCTCCAGGTTCAGCCAGGGCAGCAGCCGATGGTCCTGGAACACGATGCCGCGTTTGAGGCTGGTGCCGCGGATCGGCTCGCCATGCAGGCGGATCACCCCGGAATAGTCGTCGTCGAGCCCGACGATCAGCCGCAGGATGGTGGATTTGCCGCAGCCGCTCGGCCCGACAATGGTGACGAACTCGCCATTGGCGACGTCGATGTCGATATGGTCGAGGATCTTCAGCTGGCGCCCGTCGACGTCGTAATGCTTCTCGACGTCGCGGATTTCGAGGTTGCCGGGTGCGGTCATGAGGAAAGGGACTCCAGCGCTTCGTCGAGATAGGAGGCGTCGGCCCAGCCGCGGCTGTCGAAATCGCGGCTGATATAGCCGTGGTCGAGCAGGAAGCGCTTCTGCAGGTCGATGCCGGCGAGCTTGCGGTCCGACAGCGTCGGCAGGAAGTCGGTGCCGGCAATGGCGGCGGCGGTGTCCGCGACGCGCGGATGGTAGGTGACGCGGTGCAGGATCGCCGCCCCGGCGGCGCGATTGGCATCCAGCCAGCGCGCGGCACGCACCGACGCCCGCAGGAAGGCGACGACGATGTCGCGGTTCGCCTGCGCGAAATCGGTGTTCACCGTCAGCGCATAGGGGCTGTTGGACACTTGCAGCGTCCAGTCCGGGTGGCGGGAGAAGTCCTCCACCTGCTTGAACCGGCCGGTACGCTCCAGCCCCAGCGCGCGGCCGTGGCTGGCGAAGATGGCGTCGACCTCGCCTTCTTCCAGCACCCGCGCCTCCGGGGTGAAGACGAGGTCGCCGCGCCGCTGCGCCCACAGGGCCGAGGGACGCGCGGCCTCGCCGAAGCCCCGGTCCTCATTGGCGATGTCGACAATCTCGACCTCGCCGCGCGACAGGCCGGCCAGCCGCAACGCATTGAGGATGCCCTGCTCGGAAGTGGCGCGCCACCAGTCGACCTTGGCAGCGTTGGCGCTCTTCGACAGGCCGACGCGCCGCCCCTTCAGCGCCGCGACACTGCGGGCCGGATCGTCGGCGCGCACCACGATGGTGCCGCCATGCCGGGCCTCGGTGAGGCCGATCAGCGTAGTGTCGACATTGTCGGCCTTGGCCCAGATCGAGGGGATGTTGCCGCCGTCGCGGAACAGGTGCTCGAAGCGATGGCTGAAATGCGGGAGATAGCCGAAGGCGACCGGCAGCGAGCGCAGATAGGACAGCGAGGCGCCGATCCCGCGCAGTTCCTCCTCGATCCAGCCGAATTCCTGCGCGACATTGGAGGCCACGAAGGTCGGGCAGATGGTGTACCAGGCCTCGCGGGCGCCAACCGTGGGCGGGGCGGAAGCGGCGGAAGCGGCGACGGGGCGTTCGAGAACGTCGACCATGATCACGATCCTCCCGGCTCAGACGGCGCGCAGCGAGGCATGGGCTTCTTCCAGATAGGAAGCATCCGCCCATTCGTTCACGTCGACATCGTTCTTGATGTAGCCGTGGCCACGCAGGAAATCGGTCTCGAGGCGCAGGCCGGCGAGGTTCTGCGCCGACAGGTTCGGCACCAGGTCGTAATCGCGCAGCGCGCGGGCGATGGCGTCGCGGTCGGCATAGATGGTGGTGCGGTAGAAGATGTCCGCCGCCGCCTCCGGGTGGGCGTTGATCCAGCGGCCGGCGCGGATGGCGGCGCGCAGATACGCCACCACCACGTCGCGGTTGGCCTGCGCAAATTCCCGGCTGACGGTGATGGTGCGCGGGGCATTGGCGATGCGCAGCGTCCAGTCGGGATAGCGGTCGAGATCCTCGATGACCCGGAAGCGCCCGGTCTGGGTGAGGCGGATGTCGACGCCGATGGAATAGTCGTAGATCGCGTCGACGGTGCCGGCTTCCAGCGCGCGGGCTTCCAGCGTCAGCTCGTCCTGTCGGGTGGCGCGGCGCTGCGCCCAGATGCCGGCCGGGGTGTCGGCGAGGCTCTCGGCATGGGCGTCGGCATCCTCGATGTCGACGATCTCGACGTCCGAACGGTCGAGCCCGTGCAGCGCCAGCGCGGCGAGGATGCCGTGCTCGCCGGTGGCGCGGCGATGGTCGATCTTGTCGTTGCGCTGACTTTTGTAGAGGCCGAGGCGGCGGCCCTTGAGGTCGGCGACGCGGTGGATGTCGGCATCGGTGCGCACGATGACCTTGCCGGCCGGCTGCGCCTGGGTGAGGCCGAGCAGCACGGTCGGCCGCAGGTCGGCCTTCGACCAGATGGCGGGGCTGTTGCCGCCGTCGCGGATCAGCCGGTCGGAATCGTGGTTGTAATGCGCCGGCCAGGCGACGTCGGAGGTCGCCGAGCGCAGATAGGTGGGCCGGGCGCCGACGCGGGCGAGCTCGTCATGGATCCAGCCGAGCTCCAGCGCCACGTTGGACGCCACCAGAACCGGGCAGATCGTGTAGAGCAGCTCGCGCAGCAGCGGGGTCGCGTTGGTCTCGATGGAGCGATCGACGGCGATGGTCATGGCGGTGTGTCCTGTGAAAGTGGGAGCCTCCCTCTCCCCAACGGGGAGAGGGAAAGACAGAAGGTGCTGCTCGGCGTCTCAGCCGTTGAAGCCCTGCTTCCAGCGCAGCACGAAGCGTTGCAGCAGCAGCATCAGGCGATCGATGAAGAAGCCGACGAGGCCGATGATCACCATGCAGACGATGAGCTGGTCGGTCATGAGCAGGTTCTGCGCGCGGAAGATCAGGTAGCCGAGGCCCTCCTGCCCGCTCAGCCCCTCGGCGGTGACCACCAGCGCCCAGGCGACGCCGGCGGCGTAGCGCAGGCTGACCATGATGCTCGGCACCGCGCTCGGCAGGATCACCCGGCGGATGAGCTGCGAGCGGGTGAGGGTCAGCACCTTGGCGAGCTCGATATGGCTCTTCTCGACATTGCGGATGCCCTGCAGCGTGTTGAGGAACACCGGGAAGAACACCGACTTGCCGATGACCAGGATCTGCGCCGGGGCGCCGAGGCCGAGCCACAGCACGATGAGCGGCAGCCAGGCGACGCCGGGAATATGGCGGATGCTGTCGAAGGTGGGGCCGAAGAAGCGTTCCACATTGGCGGAAAGCCCCGCCGCCACGCCGAGCACCACCGCGGCGATGGAGCCGTAGACGAAGGCCTGGCTGACGATGTTGATCGAGCGCAGGAAGTCCACATGCAGGGACTGGCGCGTCACCATGGCGGCGAAGGCTTCCACCGTCGCCAGCGGCGAGGGCAGGAACACCGGCGGCACCCAGACCAACCAGGTCGCCAGCGACCAGAGCGCCAGCAGCCCGAGCGGCAGGATGGCGCCGATAGTGTGCCGGGAGGCGAGCCGCCACGCCGGCCGGTGGGGCGACTGGGTGCGCGCGCCGGGAAAGGGCGTGCGGACGGCGAAGGTGGAGTTGGTTGCGTCGGTCATGATGCGTTTGTCCTGCGGGCCGGTACGTCAAGCTGCCGCGTGAAGCTGCGACCCTGGCACCGACACCGCGCCGCCGGCGGGGGATCCCGCCTTCGGCGCGGCGCGGTCCGGTTTTCGTCAGTAGATCGAGTATTCGCCACCCTTGAAGAACTTGCCGTCGACGAATTCGGCGATCTGCTGCTGGTTCAGCTTGCGGTCGACGAAGACGTCGTCGCCATGGGCGATGTACCAGTCCTGGAACTCGCCGATGGCCTTGCGGACGTTCTCGGCGGAGGTGTCGCCCTTGATGAACTCGTAGCCCGAGGGATCGACGATCTGGAACTTGGCGATCTCCACCGGCACGCGGGTGCCCCTGGAGATGATCTCCGCCGACTCGTCGACATTGTCCTGGATCCACGCGGTGGCGCGGCGATAGGAGATGAGGAAGGCGCGGACCGCTTCCGGGTAGGCCTCGGCGAAGTCGCGCATGGCGAAGAAGGAGACGCGGCCGGCGCCGTTCTCGTAGACGCCCTTCTCCACCGTGCGGCCGACGATCTTCACCTTGCCGGAGAGATAGAGCGCGGCGCCGGAATTGTTGCCGATATGGGTGGCGAGGCCGTCCACCGCGCCGCTCAGCAGCGCGGCGTTGCGCGCGCCGTTGTTCTCAACGCCCTGGTAGCGGATCTTGCCCTGCTTCAGGCGGGTGTCGAGCGGCAGGCCGGCGGAATCGAAGGACTCGAACACCGAAGTGTAGGAGCAGCCGATGCGGTTCGAGCCATAGACCTTGCCCTCCATGTCGGCGATGGTGTTGACCTTGTCGTTGTCGGCGCGGGCGAGCAGCGGCGTGCGGTACTTGTTGGAGGCTTCCGACACCCACACCACCACTGCGTCGAGCCCGTTCGCCTTATGGGCG
Source organism: Ancylobacter sp. GW821-FHT10E12 (assembly GCF_058809335.1). Lineage (NCBI taxonomy): Bacteria > Pseudomonadati > Pseudomonadota > Alphaproteobacteria > Hyphomicrobiales > Xanthobacteraceae > Ancylobacter > Ancylobacter sp. GW821-FHT10E12. Next base: position 55,051 of record NZ_JBXASN010000020.1, on the reverse strand, counting down.
GTGGCGGGATAGAGCATGCGCTGGGCGATGGCGATGGAGCCGCGGTTGAGGCCGGCCGACTCGGCGCCGGACAATTCGGCGGCGCCCGAGGCGATCAGGTTGACCTCCTTGACGCCGATCTTGTCGAATTCCTCCTTGAAGATCCCCTTCTCCTGGGCGACCACGGCCCAGGGATTGAGCTGCAGGTTGATGAAGGTCAGCGGCTCCTTCGCCGCCGCCGGCCCCGCCGGGCTCAGCACGGCCAGTGCCGCCGCCGCCAGCGCGGCCAGCACCGTCGCTTTGCCGAGGCGCGCGCCGCCTCGCAAGAAATGGCCTTGTGAGATCTTGCCGCCCTTGAAGTCCGCGGCTGAACCCAACCCGTTTTCCACGTCCGTCTCCCGTCATTTAACGTCGCAATAGAAATGATGCCACGACGTTACGGAGGAGAATGACGAACGGGAACGTTGCTTCATCCAATCTGTTCGGCGATTTCAGAAATTTATACTCAAGATCACCGAAAGCGGAGACACACTCTCCTCGAAAATGCCGTAGAGTTTCGACACGAATGGAGTGGAGGCAGCAGCGACGGCTAGAAGGGCAGCACGGTGCGCGAGGACAGCACTTCCATGGAGAAGCGCGACGTCACGTTCTTGGGCGAGGCGCCCTCGATGAGGCGGTTGTAGAACTCGTCATAGGCCTGCATGTCGGGCACCACGACGCGCAGCAGATAGTCGATGTCGCCGGCCATGCGGTAGGATTCCATCACCTCCGGCATGGACTGCACCAGGCGGCGGAAATTGGCCGCCCATTCGCGGGTGTGGTTGATCGCCTCCACCGCCACGAAGGCGGTGAGACCGAGGCCGACCTTGCGCGAATCCACCAGCGCCACCCGGCCCTTGATGATGCCCTCGGTCTCCATCTTGCGGATGCGGTTCCAGCACGGCGTCTGCGACAGGTTCACCAGCCGCGCGATCTCGGCGATCGGCTTGGAAGCATCCTCCTGCAGGATGCGAAGGATCTTCTGGTCGATCTTGTCCATGTTCCCTCCCCCGTCGCCTCCCGCCATCCCCGCCCCCTCGCCCACGCGGACGCGGGGGGCGGGTCACGCTCACCGGAACGGAAAGCCCAGCGTCTCGAGCTGGCGGCGCAGCACGTGGCGCCCCTTCAGCGACGCCACCGCGTGCAGCCGCTCCAGGGCGAGCCGCGTCCACGGCGTGGCGTCGAGCCCCTGCTCGGCGCGGAAGGCGAGCGCGTGCTGGTCCGCGCGAGCCAGCGCCTCGTCCTCGCCGGCGGTGGAATAGACGTCGCGGTGCAGGATCGCCGCCTGCGGGATGCGCGGCTTCACGTCGGTCGCCACCGCCGGGTCGGGCCGGCCGATGGCGAGGCCGACCACCGCATAGGCGCGCGGCGGCAGCTTCAGCGCCTCGGCGACCGCGGCGGCATCGTTGCGCAGCGCTCCGATATAGACCGCGCCGAGGCCGAGCGATTCCGCCGCCGCCAAGGCGTTCTGCGCCGCGAAGCCGGCGTCGAGCGAGGCGATGAGGAAGCTCTCGGTATAGTCGAGGCCGTCCGAGCTCAGCCCCTCGCGCTCGGCGAGCCGCTGCACCCGCGACAGGTCGGCGACGAACACCAGGAACAGGCTGGCCCGCTCGATATGCTTCTGCCCGCCGGCGATCCGCGCCAGCCTGGCCCGCAGCGCCTTGTCCTCCACCGCCACCACGCTCCAGGCCTGCACGTTGGACGAGCTCGGCGCCGATTGCGCCGCCGCCACCAGCACCTCCAGCGTGCCCTCGGCGAGCGGCTCGTCGGTGAAGGCGCGCACCGAACGGTGGTTCAGCAGCGTGGCGACGGTGCCGCTCCACGGCAGATCGCCTTCCGTCACCGGCTCGCGGTAGCGCCGCTCCAGCGCCGCCGGCGGCGAGGTGGCCTCGGCGTCGCGGAACTGGGCCGTGCTGGTGATCTCGTTCATGGTTCTGTCTCCGAAAGAGTTCAGGCGAATTGCGTTTCGGCAGGATCGGCCTCGGCAGGATCGGCCTCGGCAAGGTCCGCCTCGGCTGGGGCGGCGATGGACCGGACGGCCGGGCCGGCGAGGAAGGCGGCGAGCCGGCCGGCCTGGGCCAGTTGCTCGTTGATCGAGCTCGCCTCCCATGCCTGCCCGCGCAGCGGATGGCCGACGGCGAACAGCGCCTCGGACACCCGCCCGTCGGCACCGATCAGCGCCAGCGTATCGACATCGGCCCGCAGGCCGATGCCGGCCGGATGCGGCGCGACCAGCCCCCGCCGCAGCAGGTTGCGGGCCAGCGGATCGTCGAGGCGGGTCCAGTCGAATTCATAGCCGAGACTGCTCACCACCAGATCGGCGTCAATGGAGACCGTGGCGGATCCGCCCTTCGGCCGCAGGGTGGCGCGCAGCGCGGCGCCGTACGGCTCCAGCCGCGTCACCGTGCCGGCGAGGCTGCGCAGCCGCCCATCGCGTCGCACGCGGTCGAGGAAGCCATGCGAGGCCGGCGCGGCGCGGTGCATGGCGAGGTTCCAGAACGGCAGCAGCCGGCGCAGCAATCGCCGGCGCGCCCGGTCGTCGAGCCCCGCCCATATGGCCGGCGTGCGCTGGCGGAACAGCGGCGGCAGGCTTTGCCAGTCGCGCCCGGCGGCACGCACGGCGCGCCGCTCGCGCTGGATCCAGCGCAGCACTTCGGCGGCATCGCGCGGCAGGACCGCGCTCTCGGGGGGTCCCGGCCAAGGCTCGCCCGGCCAGGGCTCGGCCTCGCGGCGCGGCGCCACGGTGAGGCCGCTGCGCGAGACCACGGTGTAGTCGCCGCGAAAGCCGTGCTTCTCCAGGCCGATCACCGCATCCAGCATGGTGAGCCCGGCGCCGAGCAGCAGCACGTGCGAGGCCCGCTCCGCGCCGTCCAGCGCCCCCGGCGCGAACAGGTCGGACACATAAGCGGGATGCCCCCCGGCCGGAACGGCGAGCGGCGGCGCGCGGCGGAACAGGCCGATGGCGAGGACCAGCCGGCGCGCCGCCAGCCGGCCGCCGGAGGCGAGCGTCAGCGTCGCGCCGTCGAAATCGACCGCCCGGTCGCGCACATGCGCAAGGCGCACGCGGCCCGCCGCCTGCCGCACCGCCCGGTTCAGCTCCTCCTCGACATAGGCGCCGCACAGGGCGCGCGGCGGCGAGACCTGCGCAAGGTCGACGCCGTCCGGCGGCGTGTAACGGCCGGCCCGCACCTGCGCGCCCAGCCAGCCGAGGAAATGTCCCGGCCGGTCCGGGTGCAGCGCGAAGCCGCCGGCGAGGCCGTTGACGACATGGTCGGGATCGTCGGTGGCATAGGCGATGCCGCGGCCGAGCCGTTCGGCGGGCTCGACGATGGTCAGGTCGAACGGGCCGCCGCCGGCCTCGACGAGCCGCAGCGCCGTCACCGCACCGGCAAAGCCGCCGCCGACGATGGTGATGGCGCGGAGATCCTGGATCGGCATGTCGTGGATCGGCATGGCGGTCCCGCTCAGGCGCTGGCGCGCAGGCCGGCGCCCTCTCGGACGGCGAAGCGGCTCTCCGGGCGCGGCAGGCCGTAATGGTCGCGCAGGGTGGGGCCTGCATATTCGCTGCGGAACAGGCCGCGCGCGCGCAGCAGCGGCACCACCTCGTCGGCGAACACATCGAAGCCGCCCGGCAGCCAGGGCGGCATGATGTTGAAGCCGTCCGCCGCGCCGCCCTCGAACCACAGCTGGATTTCGTCGGCGATGCGCTCCGGCGTGCCGGCGACGACGAAATGGCCGCGCGCGCCGGCGAGCCGGTTGATCAGCTGGCGAATGGTCGGCTGCTCGCGGTCGACGATATCGAGCACCAGCTGGAAGCGGCTGGCGCTGGCCGCCGGGCCCCTCAGGTCCAGCAGGTGGCGCGGGAACGGACCGTCGAGGTCGTGGCCGCGCAGGTCGAGGCCGATGATGCGCTTGAGCTGGTCGAGCGAATATTCCGGCTGGACCAGTTCGTTGAACTCGTCCTCCAGAAGGTCGGCCTCCCGTTGCGTGCTGCCGATGAAGGGGCTCAGCCCCGGCAGCACCTTGATATGGTCGGGATGGCGGCCGAGACCGGCGGCGCGGCGCTTGATGTCGGCATAGAAGGCCTGCGCGCTCGCCAGCGTCTGGTGGGCGGTGAAGATCGCCTCGGCATGGAGCGCGGCGAAGGAGCGCCCGTCCTCGGAGGAGCCGGCCTGCACGTAGACCGGCCGGCCCTGCGGGGAGCGCGGCGTGTTCAGCGCGCCCTTCACCCGGAAATGCCGGCCGATATGCTCGATGGGGTGGATCTTCGCATCGTCGGCGAAGATGCCGCTCGCCGGATCGGCGAGCACGGCGTCGTCCTCCCAGCTGTCCCACAGCTTGGTGACCACCTCGACGAATTCGCGGGCGCGCTCATAGCGCTCGGCATGGACCGGGTGCTCGCTGAGCCCGAAATTCTGCGCCGCCTGCGCCACCGAGGTGGTGACGATGTTCCAGCCGGCGCGGCCATGGCTGAGATGATCGAGCGAGGCGAACAGGCGGGCGAGGTTGTAGGGCTCGAAATAGCTGGTCGAGGCGGTGGCGATCAGCCCGATATGCGAGGTCGCCGCCGCGATGGCGGACAGCCAGGTGATCGGCTCGACGCGGAAGCGCGAGGCGTAGCGGATATTGTCGGCGAGCGCCGGGCCGTCGGCGAAGAACAGCGCGTCGAAGCGCGCCGCCTCGGCGCGGCGGGCGAGGTCCTGGTAGAAGCCGATATCGAGCAGATCGCCGGCATCGCTGCCCTTGTAGCGCCAGCCGGCCTCGTGATGGCCGCCGGGATAGACGAACAGGTTGAGGGACAGCTGGCGGTGGCTCATGGCGCTTCACTCGTCGGAAAGGTCGGTGTCCGGTCGGACGGGCATCTAAGTCGCCATTGCCGGGATCGATTGTCAATAGTCTATCAATTTAATATATTATAGTGCCCGCAAAAAGGCGGCGAGCGCGGCACGCTCGGCGGCATCGAGCTCGCGCGGGCGCAGCAGCCCGTCGCGCCGCGCCGCCTCGCGGTAGAGCGGCCGGCGCGTCTCCGCCTCGTTGCGCGCCCACACCTCGCCGCCGCCGCGCGCATAGAAATTCACCACGCCCTCCAGCGTCGGGAACAGGCCGTCATGCATGTAGGGCGCGGTGCGCCCGACATGGCGCAGGCTCGGCGTGCGGAACCGGCCGGCATCGTCCGGGCGGCCGGTGACGCGATGGCGTCCGAGATCCTCGCGCGGCTCGCCGAAGGCCGAGAGCCCGAGATTGTGGATGCCGCCATCGGTGAGCGTCGGGCCGAAATGGCAATTGGCGCAGCCCGCCTTGGTGCGGAACAGGTGCAGGCCGCGGATCTCCTCGTCGTCGAGGCGGCCATGATCGCCACCGAGGAAGGCGTCGAACCGGGTCGGCTCGTCCAGCCCTTCGACATAGGCGGCAAGTGCAGCACCGATCTGCGCCGCGCCGATCTCCGCAGCGCCGAACGCGCGGTCCTCTCGTTTCGCCACCCGCGCGGCCACCGTCGCGAGATCCGCATTGGCCATCTCGTCGGGATGGGTGAGCGGGCGCAGCGACTGGGCGGCGAGCGAGGTGCCGGCGCCGTCCCAGCCGAGCGCCGGGCGGCGGCCGACCCCCAGCAGCGAGGGCGCGTCGCGCATCGGCCCGGCAAGGCCGCGGGCGGGCCGCTCGGGGCGGGCGTCGGCGAAGCCGTGCGCCGGCTGGTGGCAGCTAGCGCAGCTCATGGTGCCGGAGGCCGACAGCGAGGGATCCTCGAACAGCCGGGCGCCGAGCCGGGCGAGCGCCGGATCCGCCGCCGGCAGCGGTGCCGGCAGGCCCATCTCGACGAAGGCGACACCCGGCTCCAGCGCGGGCGGCGGCCATTGCGCCGGCGGGCGGGCATAGAGCGCGCGCAGCGCGGCGGCTTCGGTCGGCGCGCCGCCGTCATCCCCGTCATCCCCCCGGGCCATGGCGAGCGCGACGCCGAGCGCGAGGCCGAGCAGCAGGGCGACGGCCCACAGCCGATACGCGGTGCGGCTCACGGCGATGCCAGCAGGCGCCGCAGCTTCGCCACCTGCTCGTCATGCGGGGCGCGATAATCCACCCTGTCGGCGATCTCGCCCTGCCGGTCGACCAGGAACAGCACCGCGGTGTGCTCCATCGTGTAGTCGCCGTTCGGCTGCGGCACCCGACGATAGGTCGCCTTGAAGGCGCCGGCCGCCGCCGCGGTCTCCCCGGCGCTGCCGCGCAGGCCGACGATACGCGGATCGAAGCCGCCGAGATAGGCGGCGAGCTGCTCGGCCGTGTCGCGGTCCGGGTCGACGGTGACGAACAGCACCTTGAGCGCATCGGCCTGCGGCCCCAGCTCCGCCAGCACCAACGACAATTCATAGAGCGCGGTGGGACAGACTTCCGGGCATTGGGTGAAGCCGAAGAAGATCACATAGGGCCGGCCGCGCAGCTCGGCCTCGTCGAGCCGCCGCCCGTCCGGGGTGGCGAGGGCGAAGCGCCCCGGCGCCGGCTGGGCCAGAGCCGGGCCGGGACCGAGATCGGCGAGCGCGAGGAAGAAGGCGAGGACCATGGCGGCGATGCCGATCAATGGCAGTCCGGCGCGTCCTGTTCGAGATAGACTTCGAGCGCGACGTTCCTTGCCCATTCCCGGCTGCGCCGCTCCCAGAAGGCCGGCTCGGCGAGCGGGGCCAGCGCCGCGCGCGACACCGCGGCGCTCGCCGCCGCCGGCAGCGCCACCACGAGGCGCGCCGGATCGCGCGGCGGCAGGGTGGCGGAAAACTTCGTCCATTCGGCTTCTCCAAAAAGGCGCCGCAGCACGGCCTCGTCGTGGATGGCGGCGTCGCATTCGCCGGTGCGCACGCGCATCAGTGCCAGCGCCGGCACCGGCTGGATGACGGGATCGGCCCCGAGGGTCCGGGCGAGGACGCGCGCGCGCTCGTTGGACGCCACCACGCAGACGCGCCGGCCGGCGAGCGCCTCCCACGAGCGGATGTCGGTGTCCGAACGCATGGCGACCGTCAGGCCCGATTGATAGCCGCTCGGCACGATGTCGAGGCCCGCGACATCCGGCGCGCCGGCGTCGTCATGCGCCACCAGCGCGTCGATGCGGCCGGCGGCGAGCGCGGCGGCCCCCTCCTCGCGGCCAAGCTCGACCAGCGTCACCTTGCGGCCGAGGCGGCGCCCGATCTCGGCGGCAAGATCGAGCTCGAAGCCGTCCTGCGTATAGAGCCGCGCCGCCGGTATGTCCGCCGACGGCGGCAGGTGGGCGACGCCGATCCGCAGCGCCGCCGGATCGGTCCCGGCGGAGATCGGCGCCGGCGCCGCCACGCATGCGAGAACCACCGTCCCCAGAGCGAGGCGCCGGAGCCCTTCCACGATCGCTGATGGTTTCACGCACGCGCCTCCCGCCGGTCCGGTTTCGATGGGCACGAGCCTGCCCCGGCGGGCGGAGAAAAATCCTCTCTCTGCTTCGGCAAATTCAGCCGGCGCATCCAAATCGCGGGACCAAGAGCGAAATCTCACCCGCGGATTCTCCCTAGGCTGAAGGCTGAACCCCAGGGCGCGAACATGAGGCGCCCTGCCCGATCGACCTTGCCCGATCGACCCGGATTTCGACCCGGATTTCGACCCAGATTCCGACCCAGGAGACGACGATGACGGTCCATTCCTCCGCGAAAGGATTCACCCCCTCCGACGATGCCCTGCCTGACGATGCCCGGCCCGTCGTCGCCATTTCGCCGGCCGCTCTCCACGCGGCGGTGCGCGACGCGCGGGAGACCGGCCGGGAGATCGCCGTCGTCGACGTGCGCGAGGGCGGCCGGTATGAGGCCGGGCACATCTCCGTCGCCGTGCCGCTGCCGCTCAGCGAGATCGAGCTCAGGGTCGAGCCGCTGCTGCCGCGCAAGGCCATCCGGCTGGTGGTGAGCGATGCCGATGGCGGCGGCCTCGGGCGCCGCGCCGTGCGCCGCCTCGCCGCGCTGGGCTATTCCGACGTGTGGCTGCTGGAGGGCGGGGTGCAGGCCTGGGGCGCCGCCGGCTACGAGCTGATCACCGGCCAGTATTCGCTCAGCAAGGCGCTCGGCGAATTCGTCGAGCGCCGCTACCACACGCCGAAGATCGGCGTCGACGAGCTGCGGCAGCGGATCGAGGCCGGCGGCGACCTCGCGGTGTTCGACACCCGCCCGCTGGAGGAATACGCGCATGTCAGCATTCCCGGCGGCGTGGCGGCGCCGGGCGTGGAATTGATCTACCGCATCTTCGACGCCGTCCCCTCCCCCGACACGCCGGTGGTGATCAACTGCGCCGGCCGCACGCGGGCGATACTCGGCGCGCAGGTGCTCATCAATGCCGGCTTCCCCAACCCGGTGGTCTCGCTGGAGAACGGCACCGCGGCCTGGATCCTCGCCGGGCTGGAGCCCGCCCATGGCGCCTATGCCGTGCTGCCCGCGCCGAGCGAGCAGGGCCTCGCCCGCGCCAGGGCGGCGGCGGAGCGGATCGCCGCGCGCTTCGGCGTCCGGCGCATCGACGCCGAGGAACTGGCGAGGCTGCGGGCGCAGAGCGACCTCGACACGCTCTATCTGTTCGACGTGCGCTCTCCCGACGAATATCTCGCCGGCCATGTGCCGGGAGCCGTCTCGGCGCCCGGCGGCCAATTGGTGCAGACCACCGACAGCTTCATCGGCACGCGGGAGGGCGGGATCGTGCTCGTCGATGCCGAGGACGCGGTGCGCGCGACGCTCACGGCGTCGTGGCTGATCCAGCTCGGCTTCGACAACGTGTTCGTCTATGCGGCGCCGGCTTCGGCGCTCAGGGACAGCGGCCCGGCGCGCACGCGCATTGCCGGCGGCGACCCGGTGGTGGCGAAGGTGACGCCGGCGGAGGTGGAAGTCCTGATCCGCGACGGCGCCGTGGTGCTGGATCTCGAGCCCGCCCCGCCCTATTTCCGCCCGCGCCACACCCTGCCCGGCTCCTTCGTCGCCCGCCGCTCGACCCTGGACGCCAGCTTCGCCCATGTGCCGGGCACCGGGCCGATCGTGCTCACCTCGGCCGACGGCCGGCTCGCCGCCCTCGCCGCCGCCGAGCTCGACAAGCTCACCGCGCGGCGCGTGGTGGCGCTCGACGGCGGCACCGACGCCTGGGTGGAGGCCGGCCTGCCGCACCGCACCGGCCTCGACCAGCCGGCGCTGCTGCCGGACGAGGCGCTGCCGCCGGTGCCGACGCTGGAGGAGCGCCGGGCCTGGCTCGACGCCTATGTGCGCTGGGGCGACACCATCACCGCGCAGCTGGAGCGCGACGGCCTCGTGCGCTTCCGCGCCTTCGACTGAACGACGCCGCCTCCCCGGCCCGATGACGGCCGGGGAGGCGGCACCGGCCGGGGAGAACCCGGCCGCCGGCTCAGGCCATCGCCGTCCGCCGCGTGCGCACCCCGATCAGGATGATGAACGCGGCGATCAGCAACACCAGGCTGGCGGCGGAGAACACTCCCGCCGCCCCGTCGAGCGCGAAGACGAGGCCGCCGCCGGCCGCGCCGACCGAGATCGCCAGCTGGACGGCGGCGACGAGCAGGCCGCCGGCGGTCTCCGCCTGGTCGGGCACGGTGCGGGTGAGCCAGGTGGACCAGGCGACCGGCACGCCGCCGAAGGCGAAGCCCCACAGCGCGATCAGCGCCGCATGCCCCATCGGCGTGCCGTGCAGCGTGACGAGGCCGATGCCGAGCGCGCCCATCAGCAGCGGCATCACCAGCAGCGCGACCTTCAGGCTGCGCTCGATCAGCGGTCCGGCGACCAGCGTGCCGACGAAATTGGCAAGGCCGAAGCCGAGCAGCATGCCCGACACCGCGCTGATGCCGACGCCGGTGACCGTCTCCAGGAACGGCCGGATATAGGTGAAGACCGCGAAATGACCGGCGAAGGCCAGCATGGCGGCGAACATGCCGATGCCGATGCCGGGACGGCGCAGCACGTCGACCAGCGTGCGCAGCCGCGCCGACCCGGTCGGCGCCATGCGCGGCAGCGTGGCGAACTGGGCGACGATGGTGACGAGGCCGAGCACCGCCGCCAGCAGGAAGACGCTGCGCCAGCCGATCAGATGGCCGAGATAGCTGCCGACCGGCGCGGCGAAGATGGTCGCGGCCGAGACGCCGCTGAAGATCATCGACAGCGCGCGCGGCACCAGCGCCTCCGGCACCAGCCGCATGGCGAGCGCCGCCGACATCGCCCAGAAGCCGCCCAGCGCGATGCCGAGCAGCACGCGCCCGACGATCAGCACCGGCAGGCCCGGCGCGAAGGCGACCAGCAGGTTGGAGACCACCAGCAGGATCGAGAACGCGATCAGCAGGTGCCGCCGATCGATGTTCCGCGTCACCGCGGCGACCAGCAGGCTGGCGACCAGCGCCACCAGCGCGGTGGCGGTGACCGCCTGGCCGGCGGTGGCCTCGGTGATGCCGAGCTCGGCCGCCATCGGGGTGAGCAGGCTGGCCGGAAGGAATTCGGCCGTCACCAGCCCGAACACCCCCAGCGTCAGCGAGCCGACGGCGGCCCAGGCCGGCGCCTCGCGCGCCGCGTCCGCCCCGGCAGGCGCCGCCTCGTCGAGCGTGAGCGATTCAGTCATCCATCGAACCTTTCAAGGGAGTGATGTTGCATTGCACCACGCTAGGCTGGATTCCCCGGACGATCTATGACAGTCTGTCCGAAATGCTTGATCATTCGTCCTATACCGCATCTTCGCACCCCGCCGCGCCGGCCTCGTCCGACGTGGTAAGCGAACTGCTCGCCGGCATGCGGCTGGTCGGGCTGCGATATCGGCGCATCCAGATCTCGCCGCCGTTCGGGCTGCGCTTCGGCGGCGAGGAAGGCTGGGCGCAGTTCCATTTCGTGGCGCGCGGCACCGTCCATCTGCGGCGTCCGGGCGAGGCGGCGCAGAGGCTGGAGGCGGGATCGGCGGTGCTGCTGCCGCATGGCGGCCTGCACGACCTCGTCTCCGAGCCGGACATGCCGTGCCAGGAAGTGACGGCTTTCGACGCCGCCCCGCTCTGCGGCACCGTCGGCGACATCAAGGCCTGCGCCGACGGCATCCGCCGCAGCGAGGACGCGCTGATCTTCAGCGGCTGCATGGGCTTCGAGTTCGGCAGCATGAACCCGCTGGTGGCGCTGATGCCGGCGGTGATGTCGGTCGAGACCCTGCTCGACCGCTACCCCGAGATCCTGCCGATGCTGGAGGCGATGGAGCGCGAGACCCGCGGCGACCGCGCCGGCTTCGCCGGCATTCTCGCCCGGCTGGCGGAAGTGGTCTCGGCCTTCATCGTGCGGGCCTGGGTGGAATGCGGCTGCGGCGCGGCGACCGGCTGGGTGGCGGCGCTGCGCGATCCTCGCCTCGGCCGCGTCATCGCGGCGGTGCATCGCGATCCCGGACGCGACTGGACCGTCGCCGAACTGGCCGGCGAGATGGGCAGCTCCCGCTCGGTCTTCGCCGAGCGCTTCCTCGCGGTGACCGGCGTGACGCCGCTGCGCTACCTCACCGAGCTGCGCATGCGGCTCGCGGCGCAATGGATCGCGCAGGACCACGTGCCGATCGAGGCCGCCGCGCATCGGCTCGGCTACGGGTCGCAGGCAGCCTTCAGCCGGGCGTTCAAGCGCATCATGGGATATGCGCCAGGGGCGCTGGGGCGCGGCCGGGTCAAGGCGCCCGGCGTCGCGCACCCCGGCCTCGCGCACGACGACTGAATCAGATCGCCGCCAGCCTCACGCGCTCGGACAGCTTGTCGGCCGCTTCCTTGCGCTCGCTGTAGCGGTCGGTGAGATAGGCGGAGAGGTCGCGGGTGAGAAGGGTGAACTTGACCAGTTCCTCCATCACGTCCACCACCCGGTCGTAATAGGCGGACGGCTTCATCCGTCCCGCCTCGTCGAACTCCTCGTAAGCCTTGGCGACGGAGGACTGGTTGGGGATGGTCACCATCCGCATCCAGCGGCCGAGCACCCGCATCTGGTTGACGGCGTTGAAGCTCTGCGAGCCGCCCGACACCTGCATGACCGCCAGCGTGCGGCCCTGCGTCGGCCGCACCGCGCCGACCGAGAGCGGGATCCAGTCGATCTGCGCCTTCATCACCGCGCTCATCGCGCCGTGCCGCTCCGGGCTGGTCCAGACCTGGCCTTCCGACCAGAGCGACAGCTCCCGCAATTCCTGCACCTTCGGGTGATCGGCCGCCGCGCCATCCGGCAAGGGCAGGCCATGCGGATCGAAGACGCGGGTTTCGGCGCCGAAATGCCTGAGCAGGCGCGCGGCCTCCAGCGTCAGGAACCGGCTGTAGGAGCGCTCGCGCAGCGACCCGTAGAGCAGCAGGAGGCGCGGCGGATGCGTCGAGGGCGTCGCGCGCAGCCGCTCGATGGCCGGCACGTCGAGGCAGTCGGCGCTGACGTTCGGCAGGTCGTCCGGCATCAGCGGCTTGCCTCCGCGGCGGCCGCGGGCTTGTCGCGGCGCTCGTACCAGCCCCTGGAGCGGTTGACGATCCAGACGACGGTGAGCATGACCGGCACTTCGATCAGCACGCCGACCACGGTGGCGAGCGCCGCCCCCGAATGGAAGCCGAACAGGCTGATGGCGGCGGCTACCGCCAGCTCGAAGAAATTCGACGCGCCGATCAGCGCCGAGGGACCGGCGACGCAATGCTGCTCGCCCGCCATGCGGTTGAGGATATAGGCCAGCCCGGCATTGAAATAGACCTGGATCAGGATCGGCACCGCGAGCAGCCCGATCACCAGCGGCTGCGCGATGATCTCGCCGCCCTGGAAGCCGAACAGCAGCACCAGCGTCGCCAGCAGCGCCACCAGCGAGACCGGGCCGAGCCGGCCCAGCAGCCGGTCGAGCGCGGCCTGTCCGCCGGTCGCCAGCAGCCGGCGGCGCAGGAGCTGCGCGACGATCACCGGGATGACGATGTACAGCACCACCGACATCACCAGCGTGCCCCATGGCACGGTGATCGCCGAGAGCCCGAGCAGCAGGCCGACGATCGGCGCAAAGGCCACCACCATGATCGCATCGTTGAGCGCCACCTGGCTCAGGGTGAAATGCGGCTCGCCCCTGGTCAGGTTCGACCAGACGAACACCATCGCCGTGCACGGCGCCGCCGCGAGGATGATGAGCCCGGCGATGTAGCTGTCGATCTGGTCGGCCGGCAGCAGCGGCCGGAACAGCCAGCCGACGAACAGCCAGCCGAGCAGCGCCATCGAGAACGGCTTCACCGCCCAGTTGACGAACAGCGTCACGCCGATGCCGCGCCAGTGGCGGCCGACCTCGCCGAGCGCGGCGAAGTCGATCCTGAGCAGCATCGGGATCACCATCAGCCAGATCAGCACCGCGACCGGCAGATTGACCCTGGCGATCTCGGCGGCGCCAACCAGCTGGAACGCGCCCGGCATGACGTGCCCGAGCGCGATTCCGGCGACGATGCACAGGGCGACCCAGAGGGTGAGATAGCGTTCAAAGGCGGACATGGCTCTCCCTCACGCCGTCGCGACGCGGCGGCCGTGCTCGTCCACCACGCGCTCGCCGTCCTCCTTGGCGAACGCGCCCGATTGCGGCGGCAGCAGGTCGAGAACCTCTTCGGACGGCCGGCACAGCCGCACGCCCCTGGGGCTGACGACGATCGGGCGGTTGATCAGGATCGGATGCGCCAGCATGGCATCGAGAAGCTGATCGTCGGTGAGAGCGGGATCGCCGAGGCCGAGCTCGGCATAGGGCGTGCCCTTCTCGCGGACGAGGTCGCGGACGGCGATCCCCATCCGCGCCACCAGCCGGGCCAGCATGACGCGCGACGGCGGCGTCTTCAGATAGTCGATCACATGCGGCTCGACGCCGGCATTGCGGATCAGCGCCAGCGTGTTGCGCGAGGTGCCGCAATCGGGGTTGTGATAGATGACGACATCCATGACCTTACCTCATCCATGGCCTTGCCTCACGCCGCGCTGTTTCGGGGCGAGGTCGCCGCTTCGGATTGACCGATCTCCATGAGCCTGGCCCGGAGCGACACCCTGTCGAGGCTGGCGACCGGCAAGGCCGCGAAGACCGAAATCCGGTTCCTGAGATGACGGAAGGCGGCGACGAAGGCGGCCTGCTTCTGGATGTCGTTGCCGTCGACCGCGGCGGGATCCTCGATGCCCCAATGCGCGGTCATCGGCTGGCCCGGCCATACCGGGCAGGTCTCGCCGGCGGCGTTGTCGCAGACGGTGAACACGAAATCCATCACCGGGGCGTCAGGCCCCGCAAACTCTTCCCAGCTCTTCGAGCGCAAGCCCTCGGCCGGATAGTCGAAGCTCTGCAGCACCTTCAGCGCGAGCGGATTGACGGCGCCCTTCGGCTGGCTGCCGGCGGAGAAGGCGCGGAAGCGGCCCGCGCCGTCCTTGCCGAGAAGGCTCTCGGCCATGATCGAGCGGGCGGAATTGCCGGTGCAGAGGAAGAGCACGTTATCGATGCGGTCAACCATCGGCGCGTTCCTTGGCAGCGTCGTTCCGGGGCGTGCAGCAGGGCGAAAGCCCGGCGACCAGCGGCGCGCAGATTTCCGGCCGTCCGCCGCAGCAATCCTTGACGAGGTAGAAGGCGAGCTCCCGCACCGCGTCGAGCCTCGCGCGGTAGACGATCGACCGGCTGTGCCGCTCGGCTTCGATCAGCCCGGCGCGGGCGAGGACCGCGAGATGCGTCGACATGGTGTTGTGGGGCACCGCCATGTGCCGCGCGATGTCCCCGGCCGGCAGGCCGTCCGGCTCATGCGCGATCAATAGCCGGAACACGTCGAGCCGCGTCGACTGGGCAAGCGCCGCGAAGGCGAGGAGAGCCTGTTCTGATTCCATATGTCGAGAATAACCGACACATGGAAGGCCGTCAACGCCGCGCCGCCGCGGACGCCCTCGCCGACCGCCGCGGGCTAGAGACGCAGCCGGGCGAGATAGCTCTGCTCGTAGAAGGTGACGATGCGGGTCACCGAGAAGGCGATGACGAAATAGATCAGCGCCGTCGCGGTGAGGATCTCGATCGGGCGGGCGGTCGAGTCGGCGATCATCTGCCCCTGGTACATCAGGTCGGCCATGCCGACCGCCGAGACCAGCGCGCTTTCCTTGAACAGGGTGACGCAGTTGGACAGCAGCGTCGGCACCGCGCGCATCACCGTCTGCGGCAGGATGACATAGGGAACGCTGACCCGGCTCGGCAGGCCGAGCGCGACGCAGGCATCGCGCTGCTCGGAGCCGATGGACTTCAGCGCGGCGCGGAAGCTCTCGCTGGAGATCGCCCCCATATAGAGCGACAGCGTCATCACCGTGGAGGTGAAATTGCCGAGATCGACCCCGAGCAGCGCCGGCAGGCAGAAGAAGAACCAGAACAGCTGGATCAGCACCGGCGTGCCGCGGAAGATCTCGACATAGGCGGTGGCGATCATCTTCAGCACCGGATGCCCGGCATGCCGCACGACGCTGACGACGAAGCCGATCGTGAGGCCGATGGCGAGGCCGAGCGCGGTGAAGTACAGCGTGTTGCCGAGGCCGGTGAGCAGGGCCTGCCGGTAGTCGTACAGGAAGGCCAGCGACTTCATGATGTCCATCGGTCGCTTCCTCAGGCCAGCCGCGAGCGGAGACGCTTCTCGCACAGGCCGACAACCTGCGAGAGCGGCAGCGAGAACAGGAAATAGATGGCCGCCACCGTCGTGTAGATCTCGATCGGCCGGTAGGTCTGGGTGGCGAGGCTCTTGCCCTCGTACATGAGGTCGGCGATCGCCACGATGGCGACGAGCGAGGTCTGCTGCAGCAGGCCGATGGTGTTGGTGAGCAGTACCGGCGTCGCCATCAGCAGCGCCTGCGGCAGGATGACGAAGACCGTCTTCTTGAAGGGCGACAGGCCGAGCGCGGTGCTGGCATCGTAATGCGAGGAGGGTATCGCCTGGATCGCCGCCCGGTACGCCTCGGCGTTGAAGGCGGTGACGTTCATGCCCAGCGCCAGGATCGCCATCAGGAACGGATCGAGGAACACGCCGAAGAAGATCGGCACGCAGTAGAAGATCCAGATGATCTGCACCAGCGCCGGCGTGCAGCGGAACAGCTCGATGAAGGCGACGGCGACCCAGCGCAGCGGCGCGATGCGGCTCATCGCCATGAGGCAGACGAGGAACCCGCCGACGAGGCCGATGACCATGCAGATCGCCGTGAGTTCCAGCGTGACCGCGAGGCCCCGCGCGAGCTGCGGCCAGCTGCTCCAGATGACGGAGAAATCCCAGTTGTAAGCGCCCATCTCCCCGCCCCCCTCACGCGACCGTTTCGACGTGCAGGACCTTCTTGAGAAAGTCCGCCGTGCGCGGCTCCTTGGGATGCGAGAAGAGCTGCGCGGGCGGGCCGTCCTCGATGATGCGGCCCTCGGCGGAGAAGATCACCCGCGTAGCGATGCGCTTGGCGAACCACATGTCGTGGGTGACGATCATCATCGACATCTTCTGCTCCGCCAGTTCGAGCATGAGCCCCTCGACCTCGGCGACCAGCTCGGGGTCGAGCGCGGAGGTCACCTCGTCGAACAGCATGATCTTCGGATCGAGCAGCAGGGCGCGGGCGATGGCGACGCGCTGCTTCTGGCCGCCCGACAGCATGCCGGGATAGGCGTCGGCGCGATTGTCGAGGCCGAGCCGATGCAGCAGCTGCATGGCGCGCTCGGTGGCGACGGCGCGGCTTTCGCCGCGGGCGCGGATCGGCGCGAGAACGAGATTGCCGAGCACGGTCAGATGCGGGAACAGCGTGTAGTGCTGGAACACCATGCCGACCTTGTCGCGTACCCTTGTGTCGACGAGGTTGTCCTTGCGGCCGTTCGGGTGCGCCTCGATGTAGCGCGCGCCTTCGAATTCGATACGTCCGCTCTCGATCTTCTCCAGCCCCATCACGCAGCGCAGCAGGGTGCTCTTGCCGCTGCCGCTCGGACCGATGATGACCACGCGTTCGCCGGCATCCATCTTGAAATTGATGTCGCGCAGGACAACGACGTGCCCGCCATAGGATTTGCGCAGGTTCTGCACGCTCAAGAAGCAGGACGACATGCCGACACCTTCCTTTTGTTCACAAGGGCGGACATGGCATGAACCATATCCGCCCCGGCAGGGTTTGGCTCGCTCGAGCGCGGCTACTTGGCGCCGGCCAGATAGACCTCGCTCCAGTGCTTCAGGCTGGCATCCACCGCGCCGAGCGCCACTTTCTCCTCGATGAAGATGTTCAGCACGTCAATGTCGCGCTGGGCGATGGCCGGCGGCAGGCCGAAGCTGATGCCCTGCTTCATCAGCGCGGGATGCGCCTCGACGATGCCGACCTTGTCGGCATTGGCGGTCTGCAGCAGCAGGTTGGTGGTGGAATCGGCGCCGGCGACGTCGACGCGGCCCGAGAGCAGCGCCAGGTTGAGGCCGTTGGCGTCCGGCAGGCGCACGATCTGCGCCTGCTTGAAGCGCTCGGTGACCTTGTGGTCCTGCGCCGAGCCGGACATGACGCCGACGCGGATGCCGGGCTTGTCGAAGGTCGACAGATCGGTCGCCGGGTCCTTCACCTTGTCGTTGGCCAGCAGGTAGGCGAAGTTCATCTCGTCATAGCCGGCGATGGTCGAATAGTTGATCACCAGCGCGCGGGCCGGGGTGCGGTTGAGCGCGGGCGACATGTCCCACTTGCCTGCCTGCAGGCCGGCGACGATGTTGTCCCAGGTGGTGTCGACGAACTCGATCTTGACCTTGAGCACGTCGGCGAACTGCTTGCACAGGTCGAGATAGGCGCCGCCATATTCGCCGGTCTTCAGATCCTTCATCACATAGGGCGGCGAGATGGCGGCCGCGCAGCGCAGCACGCCGCGGCTCTGCACGTCCTTCCAGTAGCCGTCGGCATGGGCGGGCGTCGCCTGCATGCCGCCGGTGATGGCGAGGAGGCCAATCGCCCCCGCCCCGATGCCGCGGGCGCAGACCCGCGCGAGCTTGTTCCAAACGCGTGCGATGTTCATGTCGAAGTTCCCCACTTCCGGTGCCGAAATATGCGCATGGCTTCGCCGATGGCGCGGACAATCTGGTTAAGGTCGTTCTCTTTTTTGTTATATCGTATAAATATGTGACCGACTGTCAAATGAAGTTTTGGCGGAGCGCCCAGCCGATATCCAATATTCCATCAACATATTGATAAATATCGTATATTTATATCATTACCGGTAGCCGGCGGGGCGGAATGAGGCCCGGTATCGGGCCGATTCCAGCCCCGTGCCCTTTGCGTCTCAAATCGGATGTGTCATTTGTTATATAATCTGAAATGAGGGAGATCGCGATGAAGAGACATCAGGGTCGGCGTGTTCTGGTAACGGGCGCCGCCAACGGCATCGGCCTCGCGACGGCGCGGTTCTTCGCGCGCGAGGGCGCGCGGCTGTTTCTCATCGACCTCCCCGGCTCGGCGCTCGCGGACGCCGTCCGCACGCTCGGCGACGCCGAGGTGGCCATCTGCCAGGCCTCGGTGACGGATGCGCCGGCGATCGAGGCTGCCGTCGACGACATGGCGTCGCGTTTCGGCGGCGTCGACGCCGTGGTCAACTCGGCCGGCGTCGTGATGGTGGAGCCGGCGCTGGAGACCTCCATCGAATCGTTCCGCTCGGTGATCGACACCAACCTCACCGGCACCTGGATCGTCTGCCAGGCCGCCGGACGCCGCATGGCCGCGAGCGGCGGCGGCTCGATCGTCAATATCAGCTCCGTCTACGGCTTCCAGGGCGCGCCGAGCCGCACGGCCTATTGCGCGTCCAAGGGCGCGGTGATCGCGCTGACCAATTCGCTGGCGGTGGAATGGGGGCCGCTCGGCATCCGCGTCAATTCGGTCGCGCCGACCGGCACCCGCACCCCGATGGTGCAGTCGCTGATCGACCGCGGCATCTACGATGTCGACGCGGTGTCGCGCCGCACGCCGATGCGCCGCATCGCCGAGCCGGAGGAGATCGCCGCCGCCTGCGGCTTCCTCGTCGGCGACGAGGCCGGAATGATCACCGGCGATCATCTCAAGGTCGATGGCGGCTGGATCGCCAACGGCTATCTGATGGCGCCGAAATAGCGCGTCGTTTCCTAACAGGCGGCCTCGCGATCGAGGCCCAGGCACCGGATGGAGAACAAAGTGGTGAAGCGTCAGAACATCTCGTCGGGCTCCCAGTTCGAGAAGGCCTATGGCTATTCGCGGGCGGTGAAGGCCGGCGACACGCTGTATATTTCCGGCACCATCGGCATGGATTACGCCGCCGGCGCCATGCCGGAGGACGCCGTCGGCCAGTTGCGCCAGATCATCAGGAATTTCGAGCCGGCGCTGGCGGCGGCCGGCGGCTCGCTTAGGGATATCGTGCAGATCACCACCTATGTGAGCGCGCCGGAGGTGTTCAAGGAGGTCGGCCCGGAGCTTGGCGCCATCTTCGGGAATTCGCCGCCGACCAATGCCGCGCTGGTCGTCGCCTTCCCGGTGCCGGGCGTGCTGGTCGAGATCGCGGCGACCGCCGTGATCGGCTGCGAGTGAGGAGCCTGCCATGTGCCGGGCCTGCGAGACCGACGCCGCCTTCGCCTTCGAGGCGGTCGAGGAGAGCGACATCGTCGCGGCGGCAACCGCCGCGCATGAGCGCCGGGAGGCCTGGCACTTCCATGTGCTGGCGCCGACCTGCGCCTTCAGCCCGAACCGGGAGGGCTACACCTTCTTGCTGGAGCTGACGGCGCAGCAGCGCGCGCTCTGCGCCTTCTATGCCGACAAGCCGACCGCGGTGAACAAACAGCTGCTGCCGCTGCTGCACGGCGCCGACGCGCTCGCCGGCAAGCCGCATGGCGAGGCTGCGCTCGACGAGGCCGACCAGCGCCTCATCGGCAGCATCACCGGCGCGATCGAGGCCGGCCGGGCCTGGCATCACCACATGATGTTCCCGGCCTGCCGGCTCAACACATCCGAAGGCGCGTGGCGGCTGTTCGTCGAGATCGACGGCGAGGCGCCGGTCTGGCGCGACTATACGAGCGAGCCCTCCGTGATGCTCAACCGGATCGAGCGGCTGTATTTCGGCATCGCCTGACGCGGCGCGCCGGCGCATCCATGCGAAGGGCGGCGCCTCAATGGGAGGCGCCGCCCTTTTCGCAGGTAGACGCCGCTAGCGGATGCCGCGGCCGCCGAGGGCGTCGAGCGTCGCCCGGTTCAGCCTGTTCCACGGGATGAAGCCGTCGAGCCATGCGGCGGCGCGGCCGGTGAACAGCACCAGCTCGGCGATGACGTCGTCGACCAGCTCCGGCTGCCGCAGCAGTTCCTTGCCGGCGTCGAGCACCTTGCCGGTCTCGTGCAGGGCGCAGAATCCATCGATCCGGGCGTTGAAGGCATCGATGAGGAAGGACGCGGTCCGTGCGCGATCGGACAGCGCGATGCCATGGGCGTCGCTCCTGAGGCGCCAGAGCAGTTCATGCAGCTTGCGCAGCTCGCCCTCCGCCATGGCGAGCGGGCCATAGGGAAGCATCATGCCCTCGCGGCGCAGCAGCACCAGCATCTCCTCCGGCGGCGCCTGCCACATGGCCTTGCGGGCTTCGCGCAGGGCGAGCAGGCCGGCATCGGTGAACGGCTTCTCCGGGATGGCAAGCGCCCGCGCGTCCTCGCCGGCGGCCAGCGTGGCGACGAGCGGCTCGCTGCCATGGCTTTCCACCACATGGCGGCCGAACGCCTTCAGCCACGCGATGTCGCCGGTCAGCCGGCCGAGCACGGAGACCTGGGCCTTCTCGGCCTGCAGCTCGCCATAGATCAGTTCGAGGAACTGGCGTTCCGGCCAATAGAGAAACGTGCCGGCCGGCAGGGTCAGGATGTCCTGCGCCTTCTCGATGTCGGCCAGCACCGGCGCATGCCAGAAGATGTGCTGGCCGGCGATCTTGGCGCAATGGATGTCGATGGTCGCCGGCAGCGTCGAAACGAGCGTGCCGATGGTGACGGGCGCGAGATCGGGAAACAGCTCGATCTCGTGCGAGGCGCCGTCGAGGGTGAAATAAAGCGAAGCCATGGGGATCATTCCTTGGAAAAATCGGCACCGCCGATCACCTGGCGGGTTGGCAGCATCTCGATGCTGGCGAGGTCGACGAAATCGGGGCTGGTCAGCACGTGCAGCACCGTTGCCGCGACGTTCTCCGCCTCCAGGCATTCATAGCCGGCATAGAATTCTTCCGGCGAGCCGAGCTGGTCGTGGATGCCGGTGCGGACCCGGCCGAGCAGGATTTCGCTGACGCGGATCGGACTGCCGCGCAGGTCGACGCGCAGATTGGCGCACATGGCGTGCATGGCGGCCTTGGTGGCGCTGTAGAGCGAGGGGCCGGTGCCGGGCGCGGTGCCGCAGATCGACCCGAGCATGACGATGGTGCCGGCCTTCCCGGCGAGCAGGGTCGGGACCACGGCGCGCAGCACGTTCACCGTGCCGATGATGTTGACCGCCACTAGCTTGTCGGCCACCTCCGGCGGCGTCTCGTGCAGCGCCACCTGCGGCCCGAGCAGGCCGGCGGCGTGGATCAGCACGCCGGCCGGCTCCTCCGCCAGCGCGCGGGCGGTGGCGCCGGCGTCGCACAGGTCCAGCGCCAGCACCCGGCATCCGGTCTCCACCTGCAACGTCGCCAGGCTCCCGGCATTGGTGCCGAGGCCGAGCACCGGATAGCCCTCCTGCATCAGCCGGGCGACGATGGAGCGGCCGATGCCGCCGCTCGCCCCGGTCACAATGACCGCCGGTTTGGTCGCCGGTTTGGTCGCCGGTTTCATGCCGCCTCCCGTCTCGCGCCGTTCATGCGCCCCATCGGCCTAGGCGGCGCAGCGCGCGTTCTGCAGCACCAGCCGCGCCACCGTCGAGGGGTCCTCGACATGCGGCATATGGCCGATATCGGGGAGGAAGTGCACCGCCGCCGCTGCGCCCGCCTTCAGCGCATGGCGCATCGGGATGATGCGGTCGCGCTCGCCCCAGATGATCTTCTGCGGCGCCGTGATGCGCCGGAGCGCCTGGCGCAGGTCGGCGGCCTGGGTGCCATCGGGAAACAGCGCCGCGGCAAGATCGGCCTGAACCTGGCGCAAGCCGGCATCCGCGCGGGCCCGAAGCGCCGCCTGCACGTAGCCCGGCGTCACGATGGACGCATCGGCGAACAGTCGCAGCAGCCAGGGGCGCAGGCTCTCCGCGCAGCTGGCGCGGGTGTAGCCGGCAAGGAAATCGCCGTCGATCTCGGGGCCGAGACCGGCCGGCGCCAGCAACGTGAGCGAGCGCAGGGAGACCCGGCCGGTTTCCGCCAGCGCCAGCGCCAGCGCGCCGCCGAGGGAATGGCCGACGAGATGGATATCCTCGACGCCGGCGGCTTCGAGCGACGCCGCCACCTCCGCCGCCAGGCTTTCCACCGAGACCGGCCTCGGCCCGAGCGGCGAGCGCCCGTGGCCGGGCAGATCGACGAGGACGGCGTGGACGTCTCCGCCCATTGCCGCGACGAGCGGCTGCCAGGAGAACCCGTCCGCCCCGAAGCCGTGCAGGAAGACGAAAGCGGTGCCGTCCCTGGGGCCGCGGCGCGTCAGGTGCAGGCCATCCCCGCGCGGGGGTGCCACGCCAGTCGCCGGGCGTGAGGCCACGAAGGCCGGGCGCGGGCTCGTGCGGTCATGGGCCTCGACATCGCGCAGCTTGATCCGTCCCGACGGGCTGGAGGCGGTGAGCGCCGACAGGTCGATGCCGCGCTGCGCGGCGATTCGCCGGGCGAGCGGCGACGCCTTGGTCCGGACGGACGCGCTCGCGGGGGCCGGCCCGGCCGGCGGCGCCGGTGCGGCGGCCCGGGGCGGAGGCGCGGCGGCGGAAGCGGCCGGGGCTTCCGAACGCGGCACGGCGCCGTCTGAGGCGTCGGCGATCACGCCGAGCACGCCGCCCACCGCGATCTCCTGGCCTACCGGGGTGCGGATTTCCGCCAGCACGCCGGAAGACGGCGCCTCGATCTCGGTCGCGGCCTTGGCGGTCTCCACCGTGACGACGAGATCGCCCGCCTTGACCGTGTCGCCCGGCTGCTTGTGCCAGGAGACCACGACGACGGACTCCATGTACTCGCCGCCGGCGCCGACGACTGTGATGTCGGTCACGATGTGATCCTCCTCACTTCAGCGCCCCCTTCACGTCAGCGTCTTGCGGGCGGCGGCGGCGATGCGGGCGGCATTGGGCAGCACCGCCATCTCCAGCGGCTCGCTATAGGGCACCGGCATGTCCGGTAGCGTCACCCGCGCCACCGGGGCGTCGAGGTCGTCGAAGGCATGGTCCATGATGGTGGCGGACAATTCGGCGGCGTAGCCGCAGAAGCGCCAGCCCTCGTTCACCACCACCGCGTGGTGGGTTCTGGCGATCGAGGATGTGATGGCGTCGAGATCGAGCGGACGCAGGCTGCGCAGGTCGATCACCTCGGCGGAAATGCCCTCGGCCGCCAGCAGCTCGGCCGCCTTCTGGCTCTCGATCACCATGCGCGAGGTGGCGAAGATCGAGACGTCCGTCCCCTCGCGCACCGTCTTCGCCTTGCCGAGCGGCACGAGAATGTCCGGGTCGTCCGGCACCTCGTCGCGCAGATTGTAGAGCAGCTTGTGCTCGAGGAAGACCACCGGCTGCTCGTCGCGGATCGCCGCCTTCAGCAGGCCCTTGGCGTCGGCCGGGGTCACCGGGGCCACCACCTTGATGCCGGGGATATGCGCGACCAGCGAATCGAGGCTCTTGGAATGCTGCGCCCCGGCACCGGCGCCGCCGCCGCCCTGGGTGCGCAGCACGAAGGGCATCGACACGTTCTGCCAGAGATATTCGTAGATCGACGCCTGGTTGATCAGCGCGTCCAGCACCAGCGGCATGAAGTCGGCATACATGATCTCCAGCACCGGCCGGGTGCCGGTCATCGAGGCGGTCACCGCCATGGCGGCCAGCGTCTGCTCGGAGATCGGGGTGTCGCGGACCCGGCTCTCGCCGAACTCGTCCATCAGCCCGCGCGTGACCTTGAACACGCCGCCATAGCGGGCAATGTCCTCGCCGAAGAGGAAGACATTGGAATCACGCTGCATTTCCTCGCGGAGCGCCTGGTTCAGCGCCTCGGCATATCGCATCATCGCCATGTCAGTTGGCCTCCGCATAGGCGTAGGGAACGCTGGCGTAAGGAGCGCTGTTGGCGAACGGCTCGAAGCTGGGCAGCGGCGCCGCCAGCGCCTCCTCGATCGCCGCCTCCACCTCGGCAATCGCCTCGGCCTCGACCCGGTCGAGCGCGGCGCCGCCGACCGCGTCGACCAGCGCGGCGTAGCTGATGCGGATGGGATCGCGCGCGGCCCAGGCGGAGAGGTCCGCCTCGGCCTGGTAGCCGCCCATGTCGGAGGTCGAAAAGCCCTGCATGCGGTAGGTCTTGGCCTCGATCAGCGTCGGCCCCTCGCCGCGGCGGGCGCGCTCCACCGCGCGGGCGACGGCGCGGTAGACCGCCACCGCGTCATTGCCGTCGACGATCTCGCTGGCGATGGCATAGCCGGCGGCACGGATGCTCAGGTCCGGCACCGGCGACTGGACGGTGTGGTGCACGGTGAGCCCGAACTGATTGTGCTCCAGCAAGAAAACCACCGGCAGCTTCCACAGCCCGGCAATGTTCATCGATTCATGGCAGATGCCGGTCTGCGCGGCGCCGTCGCCGAAGAAACACATCGCCACGTCGGACGTGCCGCGCACCTGGATCGACAGCGCCATGCCGGTGGCGGCGGGGATCGAGCCGCCGACGATGGCATTGCCGCCGATCATGCCGTTCGCCTTGTCGCCGATCAGCATATGGCCGGCGCGGCCGCCACAGGTGCCGGTGACGCGGCCGAGGATCTCGGCCGCCACGCCCCGCACATCGACGCCCTTGCCGATATAATGCGCGTGGCCGCGATGGGTGCTGGTGACGAAATCGCTGGAGGCGAGCATGGCGGTGGCGCCGATGCCGACGGCCTCCTGGCCGTCGCAGCGATGGATGGGGCCGCGCGTCTTGCCGGCCTTGTGGAGATCGCCGAGACGCTCCTCCAGCCGACGCACGAGCACCATCTTGCGATGCATCTCGATCTGTTCCTCGATCGACGGCGAGTTCTTCATTCGGCGCACCTCCGATGCCAACGCAGCATCGTCATATGATACATGTTGTAACATTTCTACAGGCAAAGCGACGTCCGCCACCGCTGCAGGGGGATCATTCCTTCAGGGCGGACAGCACCAGGTCGGCGGCATAGGCATCCTCGGTGGCGATGCCGACCGAGATGAAGACGGTGGTCTTCGACACGTCCACGCCGACCCGGCCGGCCAGCACCTCGCCGAGCTCGGCATGGATGGCGGCGCCGGACACCAGGATATTGCCGGATTCCTGGCTGGCCGCCTCGCGGGATTCCACCAGCACCAGCGAACGCATCGTCGCATCGTCGAGCTCGCGCCCGTCGAGGCCGTTCCAGCCGACGGCGCTCACATGCGCGCCGGGCTTCAGCCACTCGCCCCTGACGATCGGCTCCCTGGCCGAGGTGGTGGTGGCGATCACGTCGGCGCCGCGCACCGCCTCCTCGCTGGTGGCGCAGAGCGTGGCGCCGATCTCCTGCGCGAAGGCGCGGGCATGATCGGGATTGCGGCTCCACACCCGCACCTCGTCGAAGGCGCGGATGCGGCGCATCGTCTGGTAGTGCCCGCGCGCCTGCGCGCCGCTGCCGAGGATCGCCAGCACCCTCGCATCGGGCGCGGCCAGGCGGCGCGCCGCCATCGCCGAGACGGCCGAGGTGCGCATCTGGGTGATGTAGGTGCCGTCGAGCACGGCGCGCGGCAGGCCGGTCCAGCGGTCGAACACCAGCAGCACGGCATTGTGGCTCGGAAGCCCGCGCCCATGGTTGCCCGGATAGTTGCCGACCAGCTTGACGGCAAAGATGTCGGTCACCGCCGGCATCAGGCACATGTCGCCGCCGGCCTCCGGGTCGACGACGCGCAGGCGCACCGGCTGGATCACCTGCCCGGTGGAGAAGGCGATCAGCGCGCGCTCCATCGCATCGATCAGCGCATCCAGATCCAGCACCGCGGCGATCCGTTGCTTGTCGTAGTAAGGCAGCATCGCTTCCCTCAGAACCGGCCGGATGAAAACGGGGAGATGTCGACGGGCGGGGTCTCGCCGGCGGCGATGGCGGCGACGATGCGCCCGGTGACGCAGCCGCTCGACATGCCGACATGGTGATGGCCGAAGGCGAGGATCACCTGCGGCGTGCGCGTGGAGCGGCCGATGACCGGCAGCGCGTCCGGCATGGACGGCCGGAACCCCATCCAGGTGGAGGACGGGCTCTCCGTCAGGTCGGGCAGGAAGCGCCGGGCGGTGCGCTCCAGATAGGCGTGGCAGGCCGGGTTGGGCGGCCGGTCGAGGCCGGCGAGCTCGACCATGCCGGCGCAGCGCAGCCCCTCGTTCATCGGCGTCATGGCGAAACCCGCCGTGGCGCTGGAACAGGGACGGCCGATGATGCCGCCATGATTGCCGAACACCACGTGATAGCCGCGCTCGGTCTCCAGCGGCAGCCGCTCGACGGCGCCGCCGAACAGCCGGCGCGCATGCGCGCCGGCGGCGAGCACGACCTGGTCGTAGATGCCGGCGGCATCGCCGCGCAGGATGACCTTGCCGTCCGGCCGCGCTTCCAGCGCGCGGACCTCGTCGCGGCGGAACGTGCCGCCCTCGGCGCAGAAATGCCGTACCAGGCTCGCGCAGACCTCGACCGGGCTCAGATAGTGCAGCGCCGAGCCGAAATAGAGCGCCCTGGCGAAGACCGGCGCCAGATGCGGCTCCATCCGCCGGATTTCGGCGGCGTCGATCTCGTGGACGTCGGCGGCGAACTCCTTGTAGAGCGCGATCTCGGTGGCGAGGCCGGCCATGTCGGCCTCGCGCTCATAGAGATGCAGGTAGCCGCCGGCCCGCATCAGCCGGTCGGCGCCGCTCTCGCGGAACAGCGGCACCGCGAATTCGAGGTTGCGCGACAGCAGCGCATGCAGCGCGTGGGCGATCCGCGCGACCTCCGCCGGCGTGCAATGCGAAAGGAACGAGACCAGCCACGGCAGCATCCGCGGCGCGTAGCTCCAGTTGATGCTGAGCGGGCTGCCGCCCGCGAACATCAGCGGCAGCAGGCGCCGCGGAATGGACGGACTGTTGACCGGCACGAAGGCATGCGGCGCCAGGGCGCCGGCATTGCCGAAGGAGGCGCCGTTGCCCGGCTCGGCGCGGTCGATCAGCGTGACCGCGAAGCCGGCCTTCTGCAGATACAGCGCCGAGGAAATGCCGACGATGCCGGCGCCGATGACGGCGATCTGCTGCTCTGCGGGTGCCGGCATGACGATATCCTCACGCGCGCGGGGACAGGCCCCGGCTCAGGCGCCAGCCTGGCGATTATACATGCGGGTGCCGCCGACCACCTGGTGAGTGGGCACGACCTCGATCTGCGACACGCAGACATGGGTCGGCGTCGACAGCACGTATTCGATCGCCCCGGCAATGTCGGCCGGCCGCAGGCATTCATAGGGGTCGTAGAGCAGCGCGTCCGACTTGGAATGGTCGCCGTCGAACATCTCCGCGTGCATGCCGGTGCGCACGCGGCCGGGACGGATCTCGGTGACCCGCACATTGGTGCCGAACAGCTCCATGCGCAGGTTGAAGCTCATATTGTGCACCGCCGCCTTGGAGGCGCTGTACATGGGCTGGCCGGCCGAGGCATACGGCCCCGCCAGCGAGCCGATATTGACGATGTGCCCGCGGTCGCGCTCCACCATGCCCGGCACCACCGCCGAGAGGGCATTGTGAATGCCGATGACATTGACGTCGAGGATGCGCTGCGCCGACGCGGTCGGCACCGAGTAGAGCGTGCCGGTGACGCCGAGAACGCCGGCCGCGTTGACGAGAATGTCGATCTGCCGGCCGGAGAAGGCGGCCTTCAGCGCGTCGGCGTCGGTCACGTCCATGAAGACGGTCTCGACATTCTCGACACCCTTCAGGGCATCGAGCTTCGGCTGGTCGTTCGACAGCGCGACGGTATGTACGCCGTGGCCGGCGAGCATCCGCACCAGCGCGGCGCCGAGCCCGCCGCTGCCGCCGGTGACGAGAGCCCGCATTCCCTTCTCAAGCATGATCCGTTCCCTTCCGGGGCCTTGATGATGCCGAGATGTTATTTGTTATATCAATCGCTCGTCAAGCGGAGATTGGCGGCTGCCCGCGCTCGACCGAACGAGGGCGCCGCGCAAAGCGAAAGGCCCGGAATCGGGCCTCCGCATGCGGCAGCGACGGCGGCGCGGCACCGAATCGCCCGCCCGACGGATCGAGGGCATCCTGCTGTCGATCGGATGGTCCCACCGGACCGGAAAGCGCTCTAGTCGTCTTCGCGGACCGCCTCGAAGAAGGCCTGCGACGAATACTCGATGTCATGCGCGATGGTCCGGGCCACCTCGCCGGCATCGCCCTCGCGGATCGCGCGGATGATGGCGATGTGGTTGAGGATGCCGTCATCGGTCTTGGCGAAGGCCGGATAGATGATCTTGGTGTAGGAGCCCGTGCGCAGCCAGCAGCTTTCGATCATCCGCACGAGGAAGGGCATCCGCGCCGCCTCGTAGATGCGGAAATGGAAGCTCCAGTTGAGTTCGGTCAGCAGAATGTAGTTCTTCTGTTGATTCGCCTCGATGAGCCGGTCGTTCAGGGCACTGATCGCGATGATATCGTCGCGCGTCAGGTTTGGCGTCGCCTCGCGCGCGGCGAGACTTTCCAGCGAGCAGCGGATCTTGATGAGCTCGTGCAACTTCTCGGTATCGAGCAGCGGAATGTAGATCGAGCCGTTGCTGCCGAGTTCGAGCACGCCTTCCGCCGCGAGATTGAAAAG
Source organism: Ancylobacter sp. GW821-FHT10E12 (assembly GCF_058809335.1). Lineage (NCBI taxonomy): Bacteria > Pseudomonadati > Pseudomonadota > Alphaproteobacteria > Hyphomicrobiales > Xanthobacteraceae > Ancylobacter > Ancylobacter sp. GW821-FHT10E12. The sequence goes on along the minus strand of NZ_JBXASN010000020.1, from coordinate 26,156 downwards.
CGCCTCGCGCGCCGGCGTCAGGCTAACCCCGAGCGAGGCGGCGACCGCCCTCAGGGTGAGCTTTTCGCCCGGCTTGAACGACCCCGCCATGATGGCGTGGCGCAGCTGGTCGCGCACGCGCACGCCCAGCGTCTCGGTCCTCTGGAAGGGAGAGAAATTCGCCAGCGCCTCAACCATCGGCCCGCCCCGCCTTTTGCTTGTGATCCGTTATGATATGCATCGCCGCGACGACTTTGGTAAACATCTCGACACGGCTTCGACATTTGTTTTGGTGATTTTTCGGCACTGTCCATCTCACGCTGTTGCAAAAATTTTATAACATATTACATTTCTCCGCAATCCGATGGAAGCGGGGAGCGGGATTGTGAGAATCTGCTGGATCCACCCGACGACGGCGAACGACGCGCTGGGTGCGTTGTGGGACAAGCTCGACGCGACGGTCCGGCCGGTGCTTCAGCCGGGAACCGAGCTCGATTTCCGCTTCCTGCCCCGGAGCGGCAATTTCGTCCGCTCGCTCTATGCCGAGCACATCAATTCGGTGCACATCGTCGAGGCGGCGCTGCAGGCCGAGCGCGACGGCTATGACGGCATCTTCCTCGGCTGCTGGAACGACCCGCTCTGGGAGGCGCGCGAGGTGCTCTCGGTGCCGGTCGGCTCGGTGAGCGAGCAGTCGATGCTGGCGGCCTTGTCGATGGGCAAGCGCTTCGCCGTGGTGACGGTGTCGCAGAAGACCACCATCGCCATCGAGAACGACCTTCTCGCCTATGGGCTGCGCGACCGGGCGATCGTGCGGCCGGTGCGCACCATCCTGCCGGAATCCGAGGCCGGCCTGCTGCTCGGTGCGGTGGAGGATCCGTACAAGGCCTTCATTCCGCGCGTCGAGGAAGTGGCGAAGGAGTGCATCCGCGACGGCGCCGACGTCATCCTGATCGGCTGCGCCTATTACGGCCCGCTGCTGCGCGCCGCCGGCTATGTCGAGGTGCCCGGCACCGGCGTGCCGGTGGTGGATTCCTCGACGGTGGCGCTCAAATATCTCGAGACCATGACCGACATCGCGCTGAAGACCGGCATGGTGAAGAGCACCCGCCTGCAATTGCGCCCGCCGCCGGCCGAGGCGCTCGACGGCGCCCGCCGCAGCCTCGGCCTGGTTTGAGCCTCCCTTTCCCCATCGCAAACGAGAACGTCGCCATGTCGCTCGCCAGTCCGATCGATGCCAAGCTTCAGGGCGTGGTGTGGAAGCGCACGCTGAAGGAGCCGGTCACCACCTATCCCGCGCTCGCCGGCGAGGAGACCGCCGACCTCGCGGTGGTCGGCGCCGGCTTCTGCGGGCTGAACGTCGCGCTGCAGGCCGCCAAGGCCGGGCTGAGCGTGGCGCTGATCGAGGCCGGCATCGTCGGCAACGGCGCCTCCGGCCGCAATGGCGGCTACAACGTCCCGCATTTCCCCGGCCCGATCACCCCCTCGGCGGTCGAGGCGATGATCGGCGCCCGCAAGGCGCGCGACCTCTCGGAACTGGTGCTCACCGGCGCCGACACCGTGTTCCGCCAGATCGACGCCTACCAGATCAACTGCTCGGCCAAGCAGAACGGCTGGATCCAGCCGGCACATTCGGACGCCTCGCTCGCCAGGGTCCGCAAGGTCTATGACGAGTGGAAGGCCTGGGGCGCCGACGTTTCCTGGCTGTCGGCGGCGGACCTGTCCGACCGGCTCGGCGCCGCCGGCTACATCGGCGGCTGGCAGAATCCGACCGGCGGCACCATCAATCCCTATGGGCTGACGCTCGGCCTCGCCCGTGCCGCCACCCAGCACGGGGCGCGCATCTTCGAGAGGAGCCCGGTCGACGGCATCGAGGAGGATGCCGGCGGCGTCATCGTGCGCAGCGGGCCGAACCGCGTGCGCGCCCGCCGCGTCATCGTCGCTACCAATGCCTATACCGGCGATTTCCTGCCGCAGGTGCAGCGCTCGGTGGTGCCGGTCTATCTCTATCATGCCGCGACCCGGCCGCTGAGCGCGGCGCTGCGCCGGCAGATCCTGCCCACCGACCTGTGCTTCACCGACCTGCGCAAATCCGGCGGCTTCGGGCGGCTGGACGACGAAGGCCGGCTGATTTCCGGCGGCGCGGTGTTCGCCTTCGGCGACAGGCAGGCCTATGGCATCGCCCATGCGAAGAACCGCATGCGCCAGCTGTTCCCGCAGCTCACCGATGCCGACATGGTGTTCGAGGACTATTGGGAAGGCTATTGCGCCGTCACCGAGAACTACCTGCCGCAGGTGCAGCGCCTCGGCAGGGAAGTGTTCTCGGTGGTCGGCTTTTCCACCCGCGGCGTCAACCTGGCGCAGAATCTCGGCCGGGTGATCGGCGAATTCGCCGCCGGCACGCGCGATCTCGCCGATGTGCCGGTCGAGGTGGTCGAGCAGCGCCGCGATATCGGCCTGTGGCCGCTCAAGGTGCGCGCCGCGCGCCTCGTCTTCCCCCTCTATCAGGCCAAGGATCGGCTCGGCCTGAGCTGATCCGCGCCTGCCACCACGGTCGTCCGGGAGCGCACCATGGCCGCCTATGACGTGCTTTTCCAGCCGCTGCAGATCCGCAACCTGACGATCCGCAACCGCTTCCTCTCCACCAGCCACGAACCGGGCTACGTGCTGGCCGGCGACATCACCGACCGCTACATCGCCTACCAAGCGGAAAAGGCCAAGGGCGGCATCGGGCTGACGCAGTTCGGCGGGGCGACCGCGGTCTCGGCGGAGAACTCGTTCTATTACGGCCAGATCAACGGTTCGGTCGACAAGGTGATCCCGCAATTCCGCCGGATGGCGGCGGCGATCCACGAACACGGCGCGCTGTGCACGGTGCAGCTGACCCATGGCGGGCGGCGCGAGCGCTGGGACCTGACCAACTGGCTGCCGACCTTCTCGGCCTCGCCGCTGCGCGAGATCATCCACGGCACCTTCCCGGCGACCATGGAAGACCACGACATACGCCGCACCATCGAGAACTATGTCGCCGCCGCCACGCGGGTGCGCGAGGGCGATGTCGACGGGGTCGAGGTCTCCTGCCAGGCCGGCACGCTGATCGAGCAGTTCTGGTCGCCGGCGATGAACCAGCGCACCGACGGCTATGGCGGACCGCTCGCCAACCGCATGCGCTTCGGCCTCGAAATCCTGGAGGCTATGCGCCGCCGGCTGGGCGACGACTATGTCATCGGCATCCGCATGCCCGGCGACGAGATGCTGAAGGGCGGCCTGACGCAGGAGGACTGCCTCACCATCGCCAAGACCTATGCCGGCTCGGGCCTGATCGACTTCATCTCCGTGGTGGGGGCGCAGGCCAGCGACTACAAGTCGGAAGCCAGGATCTGGCCGACCATGTGGGTGCCCTCGGCCGCCTATCTGCCGCTCGCCAAGGCGATCCGCGACGAGGTGCAGGGGCAGGTGAAGATCTTCCATGCCGCCCGCATGACCGACGCCGCCACCGCCGAGCACGCGCTGAAGAGCGGCGCGGTGGACATGGTCGGCATGACCCGCGTGTTCATCGCCGATCCGCATTACGCCAACAAGCTGAAGGCCGGCGACGAGGAGAACATCCGCCCCTGCGTCGGCGTCGGCTATTGCGTCGACCGCGCCATTCGCGGCATCGATGCGCTCTGCGCCCATAATGTCGCCACCTCGCGCGAGGCGACCATCCCGCAGATCGTGCGGCCGGCGCCGGCGCGCAAGAAGGTGGTGGTGGTCGGCGGCGGCCCGGCCGGCATGGAAGCGGCGCGGGTCAGCGCCCGGCGCGGCCACGAGGTGGTGCTGTTCGAGGCGGCGGGCGAGCTCGGCGGGCAGCTGCTGCTCGCCTCCCGCGCCACCTGGCGGCGCGACCTCTCCGGCATCACCACCTGGCTGGCCCGGCAGATGGAGATCCTGAAGGTCGACGTGCGGCTCGACACCTATGCCGAGGCCGGTGACATCCTCGCCGAAGAGCCGGACGCGGTGATCGTCGCCACCGGCGGGCTGCCCAATGTCGGCCCGTTCGAGGGCGCGCAACATGCCGCCTCGGTCTGGGACGTGCTGTCCGGCCAGACCGCCATCACCGGCGACGTGCTGCTCGCCGACGAGAACGGCACCGCCTCCTCCGCCTCCTGCGCCGAGTTCATGGCCAGTCGCGGCGCCAGGGTGCGCATCGTCACCCCGGACCGCGAATTCGGCCGCGAGATCGGCGGCACCAATCTCGGCGCCCACATGACCGAGCTCTATTCGCATGACGTGGTGATCGAGACCGACACGCGGCTGGTCTGCGTGCGGCGGCAGGGCAACACGTTCCTCGCCACGGTGCAGAACACCTATAGCGAGAAGACGCGGGAGCTGGAGGTCGACCACGTGGTGGGCGACAACGGCACGCTGCCGAATGACGACGTCTATTTCGCGCTGAAGCCGCTCTCCCGCAATCTCGGCGAGGTCGACCTGCGCGCGCTCGCCGACGCGCGCGAGCAGACCATCGCCACCAACCCGGAGGGCCGCTTCATGCTCTACAAGGTCGGCGACGCCTGGTCCTGCCGCAATCTGCACGCGGCGATGCTCGATGCCGCGCGCCTCACCCATCCGCTGTGAGACAGGAGCCCATCATGACCACGAAGACCCTGTCCCACGGCGACGTCGCCTACCGGGTGATCGCGCTCGAGGACTGCCTGCCGCTGGTCGAGGGCTTCATCGCCGCCGGCAGGAAATGGCACTCGCATGTGCTCTCGCCCGGCTGCGCCTTCAATCCCTATCCGGCGCTCTATGCCATCGTCGTCGAGGACGACGTCGAGCACGCCGCCTATATCGCCCCTTCCGAGGGCTTCCCGGAGGTCGACAAGGCGTTCGTGAAGATGCTGCATGGCGACGACATTCTCGACGCGGCGGCCGCGGCGGCGGAAGACCCGGCGCTATGGCAAGGCTCGGAACTGCTCGGCAAGGTGCGGGCGATCGACGCGCAGGGCGTGCATTGGCACCACCACATGAACTTCCCCGACTGCGCGCTCAACCCGCATCGCGGCCGCTGGGCGATCACGGTGGAGAGCGATGCCGGCACCTTCTCCGAGAGCTATGACGACGAGCCGAAGGCGGTGCTGCGCGAGATCGAGGTGATGTATTTCCGCAACCTCGACAAAGCGGGCTGAACGATATCCGAGGGCGGGCCGCCGGCCCCTCTCAGGGGAATTCCTTGATCATCGCCTCGCTTTGCACCCGTCCGCGGGCGCGCGATTCGCTGTAGAGCAGGAACAGCCCGGCCACGACGATGATGCCGGCGCCGATGAGCATCTGGTGGTTCGGCACGTCGCCGAACACCAGGATGCCGAACACGATCCCCCACAGCAGCAGCGAGTACTGGAACGGCGCCAGCACGCTGACCGGGGCGAGCTTGACCGAGCGGGTGATCAGCAGATGCGCCAGGCAGGCCACGACGCCGAGCCCCATCATCATGCCGATATCGGCGACGCTCGGCGTGGTCCATTGGAACAGGGCGACCGCGCCGCCGCCCACCAGCGCGCCGACCGCCTGCAGCGTGCCGAGCACGGTGTCGCTGGTCTTCGACAGCACCTTGTTCAGCATCAGCGCGCCGGCATAGCAAAGGCTGCCGAGCAGCGCATAGACGATGGCGGGGGAGAACACGGCGAAGGACGGCCCGAGCGCGATCACCACGCCGACGAACCCGCTGAGCACGGCCAGCCAGCGGCGCCAGCCGACGCTGCCGCCGGGCAGGAAAGACGACATGGCGGCGACATAGATCGGCCCGGCCATGTAGAAGGTGATGACGTCGGCCAGCGGCAGATAGGCGGCGGCGGCGTAGAACAGCGCCGAATCGGCGGTCACGATCACCACCCGCAGCAGCTGCAGCCACGGCCGGTCGAGCCGCCACCTGCCGGGGGCGGCCTTGGCGCCGAGCATCGGGCCCAGCACGATGAAGGCGCCGATGGCGCGCAGCGCCAGCAACTGGCCGACCGCGAAGGTCCCCAGCAGGATCTTGCCGATGACGTCGTTGAGCGCGAAGCAGAAATTGCCGAGCACCATGAAGGCGATGCCGATCCACAGGGCATTCGCGCCGGCCGGGCTGATCAGGCGGTTGAAGACGGACAGCATGACACCCCGGCACGACGATTTTCACTGGCAGGCGTGGGCACGAAGACGCGGCGTGGGCACGAAGACGCGGCCTGGAAACGAGGCCGGCGCCGGTCAGCAACGGCCGAGTTCGATCGATCGCGCCCGCGCCGCCGCGACGGCGTCGGCAATGACCGAATCGATGCCGGATTCGCCCATCAATACCGCAAGTGCGGCGGCCGTGGTGCCGTTTGGGCTGGTGACCTGCCGGCGCAGTGTCGCAGGGTCGTCGGCGCTCTCGCGGGCGAGGCGGCCGGCGCCATAGACGGTCTGCAGCGCCAGCTCGCGGGCCAGCGCGGGCGGCAGGCCCTCCCTGAGGCCGGCCCGCTCCAGGCAGTCGACGACATGGAACACATAGGCGGGGCCCGAGCCGGACAGCGCCGTCACCGCGTCCATCAGCGCCTCGTCCTCGACGAAGCGCACGATGCCGCCGGCCGTGAGCAGCCGCTCCGCCAGCGCCCGTTGCCCTGTCGAGGCCCGCGCATTGGCGACGCAGACCAGCATGCCGGCGCCGATGGCGGCGGGGGTGTTGGGCATGCAGCGGATGATCGGCGCCTCGACGCCGAGCGCCGCCTGCATGGCGGGGAGCCCGACGCCGGCCGCCACCGACAGCAGGAAGGCGCCGGATTCGACGAAGCGCCGGCAGGCCGCCGTCACCGCCGCGATGTGCTGCGGCTTGACCGCGAGCACCACGACGTCCGGCCGGTAGGCGGCCGGCACCGCCTCGATGTCGCGCGAGGTCGAGGCGCCGAGCCGCGCAGCCCTCTCGCGCAGGGCGTCGACCGGCTCCACGACATGCACATGAACGCCGCCGGCGCCGGAAAGCCACCCGGAGACCAGCGCATGTCCCATATTGCCGCAGCCCACGACCAGGACATCGATCGAAGCGGGCGTTTCAGTGTGTTGACCGGCCATGGGAGATCACCTCGCGTCCTTTATGTCATAACGAATTTGTTATGACAATTGCCGCGAGATGTACATCCTTGCGACGGGCGACCTGGCTCCGGCGCCCTGCCGGGCCGCCGGCGCATGTCCGGCGGGTGGGCCGGCCGGTCAATCCTTCGCGGGCTTGCCGTTGCTCCTGTCCCTGCCCTTGTCCTTGCCCTCTCCGCGCTTGTGTGCGGCCTTCTGCTCGGCATTCGGGCGGGCGCGATTGGTGAAATGCGCATTGCCGAGGCCGGTGCCGATGGTGAGCACGCCCCAGCGTTCGACGTCCTGCATGAAGGGGACTTCGCTCAGTCCCTGGACGACGGCGTCGTTGTGCATGGTCACCGCCGTCTCGTGCCCGCCGATGGAGGGGATCGCCTCCCACAGGGCGGCCGGCAGGTTGAAGCGCGTGCTCTGCCAGTTGCCGGGCAGGTTCTGCGCGCCGGCCTCGATGGAGCCGTCCGGGGCAATGGAGCCGGGACAGCCGACGCCGATGAAGGGAGCGAGGCGAAGCTCGTCCTTCCCGGCCTGGCGGATCAGCGTCTCCAGCATGTCGACCAGGCGCCTGACGGCGTCGTCGCGGCTGATCTTCTCGTCGCCGTGGTGCCACAGATCCATGGTGCGCACCCGCGCCTTGGAAAGGTCGTCCGCCTTGTCGAGGTTGAGCGTGACGATGCCGCAGCGGATATTGGTGCCGCCGATGTCGATGGCGAGGATGTCGTCGAAACTCGCGAACATCCAGCTCGGGGCCAGATGGACCGCGCCGATCAGGCCGGCTTCGTCCGGGTGGTTGCGAATGGGGCGCAGCTGGATGTCGATGCCGTCGGCGCGGGCGAGCAGTTCGGTGCGGGCGACGGCAATCTCGGCGAAGCGGCTTTCCTTCAACCCGCCGCCGATGGCGATGCGCTCGGTGTCGCGCCACTCGCGGGTGCGCAGTAGGCGGCGGATGACGGCGAGCAGTTCGTGGGCATAGTCCTCGATGGCGCTATGGACGAGCGCCTGCTCGCGCGCCTTGCCCTCCTTCAGGGCTTCGTCGATCCGGGACTTCGAGAGCTCCGCCGTCGGGGTGTCGGCGAGCAGCGGCTGCTTGCCCACGCCAAGGTCCCGCCAGCGTTCGAGGATCTCGAAGAAGACCGCGCGGCGGGCGCGGTCGCCGACGAAGCCGTCCTCGTCGCGCAGCTGGGCGTTGAAGCCGTCGACCGTCACCGCGGCGAGCGTCGACGCGCCGTGGACCGCGACGTCGGGCGGGGTTTCATTCGGCGTCCTGGCCTCGCTCGTCGTCATTTTTTGCCCCCGTCGGACGGTTCGCGACGCGCCCGGCCGCGCTTACCCCTGTGGCTGTCGACTAGGAACGGCCCGGCTCCCCGCGGAGTTCCGGCCGGAGGCGACGATTGTCCGGGCGCCGACCATCGGGGCGGCACGGAAGCGTCGGGGAATCGTCGTGCAACCATAAGGCACGTCGGAGGTTCACAGAGGGCTCCGGCACCCGGAGCGCCGACACGAGGACCTCGACCGATGTTCGATCCGGACACCACCGAGCAGAGCGACCTGCGCGAGGGAACGCCGCCCTGGCGCAGCGGCCTGCAGGTGCCGGCATGTCCGCCGCTCCAGGAAAGCCTGCGCTGCGACATCCTGATCGTAGGCGCCGGCATCAGCGGCGCGCTCATGGCCGAACATCTCACCGCGCTCGGCCACCGGGTCTGCGTGATCGACCGGGAACGCCCCGGCTTTGGCAGCACGCTCGCCAGCACCGCCATGCTGCTGTGGGAAATCGACTGCCCGCTGGACGAACTCGCCGACATCTACGGCTTCGAGCGCGCGGCGAACATCTACCGCCACAGCGAGAAGGCGGTCTCGGGGCTGGCCGGCCTGGTCGAGGCGCTCGCCCTGCCCTGCACTTTCCGCAGCCGCCCGTCGCTCTATCTCGCGGCCTGCGATATCGGGGCCGCGCGGCTGCGCACCGAACATGAGCTGCGCCAGCGCGCCGGCCTGCCCGGCCTCTATCTCGACCATGCGACGCTGCTGCGTGAATTCGGCTTCGATCGCGAAGCCGCCATCGTGTCGCCGGGAAGCGCCGACGCCGACCCACTAAGGCTCGCCCACGCCCTGTGCACGGTGGCGGCGCGCCGCGGCGCGACCTTCTTCACCGCCGAGGCGGCGAGCTATTCCAGCTTCGGCCACGGCGTCATCGTCGGCCTGGACAATGGCCGCGAGATCGAAGCCGGCACGGTCGTGCTGGCGACCGGCTATGTCATGCCCGACATCGTGACGTCGGATCTGCACAGGGCCGGCGCCAGCTGGGCACTGGCGACGCCGCCGCAACCGCCCGGCGTGCTGTGGCGCGACGAGGCGCTGGTGTGGGAAGCCTCGGAAAACTATCTCTATGCCCGCACCACCGCCGATCGTCGCATCGTCATCGGCGGCGAGGACGAGGACGGCATGTCGGAGCGCGAGGCGCGCGCCGCGTGTGCCCCGGCGAAGGCCGCCGCGATCCTCGGCAAGCTGCGGGCGCTGTATCCGCGCGCGGATGCGCGGGCGGAGATGATATGGTCCGGCGCCTTCGGCAGGACCGAAGACGGCCTGCCGCTCATCGGCGAGGTTCCCGGCCATCCCCGGATTTACGCCGCCTACGGCTATGGCGGCAACGGCATCACCTTCAGCTATCTCGCCTCCCGCGTCATCGGCCGCATGCTCGGCGGCCGGCGCGAAGGCTGGTTCGACGACCTCGCCATCGATCGCCCGCGGCCGTGAGCATCGAACCTCAGGCGACGGAGGATCCGGCGGCCAGCATGCGCAGGGCCGCCTGCGCGGCGCCGAAGCCATTGTCGATATTCACCACGACGAGGCCCGGCGCGCAGCTGGCCAGCGCCGAATTCAGCGCCGCATGCCCGCCCTCGGCAACGCCGCGGCCGACGGAGGTCGGCACCGCGATGACCGGGGCGGCGACGAGGCCGGCGAGCACGCTGAACAGCGCCCCCTCCATCCCGGCCACCGCGATGACGACACGGGCGCGGCGGATCTCGGCCAGCCGCTCCATCAGCCGCCACAGGCCGGCGACGCCGACATCGGCGACGATGTCCGCCCGCACCCCGGAAAAGGCCAGCGTGCGCGCCGCCTCGCCGACCACCGGCAGGTCGGCGAGGCCGGCGGCGACGATGACGACCTCGGGCGCCATGCCGGCGCGCTCGGGCATGGGCGGCAGCGGCCCGAGCAGCGCGGTGCGCGAGAGCGGGTCATAATCCAGCCGCGCCGCGAGCGCGGGCGGCAGCGCGTCGAGATGCGCGCCCGGCAGGCGGGTGACCAGCAGCGCGCGGCCGGCGGCCAGCGCCTGCTCGAGGATGGCCGCGAGCTGGCCGGGGGTCTTGCCCTCGCCATAGACCGCCTCCGGCAGGCCGGTGCGGGCCACGCGGTCCCAGTCCATCCGGGCGCCGGTCATGCCGCCGGCTCGCGCCGGAACGCGGCGCCCATCCGGTAGGGCTCGACGGCGGCGAAACGGCGCCCCTCCTGCGCGCAGGCGTGCTGCATCAGGCGGGCGACGTCCTCGGCATCGGCCGGATCGAGCGGACGGCCGATTTCGAGATGCACCCCGCTGCGGCGCAGGCGCACCCGCACCGTCTCGCCGGCGCCGAGGCACGCGCGCACCGCCCATTCCATGCGGTCGATAAAGGCGAGATCGCGCGGATCGATGGCGATGCCGGTCTCGACGCGGCTGGCGAGGCAGGGCTGGGCCGGCAAGTCGGCGAATTCGGTGAAGCCGAGCCGGCGGGCGATGGCGCGGATCGTCGCCTTGTCGATGCCGGCCAGCACGAAGGGATGGATCACCGCATGCTCGCGGGCGGCGGCGAGGCCGGGCCGATGGTCGGACAGGTCGTCGAGATTGGTGCCGGAGGCGATGAGGCGGTCGGTGGCGCCGCTGATGGCGGCATAGAGATTGGTCTTGCAGAAATAGCAGCGGTCGAACGGGTTGGCGCGGTAGCGCGGGTCCTGCTGCTCGCCGGCGTCGAGGATGACCAGCGCCCACCCCTCCACCGTCGCATGCGCGTCGATGAGCGCGCGGGCGGCGGCCGGCACCGCCGGCGAGGCGGCATGCACCATGAGCGGCGGCGGGGCGGCCCGCTCGCGCGCCCGGCGATGGGCCAGCGAGGCCAGCGTCATGCTGTCGACGCCGCCGCTCACCGCGATGGCGAGGGGCTTCCGGTCGTCGAGCAGCGCGCTCAGGCGCAGGACGGCGGCGTCGATCGCATCCATCTAGTCGGCGGCCTTCTGCAGGTGCCGCCGCGCCGCCAGCGTGTCGGCCGCCCGAAGCGCGTCGCTCTCGACCTTGGCGGTGACGGTGCCGTCCGGGCGGCGCGCACGCTTCATGGCGAGGCCGTCGCCGGCGAGGCCGCATGCGCGCGGCAGCACCCGCCGGCGCACCTCGTGCCAGCGCAGGCCGAGCGTCGAGGTCTGCAGAAAAACCTGCTCGGCCAGGGCGTCGAAGGCGGCCGGCTCGGCCAGCAGCACGAAGCCGGTGAGTGGGCGCGCCTTCTTGCCGATGGCGCTCGTCAGATGCAGGTCGCGCACGCCGGGCACGACGCGCAGCCGCTCGGCCGCCACCGCGATCTCCTCGCCCGTCATGTCGTCGATGTCGAAGGCGACGGACAGCAGCGCGTCCTCCCCGGCGCCCTTGTCCGCGACGAACAGGCTCGCCCGCAGCACGTTCGGCATGCCCGGCAAAGAACGGGTGCCGGCGCCGTAGCCGATGCCGGACAGACGCGCCTGCGACGGGCGCGGCGCCGGGGCCGCGCCGACCAGGAAGCGCAGGATCGCCGCGCCGGTGGGGGTGACGCGCTCGCCGGCAATGCCGTCGTCGCGCCAGTCGAACCCCTTCAGGATCTCCGCCGTCGCCGGCGCCGGCACCGGCAGCAGGCCATGCGCGGTCATCACCATGCCGCCGCCGAGCGGCAGCGGCGCCACGCTCCATGCCGCTCCCGCCAGCGCGGCGGCGATGCTGCCGGCGGCGACCACGTCCATCAGCGAATCCCAGTCGCCGATCTCGTGGAAATGCACGTCCTCGACCGGCACGCGGTGCATGCGCGCCTCCGCCTCGGCGAGGATGGCGAGGATGCCTGTGGCCGCCTCTGCCGTGCCGGCGCTCAGCCCGGCGTCTGCGATGAGCGCGCGCATGCCGGCGAAAGTGCCGTGCGGCGCGTGACGATGGTGGTGGCGGTGGCGGGAAGCGTCGGGCATCTCCGCCGCCAGCGAAAAATGCAGCGCCGCGAGCCCGCCGGAGACGACCTCGGCCAGCCGCGCCGTCCCCGCCGCTTCCGGCAGCACGGCGGCGACGTCCGCCAGCACCCGCGGCGCGAGGTCCGGCCGCGCCTGCAGCATCGCGGCGACGAACATGTCGCCGGCAATGCCGCCGACCGGGTCGAGATGGACATGCAGGGGATCGCGCATCGCCTCGCCGCCCTAGTGGTCGCCCGGCCAGGGATCGAGCAGCCGGCCGCCGGCATCGAACGCCATCGGCGCCGGCTCGCCCAGCACCTCGACGCCCGGACGGGAGGCGATCTGCGGCAGCAGCGCCTCGGAGGCATAGAGATGGTCGAGATGCAGCGTGTTGGGGATGCGGATCATGGTGATGGCATCCGGCGTATGCGACTCGCAGGTCTTCACCGCCGCCTGAATCGCGGTCCTGTCGTCCGGCATCGCCATCGGCAGCGAGGCGGCGATCAGCACGCCGGAGGTCAGCGAATTGGCATAGACCGACTCGCGGTCGAAGCGGTCGAACAGCCGCTCGGTGATGACGTCGGCGCGGGCGACGCCGTTGGCATTGCCCTGGCTCTTGTCGGTGACGTCGAGCACCACGATGCGCGACACCGACGGTCCGCCCTTGATGGCGGTGGTGGAGGGCCGGCCGGTGATGTTCGGGTCCATGCCGCTGCCGGAGAATTCCTTGCCGACATAATCGACCAGCAGCACGTCGAGCGGCCCGGAGGCGAGCGGCTGGTCGGGCGGGCCGAGCGGTAGGCGCGGCATGTTGCGCATCGCCTGCGCGAGATAGTCGCGCTCGCGCTCGATCATGCCCTCGGGCGGCAGCACCACCACCCTCGACAGCCGGTCATAGGCGTTCTCGATGGTGCCGATGCCGAACAGCACCTTGCAGGTGGCGAGCTTGACCCGCGCCATCTCGATGATGAACCGCCCGACGAAGTTGAAGCCCCAGGCGTGGCAATTATCGGCGCCGGACTGCTTGCCGAGGCCGATGGACAGCATCTTGACGAGGCCGCTCTCGTTCTGCGCCCGGAAGGCGCTGTGCGGCTTGATGCGGTTGAACAGCACGATGCCGTCCGCCTCATGGGCGAGCCTGTCGATGCGCACCGACATGCCGTTCTCCAGCACGCCGAGCTCCACCGTCTCCATGCTGGAGCGGATCGGGCAGCCGGCACTCGCTTCCGTCACCCCGAGATGGGCGAGCACCTTGACCTGCCCCTCGGCGGTGGCGCCGCCATGGCTGCCCATGGACGGCACGATGAAGGGCTCGGCGCCGAGCGCGCGCAGTTCGCCGACGATGGCGCGCACCAGTTCCGGCAGGCTGGCAAGGCCGCGGCTGCCGACGGTGAGCGCCACCGACATGCCGGGGCGGATGCTCGCGCGCACCACTTCGGCGCCTGCCAGCGCATCATGCACCGCCTTGGCCGGGTCCGGTGCGTCCTCGGCGTCGAAATGCTGGCGCACCAGCGCCATGCGCGGCAGCTTCACGTTCTCGACCAGCTTCACATAGCCGGGTCGGCGCGGGGACGTTCCGGCCATCGGGCCTACTCCTTGAACACCACCTCGCGCTTGCGCGAGATGGTGGGCAGCAGCACCACGACCAGCGACAGCATCGCCAGCGCGAGCAGCGAGGCGGTGAGCGGGCGGACGAAGAACTGCATCGGGTCGCCGCGGAACAGCAGCATGGAGCGGCGCAGGTTCTCCTCCAGCATCGGCCCGAGGATGAAGCCGAGCAGCAGCGGCGCCGGCTCGCAATTCAGCTTGTGCAGCACATAGCCGAACACGCCCATGCCGGCCATCACCAGCACGTCGGCGGCGCTGTTGTTGACGCTGTACACGCCGATCGCCGAGAACACGATGATCGCCGGGAACAGGTAATTATAGGGCACGGTGAGCAGGCGCACCCAGATGCCGATCAGCGGCAGGTTGAGGATCACCAGCATCAGGTTGCCGACCCACATCGAGGCGATCAGCCCCCAGAACAGCTCCGGCTTGTCGGTGACGAAGGACGGTCCGGGGGTGATGCCGTGGATGATCAGCGCCCCGACCATCAGCGCCATCACCGGGTTGGACGGGATGCCGAGCGTCAGCATCGGGATGAAGGAGGATTGCGCGCCGGCATTGTTGGCGCTCTCCGGGCCGGCGACGCCCTCGATGGCACCCTTGCCGAACTCGCGCGGATCGCGGGCGAACTTCTTCTCCACCGCATAGGAGGCGAAGGAGGACAACAGCGCGCCCCCGCCCGGCAGGATGCCGAGCACCGAACCGAGCAGCGTGCCGCGCACCACCGGCGGGCCGATGCGGCGGAACTCCTCCTTCGTCAGCATCAGCCGGCCGACATCGGTCACCGCGCTGGAGCGGGTCTCGGGCGCCTCCAGATTCTTCACGATCTCGCCGACACCGTAGATGCCCATCGCCAGGGCAACGAATTGCAGGCCGTCGCTGAGATTGGAGAGGTCGAAGGTGAAGCGCGCCTCGGTAGTGTAGATGTCGCGGCCGACCAGGCCGAGCAGCAGGCCGAGCACGATCATGGCGAGCGCCTTCATCAGCGAGCCCGAGGCCAGCGTGATCGAGGCGATGAGGCCGAGCACCATCAGCGCGAAATATTCCGGCGGCCCGAATTGCAGCGCCAGGCGCGCCAGCGGCGGCGCGAACAGCGCGATGAACACCGTCGCCATGGTGCCGGCGAAGAAGGAGCCGAGCGCGGCGGTGGCGAGCGCCGCCCCGGCACGCCCCTGCCGGGCCATCTGGTGGCCGTCCAGCGCGGTGACCACCGAGGTGCTCTCGCCGGGCAGGTTGATGAGGATCGCCGTGGTCGAGCCGCCATACTGGGCGCCGTAATAGATGCCGGCGAGCATGATCAGCGCCGATACCGGCTCCAGCCCGAAGGTGAGCGGCAGCAGCATGGCGATGGTCGCCACCGGCCCCAGCCCCGGCAGCACGCCGATCAGCGTGCCGAACAGCGCGCCGATGAAGCAGTAGAACAGGTTGTAGAGGCTGAGGGTGGTGGCGAAGCCCAGCGCCAGATTGCCGAATATGTCCACAGCGCGGTTCCTTGGATGCCGTTCCCCGGAATCGGGACGGCCAGCCTTGGGATCAGGACAGCCAGGAGCCGATCAGGGCGATCGGCAGGCCAAGCCCGAGAATGAAGACGACCCAGGTGAACGCCACCAGCGCGGCCGACAGGATGATCGCGCCGCGCCAGCCGACCTGCCCGCTCGCCAGCGTGGCGAGCATGGTGCCGATCGCCACCGTCGGGCCGAGCCCGAGGCCGTCGAGGCCGAAGCCGAACACCAGCACCGCGGCGGTGACGAGGAGGAAGCCGCGCCAGGCGACCGGCGTCATCTCGCCGCCGTCGCCGAGCAGGCCGCGCACGAAGATGGCGAGGCCGATCAGCCCCAGGAGACCCGACAGCAGCAGCGGGAAATAGCCTGCGCCCATGCGCAGCGCCGTGCCCAGCGACAGGTCCCGCGCGAAATAGGCGAAGGCGGCGGCGAAGGCCATGAACAATAGGCCGGACAGGGCGTCCTGGCTGAACACGGCCTTCAGGGAGGGTTTGCCGGTCATGGGATGATGTCCGTTCGCGCGGAAGCGGCGGGGGCGGGGGCGGCGGGAGGGCGGCGCGGAGATGATCGGCGGCGCGGCGGGAGCCGGCCGCGTCGCCCGCCTTCCCGCGCGCCGCCTCGCGACCCGTTCACTGCGGCTTGATGTTGCCCTTCTCGATGACCTCTTTCCACTGCGCGGTCATCGCCTTGATCAGGTCGGTGAACTGCGCCGGGGTGGAGGCCACCGGGGTGATGCCGAGCTCCTGCAGCTTCCCGACCGTCTCCGGCTGCTTCATGAAGGCCTGGATCTGGCTCGCCAGCTTGTCGGTGACGGCATCCGGCGTGCCGGCGGGGGCGAGGAAGCCGTGCCAGGCGGTCGCCTCGAAGCCAGGGACGAACTCGGCCACGGTCGGCAGGTTCTTGTCGAAATCCTGCCGCTCGGGCGTCGCCACGGCGAGCGCCACCAGCTTGCCGGATTTCACATGCGGCAGCAGCAGCGGCACGTTGTCGAAGGCGAGCTCGACATTGCCGGAGAGCAGGTCCGGCAGCATGGCGCTGGAGCCCTTGTAGGGGATGTGCACCATCTGCGTGCCGGTGCGCTGCATGAACAGCTCGCCGGCCAGGTGCTGGGTGGTGCCGGTACCCGAGGAGCCGAAGCTCACCTTGTCCGGGTTGGCCTTCAGATAGGCGATGAGGTCGGGGACGCTGCGGGCCGGGATCTTGTCCGGGTTGATCACCAGCACGTTGGGCACCACGCTGACCTGGGTGATGGGCTTGAGGTCGCGCAGGGTCTGGTAGGGAAACTTGGCGCCGTAGAGCGTCGGGTGGACCGCGAGGTTCGAGGTGGAGGCGAGCACCAGCGTGTAGCCGTCCGGCGCCGCCTTCACCACCTTCTCGACGCCCGACACGCCACCGCCGCCGCCGATATTCTCGACCACGAAGGGCTGGCCCAGCGTCTTCTGCAGATTCTCGGCCACCATGCGGGCGATGATGTCGGCGGTGCCGCCGGCCGAGAACGGCGCGACCACGGTCACCGGCTTGGAGGGATAGGCGGCATCGGCCGCGGCGGGCGTCGCCAAGGTCGGCGTCGCGAGGGCGAAGGCCAGGCAGGCGGCGGCGATTGATCTGAGCTTCACAGCTTCCTCCGTGAGTGTCGTTGAGTGCGGCCTGTTGTCCGGCGCTGTCTCATGGCCGCCGAGACGATCGGCGGTTCCGGCAAGCGCGAGGGGTGGCGCTTTTCCGAACGGCAAGCTGATGAGTTGTCCACTATTTGTCAAGATGTAAATTCGCGGCCCCGCCGAGCCCGGACGAAACGCGCCGGGCGGTCGCGGCCGAAGCGTCGCTCAGAGCGAGAGATCGAGGGTGCGGCCCTCGAAGATGCGGTCGCGCGAGCCTTCCAGATGCCGGCGCATGACCTCGCGCGCGGCGGTGGCGTCGCGCCGGCGAATGGCGTCGAAGATCGCCTGGTGCTCCTGGAACACGCCGACGAGGCCGGAATGCGGCCCCATCAGCGAGGCGCCGTGGAACTTCATGCCGACGGCGATATGGTCCTTCAGCGCCTGCATCGAGGAGATGTAGTAGTGGTTGTTCGTCGCCTGGGCGACGGCGCAGTGGAAGGCGAAATCGGCATCCTCGCGGTGGCGGCGGGCCTGGGTGGCGTCGCGCATCAGGTCGAGCGCGGCGGCGATCGCCGCCAGCGCCGGCTCGTTCCAGCGCAGCGCCGCGTAATAGGCGTGATGCGGCTCGATGGTGAGCCGGAACTCATAGCAACGCTGAATATCCGCAATGGTTTCCACCGGCGCGTAGCCCAGCACCCGCGCCTCTTCCACCCGCGTGGTCACGAAGCTGCCCGCCCCCTGCCGCGAATAGATCATCCCCTCGTCGCGCAGGCGCTTCAGCGCCTCGCGGATGATCGGCCGCGAGACCAGGTACTGCGCCGCCAGCTCGTGCTCGCCGGGCAGCTTCTGGTCCGGCTCGTATTCGCCGGTGCTGATCTTGGTATGGAGCAGCTTGTAGACGCGCTGCACCAGCGGCATGCGGGGAGCCCTGTCGGCCATGGGGTCCGCGCCGTCGCGCCCCGGCCCGTCCGCGACAGCGGCGCCCTCCGGCTCGTCGGCGAGGTTGTTGCGCTCAGTCATGACCTGTTTCCAAATATCTGCCCCGCCCGCGGGCGGCTGTCCCTCGGCGCGCAACCGGGACACGGCTCCGAAGGACTCTCGACTTGTAATAATCTGGACCAGCGCCGCAAACATGCAAGGCCCCGTCCCACGAGATTCCGGCTTTTCCTGCTTGTTCAACATTACAACATATTGACATGTGAGCAAGCCGCGCCTAGGACATGCCGCCAATGAGCGGCGGGCCAACCGCCGGACAATGGAGGATGGCGTGGTGACCAGGAAGGATGTCCGCAGCGGACGCGCGCGCCGCGCCATGCCGTCGCGGGCCGACATCCGCACCGCCGCCGGCACGGGACGGCAGGGAGCCGGCCGGCCATGACCGTCCTGCGCCTCATCGCCGACGACCTGACCGGCGCGCTCGACGCCGCCATCGCCTTCGCCGCCGCCGGCTCCGCCATCCCGGTGGTGTGGTCGCCCGGCGCGACGCCGGCCGTCGATGCCAGCCTCGCCATCGACAGCGCGACCCGCGAAGCCGGGCGCGAAGCCGCCCGCACGCGGGTGGCGGCGCTGGCCGGCACGCTGGCGAACGGCACGCCGGCGAGGCGCTCCCCGGCAGCGACGGCGTCCGTGCAGCCGGCGCCGGACATCCTGTTCTATGCCAAGCTGGACAGCCTGCTGCGCGGCAATGCCGCCGCCGAAATCGCCGGCTGGGTCGACGCGCTCGGGCCCGACCGCTGCCTTGTCGCGCCGGCCTTCCCGCATCACGGCCGCATCACCCGCGACGGCGTGCAATATCTGCGCGACGACCGGGGCTGCCGGCCGGTCGGAGCCCGGCTTGCCGACGATCTCGCCCGCGAGGGCCTGTCCGTCGCCCTGTGCCGGCCGCAGGACCGGGTGCCCGACGGCATCAGCCTGTGGGATTGCGAGAGCGACGCCGACCTCGCCGCCATCGCGGCACGCGGCCGGGCCCTGCCCGGCACCACGCTGTGGTGCGGCAGCGGCGGCCTCGCCGCGGCGCTTGCCGGCGGCAGCCGGCCGGCGGCGGTGGCGCCGGAGCGGCTGCCGCGCCCGATCCTCGGCCTGTTCGGCACCGACCATGAAGTGACGCGAGGCCAGCTTGCCGCCGCCGGCGAGGCGGTCGTCACCCTCGCCGACGGCGGCGCCGCAAGCGCCGAAAAAGTGGCCGCGCGCCTCGCCGCCGACGGCGCGGCGCTGGTGCGCCTGGCCCTGCCCGACGGCACGGCGCGCGGCGAGGCCGCCGCCCGCATCGCCGGCGCCTTCGCCGACCTCGCCGGTGCGCTGCCGGTGCCCGGCACCCTGCTGGTCGCCGGCGGGGAGACCCTGCGCGACCTCTGCCAGGCGCTGGGGGCGGAAAGGCTCGACCTCTATGGCGAGGTCGAGCCCGGCATTCCCTGCTCGATCCTGCGCGGCGGCCGTTTCGACGGCACCCATGTCGTGTCGAAATCCGGGGCCTTCGGCGGCCCCGACCTCATCAAGCGGCTGACATTGCCATTCCAAGGAGACCACGCATGACGCCGCATCTGGCAATCACCATGGGCGATCCGGCCGGCATCGGCCCCGAGATCATCGTGAAGGCCTGCGAACGTCTGAAGGACCGGCTGGCGGCCGGCGATCTGCGCCTGCTGGTGGTCGGCAGCAACCCGGCGCTGCGCGGGGCGCAGGCGGCGCTCGGCAGCGCGCTCGAGATTGCCGAGGTGTCGGCGGACGACAATGAATGGCCGGCGCTGGCCTGCCTGCAGGCCGGCCCCGAGGGCGAGCCGATCCGGCCGGGCGTGCTGTCGGTGGATGGCGGGCGCTTCGCCTATCTGGCGGTGGAGCGCGCGGTGCGCCTCGCCCAGGCGGGACGCATCGGCGGCATCGTCACCGGCCCGCTCAACAAGGAATCGCTGAACAGGGCCGGCTATCACTATGCCGGCCACACCGAGATGCTCGCCGAACTGACCGGCGCCCGCGGCTCGGTGATGATGCTGGCGCATGGCAACATGCGGGTGAGCCACGTCACCACCCATGTCGCCCTGCAGGACGTGCCGAAGCGGCTCACCCCGCAGCGGCTGCGCTATGTGCTCGACCTCACCGACCAGGCGCTGGCCGGCCTCGGGCTGGAGCGCCGGCGCATCGCGGTGGCGGCGCTGAACCCGCATGCCGGCGAGGGCGGGCTGTTCGGCCGCGAGGATATCGACGTCAGCGAGCCGACCATCGCCCAGGCGGTCGCCGACGGGCTCGACGTGGTCGGCCCGGTGCCGGGCGACACGGTGTTCGTCAAGCTGCGCGCCGGCCAGTTCGACGCCGTGGTCGCGATGTATCACGACCAGGGCCACATCCCGGTGAAGCTGCTGGGCTTCAACGTCAATCCCGAGACCGGCAACTGGGACGCGCTGTCCGGGGTGAACATCACCCTCGGCCTGCCGATCATCCGCACCTCGGTGGACCACGGCACCGCCTTCGACATCGCCGGCAAGGGCATCGCCAACGAGCTCAGCCTGATCGAGGCGATCGACTATGCCGAAAAGCTGGCGGCGACCCGGACCCTCGCCGCCGACGCCCCCGCCATTCCTGCCGCTCGCTGAGGGACGGATCATGACCAGCGCGCTGTCGCTTCCCATCGAACTGGTGCGCCCGCCGCGCATCGCCTTCGGCTCCGGCACGCTGCCGGCGGTCGGCCGCTGGATCGGCGAGCGCGGCTATCGCCGCATCCTCGTCGTCGCCGACGCCTTCAACGCCGCCCGCGTCCATCTCCTCGGCCTGTCCGGCGAGGTGACCTTGTTCGCCGGCGTGAAGCCCGAGCCCGACCTGCCGAACCTCGAAGCGCTGCTGGCAGTTGCCGGGACCGCGCAGGCGGAAGTGGTGATCGGCTTCGGCGGCGGCAGCGCCATGGACCTCGCCAAGCTGGCCGCGGTGCTGCCCGGCAGCGGCCAGAGCCTGCACGACGTCGTCGGCCCGGAGAAGGTCGCCGGCAAGCGGGCGGCGCTGATCCAGGTGCCGACCACCGCCGGCACCGGCAGCGAGGCCGGCACCCGCGCGCTGGTCACCGATCCGGCGACGCAGAACAAGCTGGCGGTGCAGAGCCTGCACATGCTGGCCGACCTCGCGGTGATCGACCCCGATCTCACCCTCACGGTGCCGCCGGCGGTGACCGCCGCCACCGGGGTCGACGCGCTGGCCCATTGCGTCGAGGCCTTCACCAGCCGCAGGGCGCATCCGGCCATCGACATCTACGCGCTGGAGGGGGCGCGGCTGACCGGCCGCTTCCTCGCCCGCGCCATCGCCGACGGCGGCGACCGCGAGGCGCGGGCCGGCATGGCGCTGGCCTCGCTCTATGGCGGCTTCTGCCTCGGCCCGGTGAACACCACCGCCGGCCATGCGGTGGCCTATCCGCTCGGCACCCGCCATCATATCGCCCACGGCGCCGCCAATGCACTGATCTTCCCGCATGTGCTGGCGTTCAACGCGCCGGCGGTGCCGTCGAAGACCGCGCTGGTGCTGGAGGCGCTCGGCCTGCCGGGATCGAGCGACCCCGCCACCGTGCTGGAAGCGGCGCGAGGCTGGTGCCGGTCGCTCGGCTGCGAGATGCGGCTGTCCGCCCACAAGGTGCCGCAGGACGACCTGCCGGCGATGGCGGGCGAGGCGCACGCCATCCGCCGGCTGCTCGACAACAACCCGCGCGACATCAGCCGCGAGGAGATTCTGGCGATCTATCAGGCCGCCTTCTGACGCCACCCGACAACCGATCAACGCCAAGGTTCAGGACATGACCAAGATCACCGGCCCCAAGATCACCGGCTCCAAGATCACCGGCCCCTTCGTCGCCATCGTCACCCCGTTCGACAAGGACGAGGCCGTCGACGCCGCCGCCCTCGCCCGCCAGGTGCGCCGCCAGGCCGCCGCCGGAAACGGCATCTTCTGCGCCGGCACCAATGGCGAGTTCTACGCGCTGTCCTTCGATGAGAAGATCGAGGTCGCCCGGGTCTGCGTCGAGGCCGCCGCCGGCAAGGTGCCGGTGCTGGCGCATATCGGCGAGATATCGACCCACCAGACCATCGCGCTGGGCAAGGCCGTCGAGACGCTGGACGTGAAGGCGGTCTCGGTCATCACCCCCTCCTTCATCGCCTGCTCGCAGGCCGAGCTGGTCGACCACTACCGCAAGGTCGCCGACGCGCTCTCGGTGCCGGTATACCTCTACAACATCCCCGCCCGCACCGGTAACATCATCGAGCCGGCCACCGCCCGTATCCTCGCCGACCACCCGAACATCATCGGCATCAAGGACAGCGCCGGCTCGCAGGAGAGCCTCGACGGCTTCCTCGCCATCGCCCGCGAGCGCGACGACTTCGACGTGCTGGTCGGCCCGGACTCGCTGGTGCTGCACGGGCTGCGCAACGGCGCGGCCGGCTGCATCTCCGGCCTCGGCAATGTCAGCCCGCTGACGCTGAACGCCATCCACACCGCCTTCGTCAACGGCGACGAGGCGGCGGCCGATGCGGCGCAGACCCGCTTCAGCACCCTGCGCAAGGACCTCTACGCCTTCGGCTTCCCGCCGGCGCTGGTCAAGCGCGCCCTGCGCCATGCCATGCCGGAGGTCGGCGCCAGCCGCGCCCCGGTGCTGATCGCCGAGGATGTCGACGCCAAGGTGGCGGCGATCTCGGCGGCCCATGCCGAAGCGGTTCCCGCCGAAGCGACCGCGTGAGGGCGGGCAGATGAGCTTCACCGTCGTCAGCCTCGGCGGGCCGGTCGCACCGGAAGGCGAGGCGATGCTGCACGCGGCGGGCATCGCCTCGCTCGCCACCGGCCCCTATCCGTCCAAGCCGGAGGTCGTCGAGCTTCTGTCCTCCCGCCTGGCCGACGCGATCGTCGTGCGCCTCGTCGAGCGGATCGACGAGGAGATCATGCGCGCCTCCCCGCGCCTGAAGCTGGTCGCCAAGCACGGCGCCGGCACCAACGACATCGACGTCGCGGCGGCGAGCGCCATCGGCATGCCGGTGCTGGCGGCGGTGGGCGCCAACGCCCCCTCGGTGGCCGAGCATGCGCTGGCGCTGATGTTCGCGCTCATCAAGGACATGCGCCGGCAGGACGCCTTCGTGCGCGGCGGCGGCTGGGCCAAGAAGGCCTATCAGGGCCACGAGCTGCGCGGGCGCCGGCTCGGCCTCGTCGGCATGGGCCTGATCGGCCGCAACCTCGCACGCATGGCGAGTGCCATCGGCATGGAGGTGCTCGCCTACGACCCCTTCGCGCCGGACGAGGCCTTCGGGCCGGATTGCCGCCGCGCCGCCGATCTCGACGCCCTGCTGGCGAGCGCCGACGTGATCAGCCTGCACTGCCCGCTCACCGACGCGACGCGCGGCCTGATCAATGCCCGCACCCTCGGGCTGATGAAGCCGGGCGCCCTGCTGGTCAATACCGCGCGCGGCGAGGTGGTGGACGAGCCGGCGCTCGTCGAGGCGCTGAAGGCCGGCATGATCGGCGGAGCCGGGCTCGACACCTTCTCGCCGGAGCCGCCGGCGCCCGACAACCCGCTCTGGGGGCTGGATAACGTCATCCTGTCGCCGCATATCGGCGGCGTGACGGAAGAGGCCCGCCGCGAGGTGTCGCTGATCACCTGCGGCAACGTGATCGCCCTGCTGAAGGGCGAGACGGTGCATCCCCGCTTCTTCGTGCGGGGCTAGCGACGGGCGCCGGCACGGCTTGCCCGTGCCGGCGGCCCCCATCGGGCCCGCCCCTCCGGGCGGGGCGGCGCCTCAACGAAGGCGCCGGCTCTCCCGCAACGACGACGACGAGACCGATAGAGGAAATGCCGGCCCATGTGGCAGCCCAGCGAACGCTATCCCGATCCCGCGGTGCAGGTGCTCGACCCGCGCTTCGCCCGCCATGTCCTCAACAGCGCCGCCGTCGAGCGCCTGGCGACCGGCATGCGATGGTGCGAGGGACCGGTCTGGTTCGGCGACGGCCGCTACCTGCTGTGGAGCGACATTCCCAACGACCGGATCATGAAGTGGGAGGAGGAGACCGGCACGGTCAGCGTGTTCCGCAAGCCCTCCAGCTTCGCCAATGGCCACACCCGCGACCGCCATGGCCGGCTGATCTCCTGCGAGCATGGCGGACGGCGGGTGGTGCGCACCGAATATGATGGAAGCCTCACCGTGCTGGCCGACCGTTTCGACGGCAAGCGGCTGAATTCGCCCAATGACGTGGTGGTGAAAAGCGACGGCAGCATCTGGTTCACCGATCCGCCCTTCGGCATCCTCGGCCATTACGAGGGCCACAAGGCCGAGCCCGAGCTGCCGACCAGCCTCTATCGCATCGACGGCGCGACCGGCCGCATCGACCTCCTGTGCGACACCATGGCCCGGCCGAACGGCCTGTGCTTCTCGCCCGACGAGACCCGGCTCTACGTGGTGGAATCCGGCAGCGCGCCCAAGCGCATACGGATGTTCGAGGTCGTCACCGACGGCACCCGCATCGCCGATGGCCGCGTCTTCGCCGATGCCGGGCCGCAGGGCTCGCCGGACGGCTTCCGCTGCGACGTCGACGGCAATCTCTGGGCCGGCTGGGGCACCGGCGAGGGGCTCGACGGGGTGCGGGTGTTCGATCCCGACGGCTCCGCCATCGGCCATATCCACCTGCCGGAGCGCTGCGCCAACCTGTGCTTCGGCGGGCGCGCCCGCAACCGGCTGTTCATGGCCGCCAGCAAGTCGCTCTACGCGCTTTATGTGAACACCCAGGGCGTGGCGACATGCTGAACCTCCCCCCGCCCCCTATGCCGGCCCGCCGGAGGGCGCCATGAATTACAGCTTCGATTTCGAGAGCCTGCTGCCCTATTGGCGCGACTTCCTCGACGGCGCCTGGCTGACCTTGCAGCTCTCCGCCCTGTCGACGGTGCTGGGCTGCGTGATCGGCACGCTCTGCGCCATCGGCCGCTCCAGGGGCCCGGCCTGGCTGCGCCCGCTGCTCGGCGCCTATGTCGAGACCATGCGCAACACCCCGCTGCTGGTGCAGGTGTTCATCGTCTATTTCGGCATCGCCACTTTCGGCCTGCGGCTGCCGGCGACGATGGCGGCGGTGATCGCGCTGGTGCTCAACGTCTCGGCCTACACGTCGGAAATCGTGCGCGCCGGCCTCGAATCGATCCACGATTCGCAGGTGGAGGCGGCGGAATGCCTCGGCCTCAGCCGCATCCAGATCTACTGGCATGTCATCATCCGCCCGGCGATCGAGCGGGTCTACCCGGCACTGACCAGCCAATACATCATGCTGATGCTGGCCTCCTCGATCACCTCGCAGATCTCGGCGGAAGAACTGACCGCGGTCGCCAACCGCATCCAGTCCGACACCTTCCGCTCCTTCGAGACCTATATCGCGGTCGGCCTCATCTATCTCGCCCTCTCCTTCATCGTGCGGTTCGGCTTCTGGCTGTTCGGGCAGGTCGTGTTCGTGCGCCGCCGCAAGCTCGGCACCCCGCTCTAGAGGCCGCACCGATGCCCACATTCAACATCCACCACTTCCTGTTCCTGCTGGAGAGCGCGGTCTGGACCGTGGTGCTGTCGCTGATCGCCTTTGCCGGCGGCGGCCTGCTCGGCTTCGCGGTGGCATTGGCGCGCATCTCGCCGAACCGCTGGCTGCGCTATGCCGCCCTCACCTATGTGCAGATCGTGCAGGGCATTCCGCTGCTGATCCTGATGTTCGTGGTGTATTTCGGCGCCACCATCTCCGGGCTGCGCGACATGCCGGTGCTGGCGGCGGCCAGCCTGGCGATCATCGTCTATGCCTCGGCCTTTCTCGGCGAGATCTGGCGCGGCTGCCTGGAATCGGTGGCCCGGACCCAGTGGGAGGCCGCCGAATGCCTCGGCCTCACCCGCTGGCAGCGGATGACGCGGGTGATCCTGCCGCAGGCGGCGCGCATCGCCACCGCCCCGACGGTCGGCTTCCTCGTGCAGATCATCAAGAACACCTCGCTGGCCTCGGTGATCGGGGTGGTGGAACTCGCGCAGGCCGGCAAGCTCATCAACAATTCCACCTTCCAGCCCTTCATCGTCTTCGTATTGGTGGCGGCGATCTACTTCGCCCTTTGCTATCCGCTATCGCTGTGGAGCCGTTCCCTCGAAAGGAAGCTCAATGTCGGCCGTCGTTAAACTCTCCAACGTTCACAAGAGCTTCGGCACCGTGAAGGTGCTGGACG
>NZ_JBXASN010000019.1:0-123858 GCF_058809335.1 Ancylobacter sp. GW821-FHT10E12 | reverse complement strand
ATCGATCAGGTGCCCGGCCATCGGCGCGCCCATGATCCCGAGCCCGACAAATCCAACCTTAGCCATTTTCTTTCCTCTTTGTCCTAGACCTTGAAGTGTCGAGTGCCGGCGTTCATGCGGCGCCGGTGAGCGCCGACATCCAGCCGAGGCCGGCCGCCGTGTCGCCTTTTGGCTTGTATTCGCAGCCGACCCAGCCGGCATAGCCGATGGCGTCGAGATGCTTGAACAGGAAGCCGTAATTGATCTCGCCGGTGCCGGGCTCATTGCGGCCGGGATTGTCGGCGAGCTGCACATGCGCGATCAGCGGCAGGTTGGCCTCGATGGTGCGGGCGAGATCGCCCTCCATGATCTGCATGTGATAGATGTCGTACTGGATGAACAGGTTGTCCGAGCCGACCTCTTCGATGATCGCCTTGGCTTGCCTGGTGTAGTTCAGGAAGAAGCCGGGAATGTCGCGGGTGTTGATCGGCTCGATCAGCAGCTTCAGGCCGGCTTCCTTGATCTTCGGCGCGGCGAATTTCAGGTTCTCGACGAAGGTCTTGTGCAGCACTTCGCGATCCGCCCCGGCCGGCACGATGCCGGCGAGGATGTTGACCTGCGGGCAGCCGAGCGCGGTGGCATAGGCGATCGCCTTGTCGACGCCGGCGCGGAACTCGTCGACGCGGTCGGGGAAGATGGCGATGCCGCGCTCGCCGGCGCCCCAGTTGCCGGCCGGCAGATTATGCAGGACCTGGCTGAGATTGTTGGCCTTCAGCCTGGCGACGAGATCTTCCACCGGGAAGTCGTAGGGGAAGAGATACTCGACGCCGGTGAAACCGGCGCTTGCTGCCTTCTCGAAGCGATCGAGAAACGGCACCTCGTTGAAGAGCATGGTGAGATTGGCGGCGAAACGGGGCATGGACCGCTCCTGAACAGGATGGCTGGACTTCGGGGAAAGCGCGACGAGACGCTTGTGGCGGCTCGCCGGGCCTTCGCCTCACGATAGCGGCGAAAAGGTGACACGGCGCCTGCGATGGCGCGGCTGCACCCGGCAGCTGCGACAATCGGCGCCGTGTCGTCGGGATCAGGCGGTTTCCTTGGCGGATTCCAGCGGCAGGTCGAGCACTTCCTCGAACTCGTTGACCGCGTCGATCTCCACGCCCATGGCGATGTTGGTGACGCGCTCCAGGATGAACTCCATCACCACCGGCACCTGGTGCTCCTTCATCAGCGCCTTGGCGCGGGTGAAGGCGTCCTTGAACTCGTTGGGCGAGGACACGCGCACCGCCTTGCAGCCGAGGCCCTCGGCCACCGCCACATGGTCGACGCCGTAGCCGGCGTTTTCCTCGGCATTGATGTTGTCGAAGGCCAGCGAGACCTCGAAATCCATGTTGAAGCCGCGCTGCGCCTGACGGATCAGGCCCAGATAGGAATTGTTCACCACGACATGGATGTAGGGCAGCTTGTGCTGGGCGCCGACCGCCAGTTCCTCGATCATGAACTGGAAGTCGTAATCGCCCGACAGCGCCACGATCTCGGCATCCGGGTCGGCCGCGCGCACGCCGAGCGCCGCCGGCAGCGTCCAGCCGAGCGGGCCGGCCTGGCCGCAATTGATCCAGTTGCGCGGCTCGTAGACCCTGAGGAACTGCGCGCCGGCGATCTGCGACAGGCCGATGGTGGAGACGTAGCGGGTGTGGCGCCCGAACGCCTCGTTCATCTCCTCGTAGACGCGCTGCGGCTTGAGCGGCACGTTGTCGAAGTGGCTCTTGCGGTGCATGGTCTTCTTGCGGTCGAGGCATTCCCGCGCCCAGGCCGAGCGGTCCTTCAGCTTGCCGGCCGCCTTGTATTCCCTGGCGACCTCGATGAAGAGCTCCAGCGCCGCGCCGGCGTCGGAGACGATGCCGAGATCCGGGCCGAACACGCGGCCGATCTGGGTCGGCTCGATGTCGACATGGATGAATGTGCGGCCCTTGGTATAGACGTCGACCGAGCCGGTATGGCGGTTCGCCCAGCGGTTGCCGATGCCGAACACGAAGTCGGAGGCGAGCAGCGTCGCGTTGCCGTAGCGGTGCGAGGTCTGCAGACCGCACATGCCGGCCATCAGGTCGTGGTCGTCCGGGATGGTGCCCCAGCCCATCAGGGTCGGGATGACCGGCACGCCGGTGAGCTCGGCGAACTCGACCAGCAGGTCGGAGGCGTCCGCATTGATGACGCCGCCGCCGGAGACGAGGAGCGGGCGCTCCGCCTCGTTCAGCATGGCGATGGCCTTCTCGGCCTGCTTGCGGGTCAGCTTCGGCTTGTAGACGGCGAGCGGCTCGTAGGTGTCCTCGTCGAACTCGATCTCGGCGAGCTGGACGTCGATCGGCAGGTCGATGAGCACCGGGCCGGGGCGGCCGGAGCGCATGACGTGGAACGCCTGCTGGAACACCATCGGGACGAGCGCCGGCTCGCGGACCATGACGGCCCACTTGGCGAGCGGCTTGGCGATCGATTCGATGTCGACGGCCTGGAAGTCTTCCTTGTAGAGGCGCGCGCGCGGAGCCTGGCCGGTGATGCACAGGATCGGGATCGAATCGGCGGCGGCGGAATAGAGGCCGGTGATCATGTCGGTGCCGGCCGGGCCGGAGGTGCCGATGCACACGCCGATATTGCCGGCCTTGGCGCGGGTATAGCCCTCGGCCATGTGCGAGGCGGCCTCGACATGGCGCGCCAGGATATGGCGCGTCTTCCCATGCGCGCGCATGGCGGAATAAAGCGGATTGATCGCGGCGCCCGGCACGCCGAAGGCGACGGTCACGCCTTCCTTCTCGAGAACCCGGATAGCAGCATCGACGGCACGCATCTTGGCCATGGCATTTCCTCCTGGCGACCCTGTCGGTGACCCGTCCGGCACGGGCATCGCCCTGCTCGTTGCAGGGCCGGCGGTGCCCCGCGCCAGCGTGTCGGACCCTTTTCTCAACTCTCCGGCGCCGGCGGGACCGCATCCCGATCGGCTCATCATTCCCGCGCTGCGGGATGAATTTCCGAAATCGCGGGAAACATGCCATGGCGATCGCATTTCCGCAATACGGGATATATTTCTGGTTTGCGAAAAACCGTGAGTTGGGCCTTTATGAGGGAAACCACCTTGAGGGACCGCCTCGGGGCGAGCGGGCGGCGGTCGCGCGCCGGCCAACGGAGGACGTCCATGAGTGAGCCCGCCACCAGCATCCGCCGCCGCGGGCGCCCGTCGTCATCGGGCACCGCGGAGAATGGCGGCGAGGTGCAGTCGCTCGACCGCGCCATCTCGCTGCTGGAAGTGCTGGCCTTGTCCGACGGCATGACGCTGAGCGAGCTCGCCCGCCGCGCCGAGCTGCCGACCTCCACCGTGCACCGGCTGCTCGCCACGCTGGACCGGCGCGGCCTGGTCGGCAACGATCCGGCGACCGGCCACTGGATGGTCGGGCTCGGGCTGTTCCGCATCGGCTCGACCTATCTGCGCATCCGCAAGCTGCCGGAGATCTCCCGCGCGCTGCTGCGCGAGCTGTCGGCCGGGGTGAACGAGACGGTGAACCTGTCGCTGATCGACGGGCCGCGGCTGGTCTGCGTGGCGCAGGTCGAGAGCCATGCGGCGGTGCGCGCCTTCTTCCGCATCGGCGGCGACCTGCCGATCCACGCCTCGGGCGGCGGCAAGGCGATCCTGTCGGCGATGAACCAGGAGGCGCGCCGCGCCTGGCTGGGCGGCGACCAGCTCCAGCGCTTCACCGAGCACACCCATGTGAGCCGGCGGGCGCTGCAGGCCGATCTCGCCGAGATCGCCGAGCGCGGCTACGCCATCGACGACGAGGAGCACACGCCGGGGATGCGCTGCGTCGCCGCCGCGGTGCTCGACGAATGGCGCGAGCCGGTCGGGGCGATCTCGATCTCGGCGCCGACGGTGCGGATGTCGCCCGAGCGCATCGTCGACCTCGGGGGGCGCGTGCGCGAGGCGGCGCAGCGGCTGACGACGCGTTATTCCGGGCTGTAGACCGGCAGGCGGCAACGGGCACGTTCAGGTTGTGTTGAAAACAACTATAGGTATAGTTGTGCTTTCCTCACTACCGACGGGACGCGTCATGAAGCTCTGGAAGGTGCCTCACTCCGAACGGTTCGACGATGTGCCGGAATGGCGGATGGGGCTGCATCTGGCCCGCGGCTGGCCGGACGATACGCCCTATGTGGTGATCGGCGGCGAGGTCGCGGTTGCGCTGGATGAACTCGGCACGCCGGTGGAGCCGGTCGAGGGCGTCGCCTATCTGAAGTCGTCATGGCTGCGGCCGGACTGCACGCGGCGCCAGGAGCTGTTCGAGGAATGGCTCGACTACCTCACGATCCTTCCCGAACTGAACGTGCCGACGGGGGATGAGCTCACCGCCCTCGTTTGGCAGGCCGGACGATTCGCCGGTGCCATGGGCGGATTGGCGGTGTCGCCTGGCGAATCATCGACGCCGGTGCACCCGGCTCCTATGCAGGCCCATCTGCCCTTCGCGACGCGCAGCGACCACAACACCGTCGTCCATCGCTGGGAGCCGTTCCCGGCCAGCCGCCGCTGCCGGATCGGCGGCTCGGCGATCGCCGCCGACACGTTCGGCGCGCCGGAACGGGAGGACGGCTTCGTGGCTTCCGGTTTCGCGGCGGTCGGCCGCTACGCCCTGCCGTCGCTGCTGCCGGCCTGTTTCCGCTATGCGCTGCAGCCCGATGCCGGCTCGGCGATGGAATGCGGAGCCTCGGTGCCGGCGTTCGGCCAGGCCGGCCGCGGCGTCGAGATACGCTTTCCGGTTGCCGCGACCACGCGCGCGCCGATCGTGCCGCCGACGGTGCTGCCGCCGATGTGAGCGCCGGCCGCCGGGTGTCGATGCGGCGCCGGGTGCCGGCTTTCCGAAGGCCGTCCGGGAGAAAGGCCGCCACCGGCATCCGGCCGAAGGCGCCGCCTTGCCATGGCCTCGCGGGTGCCACGCAAAAAAATGGCCGGCGCCCGTGTGACGGAGCGCCGGCTCAGTCGCCTAGGAGGAACCGAACGTCGGGAGGCTGACCCGGGCCGGACCTCTCGTCCGGTTGGAACAGACCCCAGAGCGTTCTGCTCCGGGAGGCTCGCGGGCGGCGCCGCCTCATTCAGGCACGCGCCGCCGATCTGGTGGAGGCCGGAACGGCGAGCGCCGCCGGCCGAAGCGCCGATCAGGCCGAAGCCCGATCGGCTGAAGGTTCTCGCTCAGACGGCCTTGGCGTCGTGCAGGGCGACGATCTCTTCCTGGGAATAGCCGAGATCGGCGAGCACTTCGTTGGTGTGCTGGCCGAGCAGCGGCGAGGCGGTGATCTCCACCGACACGTCCGAGAACTTGATCGGCGAGCCGACGGTCAGGTACTTGCCGAGCTTGGGGTGATCGACCTCGACCACGGTGCCGCTCTTGCGCAGCGACGGGTCGTTGGCGATTTCCTTCATCGACAGCACCGGAGCGCAGGGGATGTCGAACTTGCGCAGGATGTCGATGGCCTCGAACTTCGTCTTGTCGGCGAGCCAGCTCTCGATGAAGGCGAAGATGTCGAAGATCTTGTCCTGACGGGCCTCGGCGGTGTTGTAGGCCGGATCGTCGATCCATTCCGGCTTGCCCAGCGCCTTGCAGATCGGCGCCCAGGCGTGGCCCTGGATGGTGAAGTAGATATAGGCGTTGGCGTCGGTCTCCCAGCCCTTGCACTTCAGCACCCAGCCCGGCTGGCCGCCGCCGCCCGCGTTGCCGCCGCGCGGCACCACGTCCGAGAACTCGCCATGCGGATACTGGGGATATTCCTCGAGATAGCCGAGGGCGTCGAGGCGCTGCTGGTCGCGCAGCTTCACGCGGCACAGGTTCAGCACCGAATCCTGCATCGACACGGCGACCTTCTGGCCCTTGCCGGTCTTGATCTTCGCATGCAGCGCCGTGAGGATGCCGATGGCCAGATGCATGCCGGTGTTGCTGTCGCCGAGCGCGGCGGCCGACACGGTCGGCGGGCCGTCCCAGAAGCCGGTGGTGGACGCGGCGCCGCCGGCGCACTGCGCGACGTTCTCGTACACTTTCAGGTCTTCATAGGCGTGGCCTTCCGAGAAGCCCTTCACCGAGGCGAGGATCATGCCCGGGTTGAGCTCCTGGATGTGCTCCCAGGTGAAGCCCATGCGGTCGAGCGCGCCGGGGCCGAAATTCTCGACCATGACGTCCGATTCCTTGATCAGCTTGGTCAGGACTTCCTTGCCCTGGGCCGTCTTGGTGTCGAGCGTCAGCGAACGCTTGTTGGAGTTGAGCATGGTGAAGTAGAGCGCGTCCGCGTCCTTGACGTGGCGCAGCTGCGAGCGCGTGACATCGCCCGCGCCGGGACGCTCAACCTTGATCACATCGGCGCCGAACCAGGCGAGGAGCTGCGTGCAGGCGGGACCCGCCTGGACGTGCGTGAAATCGATGATCTTTATACCTTCGAGCGGCTTGGACATCTCGGTCGACTTCCCTTTAGCGTTTGGCTTCGTTCGGCACGGCGGCTCTCCCGACCGTGCCGTAGAATGGGTTCCGGCCCGCGGGGGCGCTGGAACCTACTTCTCCCCGTGCTCCGCCGGTCAGGCTGGCGGAATACGTCCCAGGTGGTGTTGCGACATCGGAATCTCGGACATCGGAATGTTCACGACTTCTTCTCGCCACCTCAGGTCTCGTTCGCACGAAGCCGGATGCGGATCCGGCGCCGGTGCACTCTCATGTCGCTCCGCTATTCGGCCGCCACCCGCACCGGCTCGCCGACCGCGCCCGACGCCTTGATGGCGTCGATGGCGCCGGTATCGAAGCCGAGCACCTGCGCGAGGATCTCCTCGGTGTGCTCGCCGAGCAGCGGCGAGCGTTCCACCGGCACGTCGTTGTCCGACAGCTTGATCGGGTTGCCGACGGTGAGATAGGCGCCGCGCGTGGGGTGCTCCACTTCCACCAGCGTGCCGGTGGCGTAGAGCGAGCGATCCTCGGCGATCTCCTTCATCGAGAGCACCGGGCCGCAGGGAATGTCGAAATTGTTGAGGATATCCATCGCCTCGAACTTGGTGTGGGCCATGGTCCACGATTCGATGCGGGTGAAGATCTCGTTGAGATGCGGCAGCCGGGCCGCGGCCG
This sequence comes from Ancylobacter sp. GW821-FHT10E12, assembly GCF_058809335.1. Taxonomy (NCBI): domain Bacteria; kingdom Pseudomonadati; phylum Pseudomonadota; class Alphaproteobacteria; order Hyphomicrobiales; family Xanthobacteraceae; genus Ancylobacter; species Ancylobacter sp. GW821-FHT10E12. The sequence continues at coordinate 116,743 of NZ_JBXASN010000019.1, read as the reverse complement.
TCGCGTAATTGGGATCGGTCTTCCACTCGGGCGCGTGGATGATGTCGCAGATCTTGGCCCAGACCGGCGCCTGGGTGATGAAGTAGATATAGGCGTTGGGATCGGTCTCCCAGCCCTTGCACTTCAGGATGCGGCCCGGCTGGCCGCCGCCGGAATCATTGCCCGCGCGCGGCACCGCGTCGCCGAAGGGCAGGCCCTCGCCGAACTGGCTGTATTCGCGCAGCGGGCCGCGCTCCAGGCGCTGCTGGTCGCGCAGCTTGACGCGGCACAGGTTCAGCACCGAATCCTGCATGGCGCAGAGCACCTTCTGGCCCCGGCCGGTCAACGTGCGCTGGTAGAGCGCGGTGACGATGCCGAGGGCGAGGTGCAGGCCGGTGCCGGAATCGCCGATCTGCGCCGCGGTGACCAGCGGCAGGCCGTCGCGGAAGCCGGTGGTGGAGGCGGAGCCGCCGGTGCACTGGGCGACGTTCTCGTAGACCTTGCAGTCTTCGAACGGGCCGGGGCCGAAGCCCTTCACCGAGGCGAGGATGATACGGGGATTGAGCTCCTGGATGCGCTCCCAGGTGAAGCCCATGCGATCGAGCGCGCCGGGAGCGAAATTCTCCACCATCACGTCGCAGATCTTCACCAGGTCCTCGAGGATCTTCTTGCCCTCGGGGTTCTTGGTGTCGAGCGTGATCGAACGCTTGTTCGAGTTCAGCATGGTGAAATAGAGACTGTCCGCATTCGGGACATCGCGCAGCTGAGCCCGCGTGACGTCGCCTTCGCCGGGACGTTCCACCTTGATCACGTCGGCGCCGAACCAGGCCAGAAGCTGGGTGCAGGTCGGGCCGGACTGAACATGGGTGAAATCGAGGATGCGGACTCCGTCCAGTGCCTTGCCCATGAGTTTCCCTCTCGAAGTTGTGCCCGGCGTTTGCGCCGGTGCGATTCGTTCATTGGGTAGATTTGGCGTTGGGTAGGGTTGGCATTGAGGGGCGGGCGGAGCTGGCTCCGCCCGCCCGGTGTCGATCAGCTCTTCTTCTTGACGACGCTCTGCGGGTTCAGGCTGCCGATATTGCCGCTCTCGCTGCCGGCCGCCGGATCGATGACCGCGTTGATGAGGGTCGGGCGGCCCGAGTCCATCGCCTCGTCGACGGCGCGCTTCAGCTCGTCGGGTGTGGTGACGTTCACGCCGATGCCGCCGAAGGCCTCCATCATCTTGTCGTAGCGGGAGTTCTTGACGAACACGGTGGTGCCGGGGTCGCGGCCGGTCGGGTCGGTGTCGAGACCGCGATAGATACCGTTATTGTTGAACACCACGATGCAGACCGGCAGGTTGTAGCGGCAGATCGTCTCCACCTCCATGCCGGAGAAGCCGAAGGCGCTGTCGCCCTCGACCGCCAGAACCGGCTTGCCGGTCTCCACCGCCGCGCCGACGGCGAAGCCCATGCCGATGCCCATCACGCCCCAGGTGCCGACGTCCAGGCGCTTGCGCGGCTGGTACATGTCGATGACGCCGCGGGCGAGGTCGAGCGTGTTGGCGCCTTCGTTGACCAGGATGGCGTCGGGACGCTCCTTGATCACGGTGCGCAGCGCGCCGAGCGCCGAGTGGAAGTCCATCGGGGTGGAGTTCTTGAGCAGGCGCTGGCCCATCTTGGAGATGTTGATCTCCTTGCGGGACTTGATGTCCTCGATCCACTCGGACGGGGGGGCCTGCCAGCCGGCCTTGATGCCCTCGTTGAGGGCCGCGATGCAGGAGCCGATGTCGCCGACCACCGGGGCGACGATCTCGACATTCGAGTCCATTTCCTTGGGCTCGATATCGATCTGGATGAACTTCTTGGGCGCATCGCCCCAGGTCTTGCCCTTGCCGTGCGACAGCAGCCAGTTGAGGCGGGCGCCGACCAGCAGCACGACGTCCGAGTCCTTCAGCACGGTCGAGCGCGCCGCGCCGGCCGACTGGGGATGGGTGTCGGGCAGCAGGCCCTTGGCCATGCTCATCGGCAGGAAGGGGATGCCGGAATCCTCGATGAACGCGCGGATCTCCTCGTCGGCCTGGGCATAGGCGGCGCCCTTGCCGAGGATGATCAGCGGCTTCTTCGCCGACTTCAGCACGTCGAGCGCGCGCTTGATCGCCGCGGGAGCCGGCAGCTGCGCCGGGGCGGCGTCGATGACCTTCACCAGCGACTTGGCGCCCTTCTGGGCGTCGATCACCTGCGAGAACAGCTTGGCCGGCAGGTCGAGATAGACGCCGCCGGGACGGCCGGAGACCGCCGCGCGGATGGCGCGGGCGACGCCGATGCCGATATCCTCGGCGTGCAGCACGCGGAAGGCGGCCTTGCAGAGCGGCTTGGCGATGGCCAGCTGGTCCATCTCCTCGTAGTCGCCCTGCTGCAGGTCGACGATCTCGCGCTCGGACGAGCCGGAGAGCAGGATCATCGGGAAGCAGTTGGTCGTCGCGTTGGCGAGAGCGGTCAGACCGTTCAGGAAGCCGGGCGCGGAGACGGTGAGGCAGATGCCGGGCTTCTTGGTGAGGAAGCCGGCGATGGCGGCGGCGTTGCCGGCGTTCTGCTCGTGGCGGAACGAGACGACACGGATGCCTTCGGCCTGGGCCATGCGGCCCAGATCGGTGATCGGAATGCCCGGCACACCGTAGATGGTCTCGATGCCGTTGAGTTTGAGCGCATCGATGACGAGGTGGAAGCCGTCTGTCAGCTCCACTTCGTCGTCGGCGGCGTTAGTTGCGTCAATCACCTGTGCTACTGCGGACATCCCGCTTCCTCCCGGAAAATCTTGTCTGCACCGTTTCTGATGGATCGTTGCTAGAGCGTCGGGCCTGCCAGACGCGGAAACTGGGCATGTGAAAGGGATTGCGGGCGACCCGCGCCGTCACGGCGGCGGATCCTCGGCAGGCGATCGGCGGCTGGCGTGTCCGCCGGCGTCTTTGCTGCTCCCATTCCTTCCTCTCCCATGCCTTCACTTCCCCTCGTCGGTCGACGACCCATGCCGTGGCCGGCCCGCCGCCTAGTCAAGGTCTACGTGGCTCTCGACGTGCTTCGCCAGCCGGAGCGTGTGGTCACGGACCAACCGCTCGGCGCGGTCCGCGTCCCGCGCCTCGAGTGCCTGGATGATCTCGAGATGGTCGGAGGCCGAACGCTGCGCCCGGTCCATCTCGAAGATCGTGCGATGGCGGATGGCCCGAACGTGGAAGAACAGGTTGTCCGTCATCGCCGCGAGAAGAGAGGAGCCGCTCAGCCGGATCAGCGCCTGGTGGAACGCGATATTCGCGGTCGAATATTCGTCGCACCGCTCGCGCTCGATCCGGGAGAGATCGAACTCCTTGAAAAAGGCCCTCAGTCCGGCGATCGCCTCGTCGCTTGCGCGTGACGTGGCGAGGCGAGCCGCCATGCTTTCCAGTGCCGCCCAGGCCTCGATCATCTCGATGATCTCGGCCTTGGTGCGGCGAACCACCAAAATCCCCCGCCTCGGCACCGCCCTGAGCAGGCCCTCCTGCTCCAGCATCGCCACCGCTTCGCGGATCGGCGTGCGGCTTGCGCCAAGGCGCTCCGAAATATCCCGCTCGTCGAGCAGCAACGGCTCGTCGGAGCCGTAGATGTTCATGTTGGTGATGGCTTCCTTGAGAGCGGCATAGGCCTTGCTCTTGAAGCTCTCCTTCGCCGGCAGACGCTCAATGGCCAGGCCATTGTCGCCGCTCTGCCACCTTTTGTTCAGAACTGCCTTCGTATTCACGGCAAAACCCTCTCCGGGAAGTACCCGAGGCGGATTTTCACGGAATTTGGCATACCAAATACCAGCATGTCAATCGGCGATCCCCGTGTCCGCGGAGACCGCGGCGCTTCCCGTCCCACATCGATTTGCCCGATGGACCGGCCTTCTATGAGGCCTTGGCATTGTGCGTTCCATCGTTGCGTATGCAATATACCACGACGAAAGGCGCATGGCGAGACCGCCTGAACAGTTTGATGCGCAGGTGGACGAAATGTTCGCGAGGCGGCAACCGGCGAGGCGGCCGAGCGGAAAGCCCACGCGGAGAGCTCGCGCGTCCGGCCGACGGCGGGTTGCGCTGCGGCGGGGGACGGGCAGGGGGCTGCGGGCGGTGCCCGGACGAGCGGCCCGCTCGTGTTCAGGCGAGGAACTTGCCGTGCTTTTCCACATGGGCGGCAAGGCCCAGCGTGTGCTCGCGCACCAGCCGCTCGGCGAGGTCGGCGTCGCGCGCCGTCAGCGCGGCGATGATGGCGCGGTGCTCCTGCAGCGAGCGCTCGGCGCGATTCTCCTGGCGCATCGACACGGCGCGGATGCCGCGGATGTGAATGAACAGGTTCGCCGTCATCTCGCCGATCATCGCGCAGCCGCCCAGCCGGATGACGGTCTGGTGGAAGCGGATATTGGCGTCGGAATATTCGTTCATGTGGTCGGCCGGCGGCTCGGCCTCGAAATCGTGGAACACGTCGCGCAGCTCGGCGAGGTCGCGGTCGCTGGCGCGGGTCGCCGCCAGCCGGGCGGCCATGCTTTCCAGCGCCGCCCAGACGGTGATCATCTCGATGATCTCGCGCTTGGACTTGCGCACCACGAAAATGCCGCGCCGCGGCACCGAGCGCACGAAGCCCTCCTGCTCCAGCACGGTGAGCGCCTCGCGAATCGGCGTGCGGCTGACACCGAGGTCCTGCGACAATTGCCGCTCGTCGAGCCGGATCTCGCTCTCCTGCCCGTACATGTCCATCTCGGTGATCGCCTTCTTGATGGCGTCATAGGCGAGGGCACGCAGGCTGGTATTGGCGGCGAGGGGCGCGATGTTCAGGCGGGCTTGACTGTCGGCGGCTTCCACGGGCGGTTCCCTCGTCTTCGATTATGCGGCCGTTCCTTCCGGTCCGTGCCGGCACCGGTGTCGAGACCGCTGCCGGCTCGCGCGAATCCTTGGAGAGGTCGACGCGAGCGATCATCGTATACCACACCGGGCGCGTGCAATCCTTACCTTCGCCGTCCGCGCCGCCGACGCGCCGGACGGCAGGGCGGCGGGCAGCGCCTCCGTATCGGCATGTCTTACGGTGCGTCACTAGTTGACGTTAAGTAATGACGTTAGGGAATATTACGTTGCGTCATCACGCAGGGTATTTTTTCTTGCATTGCTGGTATGCAAAATTTTGCATATTTAAAATTATGTAGTATACATGCTTCCGATCCGTCAGCTCAGACCGCTCGAAGCGCGCTGACGATACGGAAGCTACCAAAAACAATACGGCGAACAGCCGAGCCATTACGTTGGGAAACGTTTGAGGAAGCCATGACAACTCCCGCTACGTCATCTGTGAATAAAACCCGCTGGCTGCAACTGGTGTTCGGCGTGATCTGCATGTGCATGATCGCCAACATGCAGTACGGCTGGACGTTCTTCGTCGGCCCGATGCAGGAGCGTCACGGCTGGGACCGCGCCGCCATCCAGGTGGCCTTCTCGATCTTCATCGTCACCGAGACCTGGCTGGTGCCGATCGAGGGATGGTTCGTCGACAAATACGGCCCGCGGGTCGTGGTGTTGTTCGGCGGCGTGTTCTGCGGCCTCGCCTGGGTGATGAACGCGTACGCCACCAGCCTGACCACGCTCTACATCGCCGCCGCGCTCGGCGGTATCGGTGCGGGCGCCGTGTACGGCACCTGCGTCGGCAACTCGCTGAAATGGTTCCCGGACAAGCGCGGCCTGGCGGCCGGCATCACCGCCGCCGGCTTCGGCGCGGGTTCGGCGCTGACCGTGATTCCGATCCAGAACATGATCAAGAATCAGGGTTACGAGGCGGCGTTCCTCTATTTCGGCCTTGCCCAAGGTATCGTGATCACCGTGATCGCGCTGTTCCTCGCCGCTCCGTACAAGGGCCAGGTCGCCGCGATGGTGGCGAAGGTCGCCCAGTCGGCCCGCGACTTCTCTCCCAAGGAGATGCTCACCAGCCCGCTGTTCTGGGTGATGTACGCGATGTTCGTCATGATGGCCGCCGGCGGCCTGATGGCGACCGCCCAGCTCGGCCCGATCGCCAAGGATTTCGGCATTGCCGACATCCCGGTCAGCCTGATCGGCATCACGCTGCCGGCGCTCACCTTCGCCGCCGCCATCGACCGCGTGCTCAACGGCCTGACCCGTCCGTTCTTCGGCTGGGTGTCCGACCAGATCGGCCGCGAGAACACCATGTTCGTCGCCTTCGCCATCGAGGGCGTCGGTATCTATGCGCTGAGCGTGCTCGGCCACAACCCGGTGCTGTTCGTCATCCTCACCGGCCTCGTCTTCTTCGCCTGGGGCGAGATCTACAGCCTGTTCCCCGCCATGTGCGGCGACGCCTTCGGCTCGAAATTCGCCACAACCAATGCGGGCCTGCTCTACACCGCCAAGGGCACCGCGGCGCTGATCGTGCCGTTCACCAGCATCCTGACCACGGTGACCGGCAGCTGGCACGCGGTGTTCGTCTCGGCCGCGGCGCTCAACATCATCGCCGCCGTCATGGCGCTGGTGATCCTGAAGCCGCTGCGCCGCTCCCATGCCAAGGCCGCCGAGGCCGCCAAACTGGGTGCCGTCCCCGCCGAGTGATCGGCACCGACCATCCTTTCCTTCCTTTTGAGGGCGCGCCGCGAGGTGCGCCCTTTTTATTTGTGCTGATTCCCGGCCGCCATCGAAACGATTCAAAGTTGACGATAGGGAATTTTGATGGAAATCGTCGATGGGAGAGGGCGACGAGAAGATGACGTGACGCCGAGTTTCAATTCACTGATCGATGTCATTCAGCTGAAATGACCTAAAGTGTCCAATTTCGACGTTATATAAACTGAAGTATCTATCAAAAATTGTGAAAAACATCTGACAGTGTTGGCGAAATATAGGCTCGATATCATCTGTTTTATACAAAAATAATGCTCTGTTCGACATGGGTCCGATCGACGAAAAGGCAATTGGCATACATAATATTGTAGATTAGGATATGTCCTCAGCGGGTCGGGCCTATCAACCTTGCGTCAGTCCCCCACCGGTCGCAATCGCGACGGCGGGTGGGAGCGGCCGGTTGGGTAACCGCACACATAAATGGGAACCATGCGCCGCATCTGCGGCAGCCCCGGGGGCGGCGGCATCTTCGTCCCCCAGGCCAATGAAAACAGGCGGCGCCGATCTCCGGTTCGATCGGGACGAGCGACCGCCGAAAAACGCCGATCCGCGGCGCACAAGACATTGGAGAGGAGAACGCCTTGAGTACTTCGAGCCTTTCGACGATGGACGCTTCCATCAGCCGGACACGCTGGATCCAGCTTGCATGCGGCGTCATCTGTATGGTCGCCGCCGCGAACATCCAGTACGCCTGGACGTTGTTCGTCCCTGAAATCACCAAGGAATTCGGCTGGTCGCGCGCGGCCATCCAGACCACCTTCACCATCTTCGTCGTCGTCCAGACCTGGCTGGCGCCGATCGAGGGCTATTTCATCGACAAGTACGGCCCGCGGGCGATGGTGTTCATCGGCGGCTTCTTCACCGGCCTGTCGTGGCTGTTCAATTCCTACGCCGATACGCTGACCATGTATTACATCGGTGCGGCCATTGGCGGCGTCGGTGTCGGCCTGGTCTATGCCACCTGCGTCAACGCCGCGATCAAGTGGTTCCCGGACAAGCGCGGTCTCGCGGTCGGCCTCACCGCCGGCGGCTATGGCGCCGGCTCGGCCCTCACCATTCTGCCGATCGCCAACATGCTGGCCTCCTCTGGCGTTTCCCAGACCTTCTGGTTCTTCGGTCTGATCCAGGGCAGCGTCATCATGATCGCCGCGGTGTTCCTGCGTCACCCGCCCAAGAACCTCAAGGGTTCCAACAAGGTTGCCCAGAGCCGCCGCGACTATGAGCTCGGCGAGGCGCTTCGCTCCCCGGTGTTCTGGGTGCTGGCCGCGATGTTCATCGGCACCGTCACCGGCGGCCTGATGGCCGTGGCCCAGCTCGGCGTCATCGCCGAAGACCTCGGCGTGAAGAACTTCCAGGTGAACCTCTACTTCATCACCATGGCGGCCCTGCCTTTCGCGCTGATGCTCGACCGCATCCTGAACGGCATCTCGCGTCCGCTGTTCGGCTGGATCTCCGACCATATCGGCCGTGAGAGGACCATGTTCATCGCCTTCTTCATGGAAGGCGTGGGCATCGTCGCCCTCGGCACGTTCGGCCACAATCCGTGGGCGTTCCTGATTCTGTCGGGCGTGGTGTTCCTGGCCTGGGGCGAGGTGTACTCGCTGTTCTCGGCCACCGCCGCCGACACGTTCGGCACCAAGAACGTCGCCAAGATCTACGGTGTCCTGTACTGCGCCAAGGGCGTGGCCGCGCTGCTGGTTCCTTTCGGCAACATCCTGATGGAAGCCACCGGCACCTGGTCGAGCGTGCTCTACACCGTCGCCGCCATGGACATCTCGGCCGCCTTCGCCGCCCTGTTCATCCTGCGTCCGATGCTGGTCAAGCACCATGCCCGCAATGCCGAATGGGCCAAGGCCAACGGCATCACGCTGGCGCCGGTAGCGGCCGGCGGCCACTGAGCCGACCCCCGACACGAGACGGCAGGGGCCTCCTTCGGGAGGCCCCTTTGCATTCCAGGGCAGGCTCGGCCTCCTTCGGGGGCCGTTTTGCCTTGAGGAGGAGCCTGCGTTCAGCGCCGCGACGGCAGGCCGAGCGCGCGCATGGCGATCGCCTCCACTCTGTCGCTGGCGGCGGCGCCCATTCGCGCGACCTCCGCGAGGGTGAACCAGCCGGTCTCCAGCGCGTCGTCGGCGGCCTCGCCTTCGCCCGACACCCAGCGGCAGGCGACCGCGATCATCGCGAAATGATGGGCGAGGGCGCCGGCCTCGTCGGCCTCGATGAAGTCGAGCACGTCGATCAGCTCGGGGGAATCGGCGCGGATGCCGGTTTCCTCGGCGAGCTCGCGCAGGGCGGCGTCGAGAAACGGCTCGCCCCATTCGATCCGCCCGCCGGGATAGCCCCAGCGCCCCTGATCCGGCGGATTGGCGCGGCGCACCAGCATCAGCCGGTCCTCCCGGCGCACCACGGCCAGCACGGCGGCGGTCGGCCGCACGATGCGCCGTGCGGCTGGTTCGGACGGGTTCATGCGGGCGAATCTCCGGTGGCGTCTGGCGGCTCAATCATGACGCCGCCCGGCGGCGCGGCGGGCGACGGCATCGCGCTGGCCCTGGAAGCCGGCGGTCTGTTCGCGGATGGCGGCGACCGCCGAGGGCGTGCTGGTTCGCGGCGAGCCGCCGGGGAAGGGCGGGGCCGGATCATATTCCATGAACAGCTGGACGCGGCGCGCCCGTTCCTCGCCGAAGAGCTGCGCCGCCAGCGTCAGCGCGAAGTCGATGCCCGAGGTGACGCCCGCCCCGGTGATTCGGTTGCGATCCGTCACGACCCGCTGGGCGACGGGCTCGGCGCCGAAATAGGCCAGCTGCTCCAGCGACAGCCAGTGGCACGCCGCCCGGTATCCGCCCAGCAGCCCGGCGGCGGCCAGAACCAGCGATCCGGTGCAGACCGAGGTCACGAAGGTCGCGCGCTCCGCCTGCGCGCGCAGGAAGCCGCCGACCTCGTCGTCCTCCATCAGGTCGATCTGGCCGGGGCCGCCGGGGACGAACAGAATGTCGGCCGGCGGACAGTTGGCAAGCGTCGTGGTCGGCAGGAGCCGCAGGCCGCTGACGTCGGCGACGGGATCGAGCGACTTCCAGGCGAGGTGGATATGCAGCTCCGGGAAGCGGGCGAACACCTCGAAGGGTCCGGTCAGGTCCAGCTGGGTGAGGCGCGGATAGAGCAGCATGACGACGTTCATCGGATCATTCCCCAAGGCATCCACTGGTTCGAGCGTCCACCGGTCCAGGCACCCGCCGGCTCGTGCTCGCGCGGTTCATCTGTGTCATTGCGCCCTGCCCGAATCCAGACTCGCCGTCGGGCCCGGCGATCGACGCGTCACCGCACCGTGGCCGCATTTCTTGTAATCTCGTGATTCGCTATCAATGGCCGCATCGAGAATTCTGGGGGCATCCATGCGTAACGTGAAGAACCGGCTCCGTACCGTCGCGCTGGCCGCGATGACGATCGCGCCGATGGCGATTCCCGTCTCCGCGATGGCGCAGGCCTGCGGCAGCAACGGCGCCGGATTCGCCCAGTGGCTCGACGGCTTCAAGCGGCAGGCCGTGGCGCAGGGCGTCTCGCCGCGCACCGTCGCCACGGCGCTGGACGGCATCACTTACGCTCCCGACATCGCCGGCACGGATCGCGGGCAGAAGGTGTTCGCGCAAAGCTTCTTCGAGTTCTCCGACCGCATGGTTGCCAATTACCGCATCCAGCAGGGGCGGGCGCTTATCCAGAAGAATCAGGTGCTGTTCGCCCGTATCGAACAGCAATTCGGCGTGCCGGGTGCGGTGCTGGTGGCGTTCTGGGGGCTGGAGACCGATTTTGGCGCCTTCATGGGCGACAAGCCGAGCCTGCGCTCCATCGCGACGCTGGCCTGGGACTGCCGGCGGGCGGATATGTTCCGCACCCAGCTCATGGCGGCGCTGAAGATCATCGACCGCGGCGACCTCACGCCGCAGACCATGCGCGGGCCGTGGGCCGGCGAACTCGGGCAGTTCCAGTTCCTGCCCGACCACTATTTGAACTACGGCATCGACGAGGACGGCGACGGGCGCGTCGACCTCATCCGCTCGACGCCGGATGCGCTGGCCTCGGCGGCCAACTACATCAAGGCGCTCGGCTGGACGCGCGGCCAGCCCTGGCTGGAGGAGGTGCGCGTGCCGGCAAACCTGCCCTGGGACCAGACCGACCTCTCCACCAAGCTGCCGCGCGCGCAATGGGCGCGGTTCGGTGTCACGCGGGCGAACGGCGCGCCACTGCCGGCCGACAACCTTCCCGCCTCGGTGCTGCTGCCGATGGGGCGCCTGGGGCCGGCCTTCCTCGCCTATCCCAATTTCGACATCTTCACCGAGTGGAACAATTCGCTGACCTATGCCACCTCGGCGGCCTATCTCGCCACGCGGGTGGCTGGCGCATCGGCGTTCAACCGGGGGCAGGGCAAGGCGATCCCGGTGCTCTCGCAGGCGCAGGTGGTCGAATTGCAGCGGCTGCTCAATGCGCGCGGCCACCATGTCGGCCGGGTCGACGGCATTGCCGGCGCGGCGACGCGGCAGGCGGTGAAGGTGGAGCAAATGCGGCTCGGCCTGCCGGCCGATTCCTATCCGACGCCGGAGCTGCTGGGCGCGCTGCGGGCCGGTCGCTGACAGCGCCACTCCGGTGTCGGCCTAGGCGCCAGAGCCGGGCATATTGCCGTCCTAAACCCGGCCCGGCGGCCGGGTTCACAGCACCGGGATGCCGGCATGCTTGGCCTTGGCTTCCGGCTCGACATGGATGGTGACGAACAGGTCGTGCACCTCGGCGCGCAGCGCCTCCTCGATGCGGTCGCAGATGGTGTGGGCCTCGCTCACCGCCATCTCGCCGGGCACCACGAGATGGAAGTCGACGAAGGTCACGCGCCCGGCCTGGCGGGTGCGCAGGTCGTGCGCCTCGATGGCGCCGACCGCCTCCGCGGCGATGCGGGCGCGGATCAGCGCCAGCGTGTCGCCGGGCACCGCCTGGTCCATCAGCCCGCCAATGCTCTCCTTCAGCACCCCCCAGCCCGACCACAGGATGTTGAGCGCCACCAGCGCGGCGAGCACGAGGTCCATCTTCTCGTAGCCGGTGATCATGGCGAGCGCGATGCCGGCCAGCACGGCGGCCGAGGAGACCACGTCGGTGAGGAGGTGCTTGCCGTCGGCCACCAGCGCCGGCGAGCGCAGGCGCCGGCCTTCGCGGATCAGCACGAAGCACCACAGCGCGTTGAGCACGCCGGCCATCGCGTTGGCGGCGAGGCCTTCCGGCGCCAGGCCGAGCGTGTGCGGCTGCTGCCAGGCGAAATAGACCTCGCGGAAGATCGTCAGCGCGGCGACCACGATCAGCACGCCGACGATGACCGCCGAGAAATACTCGGCCTTGGCATAGCCATAGGGATGCGCCGCGTCGGCCGGCCTGGCGCTGACCTTGAGCGCGATCAGCGCCGCCACCGCGGTGCCGACATTGACCAGGCTTTCCAGCGCGTCCGAATACAGCGCGATGCTGCCGGTCAGCCGGTAGGCGAGGTATTTCAGCGCCAGCACCACGATGCTGACGAGCACGCTGCCGGCCGCGAGCCGCTGTGACCGTTCCATCGACGCCTGTTCCGTTAAAGGAAGGCGCTGCCGCGCCGGGGTCGTCCGATTAGACAGTCGCCATGCGAAAATCAAGCCATCGAAAATCAAGTTGTTTCAATGGTTTGCAACTAGTTCGCAAGAGCGTTCGCAACACGGCGTCACATTCGCCGCTGACGCCTTGGCCCCGCTCGCCCGGCGCCGTCATGTGGTTCGGGCGATGTATCCCGGCGATGGATATCAGGCATGCGCCGTGCGCGGCAGAATGGCGCCGCGATGCTGGATCACCCGCCCGGCCAGCGCATGGCCGGCCTCGGCGGCGAGAATCGGCGGCTTGCCCCCGATCCGGGCGGCGAGATAGGCGGCATTGAAGCTGTCGCCGGCCGCGGTGGTGTCCACCGGCTGTACCGGCTCGGGAATGGCGACCAGTTGCGAGATGCCGCCCGCCACCACCAGCGCGCCCTCGGCGCCGTTCTTCACCACGATCTCCGGCACGCCGAAGGTGGCGATCCGCTCGGCGGTGGCGGCGGGCGAGCCGTCGCTCCACAGCATCGCCTCGTCCTCGAAGGTCGGCAGGGCGAGCGTCGCCCGCTTGAGCGCCTGGGCGTAGACGGTGCGGGCGCGGGCGACGTCGCCGCCCCAGTTGCGGGGACGGTAATTGCCGTCGAACACCACCTTGGCGCCGCGCTCGCGGGCGAATTCCAGCGTCGCCAGCAGCCGGCCGAGGCCGGCATTGGAATAGATCGAGAGGGTGATGCCGGAGAGGTACACGACCTGGGCCTCGATGATCGCCTCGGCGATGCGTTCCCAGCCGGGCAGCTCGAACAGTTCACGCGCCGGCGCGCTGTCGCGCCAATAGCTGAAGGTGCGCTCGCCGAACGCATCGGTGTCGATCACATAGAGGCCGGGCACGCGGCCGGGCGCGCGCAGCATGCAGGCGGTGTCGACGCCCTCGGCCTCGGCGGCGGCGGCGATCTGCTCGGAATAGCGGTCGTCGCCCAGCGCGGTGGCATAGGCGGTGTCGATGCCGGCGCGGGCGAGGTAGACGGCGGTGTTGAACGTGTCGCCGCCGATGCCGAGCCCATAGCGGCCGTCGGCGCCGCGGGCGAACTCGACCATGACCTCGCCGATCGAGATAACCTTCGTCATGCGGCCTTCCTCATGCTGTTTCGGGTCGGCGCGTCGGCGGCGCCGTTCGGATTCGCGCGCAGGTTCGCCTCATTCGGCGGCTGCGGCAAGCGTGGTGCAGCGGGTGCCGGGCGGCTCGCGTCAGGGAGCGATGATGCGCGGCATGCCGGTGGTGGCGGCGGCCGGCGCGGTCGGGGGCGCCGCCGGCTCCTGATACGCCCAGCCCTGCGGCGGCGGATAGCGGCGGGCGAGATCGGCGGCGCGCGCGCGGTTGGCGCGAATGAGGCACAGCATGCGTTCCGCCAGCGAGCCGATGCCCATGCGGCGTCCGCCCACCGTGGTCTCGTCGCCGCTCTCATAGGGGGCGATGCTCTGGCACTCGAAATCGCGCCAGTGCACGAAGCGGCCCTGCGCCTCCTCGATCAGCGCCAGCCAGCGGCGGCGCTGGACCTCGGCGAGATCGGCCCTCGCGGCGATGGCGGCGTGGGTGGCGGCGAGGCTGCGGGCGAGGTCGCTCTCGCCGGCCTTCATCTCGCCGCCCAGGCAGTCGAGATAGGCGCGCGCGTCGCTCGTTCCGGGCGGGCAGGCCGCCGGCTCCTCGGCCCGCGCGGGCCGCAGCATCGCCGTCGCGGCGACGAGCGCGACGGCGATGCTGAAGGCGGCGATCGGGGCGAGGCTGCTCGGCATGGCGACGTCCTCAGGCGGCGCGGGCGGAGATGAGGAAATCGCCCATCCGCTCCAGTGCCCGGCGGATGTTCGCCGCCGAATTGGCATAGGAGAGGCGGATATAGCCCTCGCCGAACACGCCGAAATCCGGGCCGCCGATGGTGGCGACGCCAGCGGTTTCCAACAGCGCGTTCGCCAGTGCTTTCGACGAGGTCCAGCCGGTGCCGGCGACATTGGGAAAGGCGTAGAAGGCGCCTTTCGGCGTCGCGCAGGACACGCCCGGCAGGCTGTTCAACCCATCCACCACCAGCCGGCGGCGGGTGTCGAACTCGGCGACCATCGCCGCCACGCAGTCCTGCGGGCCGGTGAGGGCGGCCAGCGCGCCGAACTGGGCCGGAGCGTTGACGCAGGACCAGGCGTTCACCGCCAGCTTGCGCACCGCCTCGAACAGCGCCTCCGGCCACAGCGCCCAGCCCATGCGCCAGCCGGTCATCGCATAGGTCTTCGACCAGCCGTTGAGCAGGATCAGCCGGTCGCGGATCTCGGGATAGGCGAGCAGCGTCGTGTGTTCCTCGCCGTCGAACAGGAACTGGTCGTAGATCTCGTCCGACAGGATGGCGACATGCGGGTGCCGCTCCAGCCCGGCGACCAGCGCGTCGATCTCCGCCCTGGGGGTGACGCCGCCGGTCGGGTTGGCCGGCGAGTTGACGATCAGCAGCCGCGTGCGCGGGGTGATCAGCGCCAGCGTCTCCTGCGCCGAGAAGGCGAAGCCGTTTTCCTCGCGGATCGGCACCGGCACCGGGGTGGCGCCGGTGAACTCGATCATCGAGCGGTAGATGGGGAAGCCGGGGTCGGGATAGAGGATTTCCACGCCCGGCTCGCCCAGCATCAGGATGGCGGCGAACATCGTCACCTTGCCGCCCGGCACGATGACGACGCGGCCGGGATCGATCTGCGCACCATGGCGGCGATGGATGTCGGCGGCGACTGCCTCGCGCAGCGGCGCGATGCCGGTGGAGGGCGTATAGCCGTGCTGGCCGTCGCGCAGCGCCTTCACCGCCGCCTCGACAATGTGCTCGGGCGTACGGAAATCCGGCTGGCCGATGCCGAGATTGACGATGTCGCGTCCCTGGTCGGCCAGTGCGGAGGCACGGGCGAGCACGGCGAAGGCGTTCTCCTCGCCGATGCGGTCGAAGGCCGGGATGGGGCGGACGAGGCGATGTATGGGGGTCACAAGTCTATCCGCTGACGTGTCGAATTAAGGCATCGAGGTTGCAAATTGCTCGGAGTTTCATCATTCGTGTCACATGAACCGGGCGGCATTCAAGCCGTTCCCGTAGCTTTCCCGTCCAACGCGCCTGGCGCCGGGGTTTTTCGATGAGCACAGACGCGGTTGCGTTTCCCGTTGGAGAGATCGTCGAGGCGGGACCGGCCCCGCGGCCCGCGCGAATCGCGCTGGAGGGCCGGCATGTCGACATCGTGCCCTTCGACGTCTCCCGCCACGCTCCCGCGCTCTACCAGCGCTCGCACGGGCCGGAGAAGGCGCGGCTGTGGGCCTATCTCGGCGCCGAGCCGTTCGAGAGCTACGCGGCCTTCGAAGCCTATTACGCCGCGGCGGCGCAGAAGGACGACCCGCTGCTCTATGCCATCATCGACAAGGCAAGCGGCGAGGCGGTCGGGCATGCCACTCTGATGCGCATCGACCCCGCCAACCGGGTGATCGAGGTCGGCAACATCCTCTACACGCCGGCGCTAATGCGCACGCCGGGCGGCACCGAGGCGATGGCGCTGATGGCGCGCTATGTGTTCGAGCTGGGCTATCGCCGCTACGAGTGGAAATGCAACGCGCTGAACGCGCCCTCGCGCCGCGCGGCGGAGCGCTACGGCTTCCTCTTCGAGGGCGTCTTCCGCCAGCACATGATCGTCAAGGGACGCAACCGCGACACCGCATGGTTCTCCATGCTGGACGCGGAATGGCCGCAGCGCGCGCATGCCTTCGCCCATTGGCTGGCGCCGGAGAATTTCGACGCCGAGGGCCGCCAGCTCGTGCCGCTCGGCGTCTTCAATGCCGAGGCGCTGGAGGCCGGCGGGGCGACGCTGCGGCGCGCCAGCCTCAAGGACCTGCCGGCGGTGGAGGAGGTGCAGCGGCGCGCCTATGCCAAGAACCGGATCCTGCTCGGGGTGGAGCCGGTGCCGCTGCTCTGGGACTACCGCGAGGTCTTCCGCGAGCGCGAGGTGTGGGTGATCGACGGCGAGGAGGCGCTCTCCGCCGTCCTCATCCTCGAGCCGCGCGCGGACGACCTGCTGCTCGACAGCCTCGCCATCGCGCCGATGGCGCAGGGCCGCGGCTTCGGCAATGTGATGCTCGCCGCCGCCGACGCGCGCGCCCGCCAGATCGGGCGCGGCACCGTGCGGCTCTATACCGGCGAGCCCCTGTCGGCGAACATCCAATGGTATCGCCGCAAGGGTTTCTCCATCGAGCGGGTCGAGCAGATGCCCGACCGCCGGCTGGTCCATATGGGCAAGGTGCTGGGCTGAGGCCGACCCGCCCGCCGCCGCGCGGGCTCCGCGACGCAAGGGGTTCCTTGCGCACGGCGCCGGATGGCTTACATTCCGGACGATATCCGAACCTCGACTGAATCGGGACTTTCCCGCGATGAGCTATGTGGAAGCGGCCGCCGCGCCGCTGAGGAAGACCGGCCAGATCCGCCTGCACGGGCCGGAAGGCTTCGAGGGCATGCGCCGCGCCGGAAGGCTGGCGGCCGAGGCGCTCGATCTCATCCATGAGATGGTCGCGCCGGGGGTCAGCACCGAGGCGATCGACAATCTGGTGTTCGAATTCGCCATGGACAGCGGCGCGCTGCCGGCGACGCTGATGTATCGCGGCTACCGCAAGTCGACCTGCACCTCGATCAACCACGTCGTCTGCCACGGCATCCCCAACGACAAGCCGCTGCGCGAGGGCGACATCGTCAATGTCGACGTCACGCTGATCTATGACGGCTGGTACGGCGATTCGAGCCGCATGTACCCGGTCGGCGAGATTCCCCGCCGTGCCGAGCGGCTGCTTGAGGTGACCTATGAATCGATGATGCGCGGCATCGCCGCCATCCGGCCGGGCGGCCATGTCGGCGATATCGGCGCGGCGATCCAGGACTATGTCGAGCCGCTGCACATGAGCGTGGTGCGCGATTTCTGCGGCCACGGCGTCGGCCAGCTGTTCCACGACGAGCCGAATATCGTGCATGTCGGTCGTCGCGGCGAGGGGCCGGAGCTGATGCCCGGCATGATCTTCACCGTCGAGCCGATGATCAATCTCGGCCGGCCGCATGTGAAGGTGCTTTCCGACGGCTGGACCGCCGTGACGCGCGACCGTGCGCTCTCCGCCCAGTTCGAGCATTCGGTCGGCGTCACCGAGACCGGGGTGGAGATCTTCACCCTGTCGCCGAAGGGCTATCACAAGCCGATCTTCGGCAGCGCCTGACCGGGGCCGGGACACGCATGAAGCCGAAGCCGGGTCTCGACGAACCACCGCCGGCCGGTTCGGCTGCACAGGCGCCGCCGCCGCCGGATGCGGCGACGGACCTTTCCGGCCTCGCCGAGGCGGCCCCGCATTTCACCGGCCACCGCGAGCGGCTGCGCGAGCGCTTCCGTACCGGCGGCGCCGCGGCGCTGCCGGACTATGAACTTTTGGAACTGGTGCTGTTCCGCGCGGTTCCGCGCGCGGACGTCAAGCCGCTGGCCAAGAAGCTGGTCGAGCGCTTCGGCTCGTTCGCCGAGGTGATCGCCGCCCCGCCGGCACGGCTGCGCGAGGTGAAGGGGGTCGGCGAGGCGATCGTCACCGAATTCAAGCTGGTCGGCGCGGCGGTGGAGCGGGTGACGCGGGCGCAGGTGCGTGCCCGCCCGGTGCTGTCCTCCTGGAGCGCGGTCATCGCCCATTGCCGCGCCTCCATGGCGTTTGTCGACCGCGAGCAGTTCCGGGTGCTGTTCCTCGACAAGCGCAACCAGCTCATCCTCGACGAGGTGCAGCAGAGCGGTACGGTGGACCACACGCCGGTCTATCCGCGCGAGGTGGTGAAGCGGGCGCTGGAAGTGTCGGCGAGCGCCATCATCCTCGTCCACAACCATCCGAGCGGCGATCCGACGCCCTCGAACGCCGACATCCAGATGACCAAGACCATCATCGATGTGGCCAAGCCGCTCGGCATCGAGGTGCATGACCACATCATCGTCGGCAAGGACGGCCATGCCAGCCTGAAGGGGCTGCGGCTGATCTGAGTACTGCGCTACCGGTGGCGAAGGGCGCGAAGGCGGCACCCGGATTTATCGCCGGGCGTTCCCGAGCGGGTTGGCTTCGCCGCCGCCATAGGCGCGGGCGTAATGCATGGTCTTGCCGCGGAACACCCAGTAGGCATGTGCCTGATAGGCCAGCACGACGGGCAGGATCACCGCCACGCCGACGCTGATGAACCGGATCGTCTGCGGGTCCGACAGGCCGTCCCACACGGTGACCGAGCGCGGCACCACATAGGGCCAGAGGCTGACGACGAGGCCGACCAGGCCGAGCGCGAACAGCACCAGCGACAGCAGGAAAGTGCGAAACTCGGCGCCATCCCAGATGCCGCGCCAGATCGAGGCGATGACGGCGAGCGTCACCAGCGGCACCGGGGCGAGCAGGACGATGTCGGGCCAGGCGAACCAGCGCGCCGCCACTTCCGGCACGCTCCACGCGCTCCAGGCGCACACCAGCGCCATCATCGCGGCGACGAGGATGAGAGCGGCATGGGCGATCTCCCGTGCGAAGACCTGGGTGGGCCCGTCGGTCTTCCAGATCAGCCAGCCGGCGCCGATCAGCGCGTAGCCGCCCACGAGGCCGACACCGCACAGAATGCCGAGCAGGCTGAGGAAGCTGAAGGGGCCGCCGGCGAACATGCCGTTCTCGACCGGCACGCCATCGATCAGCCCGCCGAGGATGAGCCCCTGGCAGAAGGTCGCCAGCATCGAGCCGCCGGCGAAGGCGAGGTCCCAGACCAGCCGGAACCGCGTCGCCTGCAGGCGGAAGCCGAAGGCCACGCCACGGAAGATCAGCGCGAACAGCATGGACATGATCGGCAGGTAGAAGGCCGGCAGCAATACGTAATAGCCGGCGGGGAAGGCGGCCAGCAGCAGCGTGCCGCCCATGACCAGCCAGGTCTCGTTGCCGTCCCATACCGGCTCGATGGAAGCCATCATCAGGTCGCGGTCGGCGTCGCGCGGGGCGGCGAGGAACAGGATGCCGACCCCGAGGTCGAGCCCGTCGGCGAGGACGTAGACGGTGACGCAGAAGGTGGCGACCGCGGCGAAGACCAGCGGGGCGTGTTGGGTGAAGAAGGATCCGGTCATGGTTCAGGCTCCGGTGATCTGCGCGCCGCGCGCCGGCGAAGCGATGGTGCCGGCCGCGAAGAGCCCGGCATTGGTTCGGTCGAGGCCGGGATGCTGGCGGGTCGGCGGCGAGCTGTCGGCCGGCCCCTTCAGCGCGACACGGGCGGCGAACCAGAAGAAGGCGAGCAGCAGCAGGTTGTAGACGGCGAAGAAGATAAGCAGGCTGGTCGTCACCGCTCCGGCGGTCACCGGCGCCGCGGCGTCGGCGGTGCGTAGCGCGCCGTAGATGACCCAGGGCTGGCGACCGGCCTCGGTCACCGTCCAGCCGGCCAGCACGGCGATGAAGCCGAGCGGCGTCACCGCCATGGCGAGGAGCTGGAACCAGCGGGCATGGAACAGCCGGCCACGCAGGCGCAGGATGAAGCCGGTGATGGCGGTCGCGAGCAGCGCCATGCCGATGCCGACCATGATGCGGAAGGCGAAGAACACCACCGGCACATTGGGCTGGTCGGCCGGCGGCACGGCTTTCAGGCCCTGCACTTCGCCATCCCAGCTATGGGTGAGATAGAGGCTGGCGAGATGCGGGATGTCGAGCGCGTAGAGATTGCGCTGCCGTTCCATGTCCGGCCAGGCGATGACCGTCATCGCCGGCCCCCTGGTGGTATCCCACAGCCCCTCCATCGCCGCGAGCTTGGTCGGCTGGTGTTCCAGCGTGTTGCGGCCGTGTATGTCGCCGATGAGGATCTGGGTGGGCGTGAGGATCAGCGCCATCCACATCGCCATGGAGAAGGCGGTGCGCGAGGCGGCGAGATGCTGGCGGCGCCAGAGGTGGAAGGCCGAGACGCCCGCCACCACGAAGGAGCCGGTGAGGAAGCTCGCGCACACCATGTGGGCGAGGCGATAGGGGAAGGAGGCGGTGAAGATCGCGTCCGCCCAGTCGGTGACGTGGTAGATGTCCTGCGCGTCGGCGAGGGCGCCGGCCGGCGTCTGCATCCAGCTGTTGGCGGCGATGATCCAGGTGGCGCTGAACAGCGCGCCGGACGACACCATCAGGCAGGCGAAGAAATGCATGCCCCTGCTGATCCGGCCCTCGCCGAACAGCATGATGCCGATGAAGCCGGCCTCCAGGAAGAAGGCGGTCAGCGTCTCGTAGAGGAACATCGGGCCGAGCACGTTCGACACCGAGCGCGAGAAACCGGCCCAGTTGGTGCCGATCTCGTAGCTGAGCACGATGCCGGTGATCACGCCCATGCCGAAGCCGAGGGCGAAGATGCGCATCCAGAAGCGCATCAGGTCGCGATAGACCGGATTGCCGGTGCGCCACCACAGGCCGGCGAGCCAGGTGACGAACCAGGCGATGCCGATGGTGAAGGTCGGCCACAGGATGTGGAAGCCGATGGTGAAGGCGAATTGCAGACGGGCGAGCTGGACCGCGTCCATGGTCAGCGCGCTCCCCTGCCGGAGGCGGCCTTCACCAGGCGGACCGGCACGCCCTTCGAGGAGGGGGTGAAGCTCATCGGATCGTGCGCGTAGAGCGGCACGAGCGGATTGGTCTCGGGGTAGTAGGCGGCGCATCCGCCCTCCGGGAACGCGTAGGGCACCACGCGGAAGCCGCGCACCGCCCGCTCGACGCCATCGGTGGAGAGGGTGACGATGTCGACGCGGTCGTCGGCCTTGAGGCCGCGCCGGGCCATCTCGATCTCGTTGAGGAAGATGACGTCGCGCTGGCCGTAAACGCCGCGATAGCGGTCGGACAGCGAGTAGAGCGTGGTGTTGTACTGGTCGTGGCTGCGCACCGTGGTCAGCCACAGCGCCTCGGGATCGGTGACGTCGGGGTCTTCGCAGAGACCTTTGCAGACCAGGAAATTGGCCTTGCCCGATGCGGTCGCCCAGATGCGCTCGCGGGCGAGCGAGGTGAGATGGAAGCCGCTCGGCACCTCGATGCGGGCATTGTAGCCCTGGAAGATCGGGAACACCGCCTCGATGTCCTCGCGGATCAGCGCAT
This sequence comes from Ancylobacter sp. GW821-FHT10E12, assembly GCF_058809335.1. NCBI lineage: Bacteria > Pseudomonadati > Pseudomonadota > Alphaproteobacteria > Hyphomicrobiales > Xanthobacteraceae > Ancylobacter > Ancylobacter sp. GW821-FHT10E12. The sequence continues at coordinate 95,382 of NZ_JBXASN010000019.1, read as the reverse complement.
AGTCGCCGATCAGCTTTTCCCAGGCGACCTTCGAGCGCGCGCCGAGCGTCGCCCGCGCCATGCCGGCAATGATCGCCGGCTCGCTCCTGAGCTCGTCGGAGGCCGGCGGGTTATGGCCGCGCGAGGCGTGCACCATCGACATGGAATCCTCCACCGTCACCGCCTGTGGGCCGGTCGCCTGCCGATCGAGCTCGGTGCGTCCGAGGCAGGGCAGGATCAGCGCGTCGCGGCCGTGGACCAGATGGCTGCGGTTGAGCTTGGTGGAGATATGGACGGTGAGGTCGAGCCCGCGCATCGCCTCCTGCGTCAGCTGCCAGTCGGGCATGGCGGCGGCGAAATTGCCGCCCAGGCCGATGAACACCTTCGCCTCGCCGCGCAGCATGGCCTCCAGCGCGGTGACGACGTTGTGGCCCCATGCACGCGGCGGCTCGAAGTCGAACCGGGCCTTAAGCCGGTCGAGGAATTCGGCGCTCGGGACCTCGGTGATGCCGACGGTGCGGTCGCCCTGCACGTTGGAATGGCCACGCACCGGGCAGATGCCGGCGCCCTCGCGCCCCACATTGCCGCGCATCAGCGCCAGATTGGCGAGCTGCTGGACGTTCTTCGCCCCGTGGCGGTGCTGGGTGATGCCCATGCCATAGACGATGATCGCCCGCCCGGCGTTCATATAGGCGGTGGCAGCCTCGGCGATGTCGGCCTGCGAGAGGCCGGACCTGCGCTCGATGGCCGGCCAGTCCGTCGCCTTCAGGTCGGCGATCAGGGCGTCGACGCCCGTGGTGTGGCCGCGGATGAAGTCCCAGTCGAGCACCGGGCCGCGTTGCTCGCGGCGGGCGGTCTCGTCCGCCTCGACAAGGTGCTTCATCAGGCCCTTGATCAGCGCGACATCGCCGCCGACCTTCACTTGGTAAAGGCGCGAGGAGATCGGCGTCGAGGTGAGCGTCGCCATCTCGATGGGGTTCTGCGGAGCCTGGAAGCGCTCCAGCGCCCGCTCGCGGAACGGGTTGAACGACATGATGGTGGCGCCGCGCCGCGAGGCGTTGCGCAGATCGGTCATCATGCGCGGCGAGTTGGTGCCGGGGTTCTGGCCGAAGATGAAGATGCCGTCGGCCTTTTCGAAATCGTCGAGCAGCACCGTGCCCTTGCCGACGCCGATCGATTGCGGCAGGCCGACGCTGGTGGCCTCGTGGCACATGTTGGAGCAATCGGGGAAATTATTGGTGCCGAACTCGCGGGCGAACAGCTGGTAGAGGAACGCCGCCTCGTTGGAGGCGCGGCCGGAGGTGTAGAACTCCGCCATGTTCGGGTCGGGCAGCGCGTTGAGATGGCGGGCGATGAGGGCGAAGGCCTGTTCCCAGCTCACCGGCTCGTATTTGTCGCCGACCTGATCGTAGCGCATCGGGTGGGTGAGGCGGCCCTCCATCTCCAGCTCGAAGTCGCTGAGCCCGGCGAGCTCGCTCACCGTGTGGGCGGCGAAGAACTCGGGCGTGCAGCGCTTGGCGGTCGCCTCCCAGGCCACCGCCTTGCCGCCGTTCTCGCAATATTCGAACGGCGAGGTGTGCCTGGGATCGGTCCAGCCGCAGCCCGGGCAATCGAAGCCGCCCGGCTGGTTCATCCGCGAGAGCGTCTCCATTCCCGACAGGGCGATGTCCTGTTCGGCGAGCGCCATTCCCATGGCCTTGAGGGCGCCCCAGCCGCCGGCGGGGCTGTGATAGGGGCGGATGGACCTGGCGATGCCCATGGCGAGGCTCCTGTCGTGCGGCGCGTGGGAAGGCGGGAGGGATCAGCTGCGGCAGCGATTGGCGCCGCGCCACTGGTGCGGGGTGTCGCCGACGAAGCGGCGGAACACGGTGGTGAAGTGGGCCTGGGTCTGGAAGCCGACATCGAGGGCGATGGCCACCAGCGAATCCCGGGTCTCCAGCATCAGCGCCTGGGCGCGCTCCACGCGCCGGCGCAGCAGGAACTCGTGCGGGCGCAGGCCGGTGGTGGCGCGGAACTGGGCGGCGAAGTGCATGCGGCTCAGCCCGGCGGCATCCGCCATGCCGGCGAGGGAGACGCTTTCGCCGAGGTTCTCGTCGATATAGGCGACGACCTTCTTCAGCCGCCACTTGGGCAGGCCCGACTTCGGGCGGCGCGGCTGCGGCGCGACTTCCGGTTCGGGGACGCGGGCCGGGGCGATCTCCGTCGTCCGGCCGACGCTGAGCATGCGGGTGACGATGGCGAGGCGAAGCGCATCGGCATAGACGCCGTGGAAGCTCTCGCGGCTCTGCTCGGCCGCCTCGAGGGCGCGCGACAGCTGCTGGACGACCGGGTCGTCGGCAAATGAGGCAGGGGTGCCGGCTGCGAGGCTGAACGAGGGCGGCAGGCGGTCGCCCGGCACCTGAAGGTGGATGGTGCCGTCCGCATCCTGCACCGCGTCCGGGGCGACGAGCGGGAGGCCGGCGGAGGGAAGCGGGCTCGCCGCCGAAATGGCGAGGACGAGGTTCATGTGGTCGAGATGGAGCGACAGCGTGTCGGACGCGGCCCGGCCCGGCTGCTCGCCCGGCATGGCGCGAGCCATGTCCCGCGAGCCCTTGAACGGCACGGACAGCATCTCGGTGGCGTGGGTGCGGGTAGCGATGCCCTCGAAGGGCGGGGCGACATGGAACGACATGGCCGAAACTCCTTGGTTTGTGGAGTTGAACGGAACCGATATCTGTCGTCCCGGCGATGCCTGTCCCGCTTCCGACCGGAGAACTGCTTCCCGGATCGAACGAAGACTTTCCATCGCCGTATCTTGGACGGGTCCAGGTATCGGCTGGCGATGGCAAAAGAATAGGTGAGCGGGAAATTCCCTCCATTCTACGTGGGTTTCGCCGGCTATATGAAGAGTTTGCCGGGCCCATACCTAGGTATGCCTCCGGTGGAGCCCAGCCCGGCGGACCGGCACGCAGGGAGGCGTTCCGGAAAGAAAACGACGCGGATCGCGCGCACTAGGGGAGCCTCGTTTCATTGCCCCGGAGGGCCGCGCCGATGCCGACCATCTATCGCGCACGCGGGACCGCGATCGCCGCGGTTCTGCTCGCCGGCGCCGCGGGCTACGGAATGTGGACTGCCGGCGGCCAGGCGCCCGCGCCGCAGCCGGCTCCCGTGCCGATCCCTGTCGAGGTGGCGAGGGTCGAGCGGTGGGACGTGCCGGTCACTCTCACCGGCATCGGCACGGTGCAGCCCTTCAACAGCGTGACGGTACGCTCGCGCGTCGACGGGCAATTGCAGCAGGTGCTGTTCAGGGAAGGACAGGACATAAGGCAGGGCGACCTGCTCGCGGTGATCGACCCGCGCACCTATGAGGCGGCGCTGCAACAGGCCAGGGCGCGGCTGGCGCAGGACACCGCCTCGCTCGCCAATGCGCAATCGATCCTTCAGCGCGATTCCGAGCTCGGCAGGAGCGACTTCGCCAGCGCGCAGACCGTCGACACCCAGCGCAGCACGGTGGCGCAGCTGCAGGCGCAGATCGCGCAGGACGACGCGATGATCAGCACGGCGCAGACGCAGCTTTCCTATACGCGCATCACCGCGCCGATCGACGGGCGGGCCGGGCTGCGCCTCGTCGACGAGGGCAACATCGTTCATGCGACCGACGCCGGCGGCCTGGTGGTGATCAACCAGCTGCACCCGATCGCGGTGATCTCCACCCTGCCGCAGGCCGACGTGCCGGCGATCCGCGCCGCGCTCGCCAAGGGCCCGGCGCAGGCGCAGGCGATCTCGCGCGAGGGCGGGCAGGTGCTCGACACCGGGACGGTCGAGCTGATGGACAACAAGATCGACCCGCAAAGTGGCACGCTGCAGCTGAAATCGGTATTCGCCAATCGCGACGACGCGCTGTGGCCGGGTCAGTTCGTCGAGGTGAAGCTGCGGGTGGCGACGCTGCCCGGCGTGGCGACGGTGCCGGCCGATGCGGTGCAGCGCGGTCCGGCGGGTGAATTCGTCTTCGTCATGGCGGCGGACCGGACGGTGACGATTGCCCCGGTTACCACCGGCCCGATCGCCGACGGCGTCGCGGTGATCGCGAGCGGCCTCGATATCGGCCAGACCGTGGTGGTGCGCGGCCAGTACCGCCTCGCCTCCGGCGCGACCGTGGCGCCAGTACCCTTCCAACCCGACCGGACCGGAGGCTGAACGCCATGTCGCTCTCCTCCTGGTTCATCCGCCACCCGATCGGCACCTCGCTGTTGATGGCGGGGCTGCTGGCGCTCGGCGTGGTGTCGTTTCCGCGCCTGCCGGTGGCGCCGCTGCCGCAGGTCGATTTCCCGACCTTGCAGGTCTCGACGCAGCTGCCGGGCGCCAGCCCGGAGATCATCGCCTCGTCGGTGACCCAGCCGCTGGAGCGCCAGTTCGGCGAGATTCCCGGCGTGGCGCAGATGACCTCGATCTCGACGCTGGGCAACTCGTCGATCACCCTGCAATTCAATCTCGACATCGATATCAATGGCGCCGCGCAGGACGTGCAGACGGCGATCAACGCCGCCGGCGGCCAGCTGCCGACCAACCTGCCGGCGCCGCCGACCTATCGCAAGGTCAATCCGGCCGACCCGCCGATCCTCCTGCTGGCGCTGACCTCGCGCAGCCTGCCGATCACCGCGGTCGACGACTATGCGGAGAACGTGCTGGAGCAGCATATCAGCCAGATCGACGGCGTCGGTCAGGTGCTGGTGCTGGGCCAGCAGAAGCCGTCCGTCCGCATCCAGGTCGATCCGTCGAAGGTCGCCAATCTCGGCCTGTCGCTGGAGGCGCTGCGGCAAGCCATCGTTTCCAACACGGTGAACGACCCGAAGGGTACCGTGCAGGGCAGGCGCCGCACCTACACCCTGTCCGACAATGACCAGCTCGACGCCGCCGCGCCGTGGCGGGATGCGATCCTCGCCTGGCGCGACGGCGCGCCGGTACGGGTGCGCGATATCGGCACCGCGGTGGACGCGCCGGAGAATTCCCAGCTCGCCGCCTGGGCGAATGGCGAGCAGGCGATCGTGCTGCCGGTGTTCAAGCTGCCGGGCGCCAATGTCATCGCCACCGTGGACGCCATCAAGGCGCAGCTGCCGGTGCTGACCGCCTCGGCGCCCGGCGGCGTCGAGGTGACGATCATGAGCGATCGCACCGGCACCATCCGCGCCTCGGTCGAGGACGTGGAGAAGACGCTCGTCATCACCGTCCTGCTGGTGGTGGCGGTGATCTTCGTTTTCCTGCGCAGCCTGACGGCGACGCTGATCCCGAGCGTGGCGGTGCCGCTCGCCGTGGTCGGCACCTTCAGCGCCATGTATGGCCTCGGCTACAGCCTCGACAACCTGTCGCTGATGGGGCTGAGCATCGCGGTCGGCTTCGTGGTCGACGATGCCATCGTCATGCTGGAGAACATCGAGCGCCATCTGGAGATGGGCAAGACGCCGCTGCAGGCGGCGCTCGACGGCTCGGCGGAGATCGGCTTCACCATCCTGTCGATCAGCCTGTCGCTGGTGGCGGTGTTCATCCCGCTGCTGCTGATGGGCGGGCTGGTCGGCCGGCTGTTTCGCGAATTCGCGATCACGGTGACGATCACCATCGCCATGTCCGCCTTCGTCTCGCTGGCGCTCACCCCGATGCTGTGCGCGCTGTTCCTCAAGCCGAGGGGCGAGACCGCGCATGGCCGGCTCTACCGCCGGTCGGAAGCCGGATTCGAGGCGCTGCTCGGCTTCTACCGGGTGACCCTCGATGCGGCGCTGAAGCATCACCGCCTCACGCTCGCCGCCTTCTTCGCGGCGCTGGTGGCCACAGGTGGGCTGTTCTACGCCATTCCCAAGGGCTTCTTCCCCTTGCAGGATACCGGGCTGATCATCGGCGTGTCGGAAGCGGCGCAGGACATCTCGTTCGAGGACATGGTCCGGCACCAGCTCGAACTCGGCGGGATCGTCTCGGCCGACAGGGATGTCGCCACGGTGAGCATGGCGGTCGGCGCCGGGGCCGGCCAGACCATGAACAATGGCCGCATGTTCATCGCCCTGAAGCCGCGCGAGCAGCGTACCGCCTCGGCCTTCCAGGTCATCGACCGGCTGCAGGCGAAGCTCGCCAAGGTGGAGGGCGCGGCGCTGTTCCTGCAGGCGGCGCAGGATCTCAACGTCGGCGAGCGCGCCTCGCGCACCCAGTTCCAGTACACGCTGCAGGACGGCAATATCGACGAACTGAACGCGTGGGCGCCGAAGCTGCTGGCGAAGCTGAAGACGCTGCCGCAGCTCGCCAGCCTCGCCAGCGACCAGCAGGCCGGCGGGGCGACGCTGACGCTCACCATCGACCGCGACCAGGCGGCACGGCTCGGGATCAGTCCGGCCGATATCGACAACACGCTCTACGACGCCTTCGGCCAGCGGCAGGTGACGCAATATTTCACCCAGCTGAACTCCTACCATGTCATTCTCGAAGTGCTGCCGGAGCTGCAGAACGCGCCGCGAGCGCTGGACGGGATCTACCTGACCTCGCCGTTGACCGGCGCGAAAGTGCCGCTCTCGGTGCTGGCGAAATGGACCAGCGAGCCGACGAGCTTCCTGTCGATCAACCACCAGTCGCAATTCCCGTCGGTGACGCTGTCCTTCAACCTCGCGCCCGGCGTCGCGCTGGGCGACGCGGTGGCGGCGATCCATCGGGCGGAGACGGAAATCGGCAAGCCGGCGACGCTGACGGGAGCGTTCCAGGGCAATGCACAGGCGTTCCAGGCCTCGCTGGCGAGCGAGCCGGCTCTGGTCGCGGCGGCGCTGCTGGTGATCTACGTCATCCTCGGCGTGCTCTATGAGAGCTATGTCCACCCGCTGACCATCCTGTCGACGCTGCCTTCCGCCGGGCTGGGGGCGCTCGCCGTGCTGTGGGCGTTCGGCTTCGACTTCTCGATCATCGCCCTGATCGGGGTGATCCTGCTGATCGGCATCGTGAAGAAGAACGGCATCATGATCGTCGACTTCGCCATCGAGCGCGAACGCGGCGAGGGCATGTCGGCGCATGACGCCATCCGCGAGGCCTGTCTGCTGCGGTTCCGCCCGATCCTGATGACCACCATGGCGGCACTGCTTGCCGGCGTGCCGCTGATGATCGGGCATGGCACCGGCTCGGAACTGCGCCAGCCGCTCGGCTACGCCATCGTCGGCGGGCTCGCGGTCAGCCAGGTGCTCACGCTCTACACCACGCCGGTGATCTATCTCTATCTCGATGCCCTGCGCGCGCGGTTCGCCCGTCGGTGGGCACCGGCCCCCACCTGAAAGGAAAACCGATGCCGATGCGCATCATCGTCGCCGGCGGTTCCGTCGGCGGACTGTTCGCCGCGGAACTGCTGCACCGGGACGGTCACGACGTGACCGTCCATGAGCGCTCGACCTCGGGGCTCGAAGGGCGCGGTGCCGGGCTCGTCGCCCAGCGCGAGGTGTTCGCCATGCTGCGCGAGGCCGGCGTCGAGCATGTCGCGCGATTCGGCGTGGTGGCGCATGAGCGTATCTATCTGGGCCGGGAGGGTGGGATCGACCACCGCCAGGACAGCCCGCAGACGCAGCTTTCCTGGGACCGGCTGTTCCGCACCTTCCGCGAGCGCGTGCCGGCGGGCCGCTATGTCGGCGGCCGCGCCGTGGCGGGTGTCAGTCGGGATGCACAAGGCGTCCTCGTGCATTTCGCCGATGGCGGCACGGAGGGGGCGGATCTGGTGATCGGCGCCGACGGGCTCGGCTCGACGCTGCGCGGGCTGGTTGCCGGCCCGCAGTCGCGTCCCGCCTATGCCGGCTATGTCGCCTGGCGCGGGCTGGTGCCGGAAGCGGCGGTGCCGCAGGCGGCCGCGGCGACGCTGTTCGAGCGCTTCGCCTTCTACGAGATGCCGCATTCGCACATTCTCGGCTATCTGGTCGCCGGGCCGGACGGGGCGATCGAGCCGGGACGGCGTCGCTACAACTGGGTCTGGTACCGGCGCCATTCGCCCGACGAACTCGTCGAGGTGCTGACCGATGCCGGCGGCGGACGCCATGATTTCTCGCTGGCGCCGGGACAGATGAGGCCGGCGGCGGTCGCCGCCCTGCGCGAGGAGGCCGGGCGCCGGCTGCCGCCGCAATTCGCTGCGGCGGTGGCGGCCGAGCCGCGCCCCTTCGTGCAGGCGATCTTCGATTATGCCGCCCCGCGCATGGTGGAGGGGCGTATCGCACTGATCGGCGATGCGGCCTTCGTCGCCCGCCCGCATACGGCGATGGGTGTCGCCAAGGTGGCGGGCGACGTGTTCGCCCTGCGCGACGCGCTGGCGGCGCATGCGGACCTGCCGGCGGCCCTGGCGGATTACGAGCAACGGCGGCTGGAGCACGGCCGTGCGGTGGTGGAGTATGGCAAGCGGCTCGGCGCCTCGCTCGGGTGACGCCGGCCGGACCTCATCCCCAATAATAGCGCGGGCTGAGCGGCCCGCGCGGGGCCTGCCCCAGCAGGGCGACCACGACCATGCCCGCCAGCGCGCTCCAGTAGCAGAGCTGGAACGCGTCGATATAGGACAGCACGTTGGCTTCCCGCGCCACCAGCCCGGCGAGGCTGGCGACGCCGCGCGCGCCGGCGGTCTGTGCCGAGCCGCCAGCATCCGCGAAGGGGGCGGTGAAGCCCGTCAGCGCATCCGAGACATTCTGGCTGGAGCCGGAGATGTGCAGCCCGAGCAGATAGGAATGCAACTGCTCGCGGTGGCGCAGGAAGGTGGTGATGACGCTGATGCCCATCTCGGCGCCGCCGAGGCGCAGCACCTGGATATAGGCGCCGACCGCGGTCGCCTGCTTCGGGTCGGAATTGGTGAGCAGGTACACCACGGCGGAGAGGAAGGTGAAGCCCTGGCCGACCGACTGGATCAGCAGCATCGGGAAGAAGGTCCAGGGCGACCATTCATGGGTGATCTGCGTGCCCATATGCGCGGCGATCGCGAAGGCGAGGAACCCGATCAGCAGCGTGATGCGCGCGTCGAACAGGCGGATCATCAGCACCGCCAGCGGCATGACGACCAGAAGCGGCACGGCGACGCCGAGGAAGATCGGCCCGCCGATCTCCTCCGGCCGCAGGCCGGCGACATTGGTGAGGAAGTTCGGCACCAGGAGACTGTTCGACATGCTGGCGATGTCGAAGCACAGGATGGCGACGAAGCCGAGGATGATGTTGCGCTTGGCGATCACCCGGTGGCTGGCCCAGGGCGCCTTCACCAGCATCTCGTTGAGGGAGAAGCCGAACAGCAGCATCGCGCCGGCGACCAGCAGCGTGACGATGAAGCCGGATTCCAGCCAGTCCAGCCGGTTACCCTGGTCGAGCGCGACATAGATCAGCGCCCAGCCGGTGCCGAGCAGCGCCATGCCGCCCCAGTCGGCCCGTTCCAGCAGGCCGACATCCACCGTCTCCACCGGCGAGCCGAGGCGCACCAATATGCCGATGAGCGGGGCGAGGAACACGTCCTGCCAGTAGACCCACTGCCAGGAGAGGTATTGCTCGTAGAAACCGACGATGGCGACGCCGGCGCTTTGCGAGAAGGCGAGGCGGAAGGCGTAGATGGCGAGAGCCGGCACCCACCATTTCAGCGGCAGGTTGCGGAAGATGATCATGATGGTCGCCGGGATGAACACCCCCAGCAGGAAGCCGCGCAGGCCGTGCAGCACGGCGAGCGTCTCCCAGCTGTGCACCTCGGGGATGACCATCGAGATGGCGGCATAGACGAGGCTCGGCCAGAACAGCACCCGGCCGACGCCGAAGGTTGCCGCCAGCCAGGCCACGGCGGGGGCGATGAAGATCTGCGGCGCGGTGGCGATGGTCGAGAGCCAGGCGCCCTGATCGTAGCTGAGATGGAAGGCGCCGCGCAGGTCCGGCAGGCCGATGGAGAACAGCCGCGTGTCGAAGCCGACGAGGAAGGAGCCGAGCAGCACCGCCGCCGCCGCGAAGACCGGCCGCCCGTAGGGGCGGGCCTGGGCCGGCGGGATCGGGGCGGCCGGGGTTGCGGCGGCCGGGGGTGCAGCGGCTGGTGTTGCGGCGACGGAGGCCATCGGTCACTCCGCCGCGTCGGTGTGGATCCGCGCCTCTACCGACATGCCGGCGCGCAGCCGGCCGGTCGGCGCCTGCCCGGGCTCGATGGCGATGCGCACCGGGATGCGCTGCACCACCTTGGTGAAATTGCCGGTGGCGTTGTCCGGCGGCAGCAGGGCGAAGACCGAGCCGCTCGCCGGGGAGATGCGCTCCACCCGGCCGCGCAGGACCTGTCCGGGGAAGCTGTCGATAGTGATGTCGACGGGCTGGCCGGGTGCGACATGGGTGAGCTGCGTCTCCTTGAAGTTCGCCATCACATAGACGTCGGGGATGGGCACGACGGCGATGAGATTGGTGCCGACGGTGACATAGTCGCCGACCTGCACCAGGCGGGTGCCGACGACGCCGTCGAAGGGCGCGGCGACCTGGGTGTAGCCGAGCTTGAGCTCGGCGGTCCTGAGATTGGCGCGGGCGGCGTCGAGGCTGGCGCGCAGCGTGCCTTCCTGGCCGACCAGCACGTCGAGCTGGCGCTTCTGCGCCTCGATCGCCGCTTCGGCCGAGCGCACGTCGGCGGAGGCCTTGGCGAAGTTGGCGGTGGCCTGCTGCAACCGCTGCTCGGTGCCGGCAATGCCGCCCTTCACCAGCGTCTGCTGCCGGTCGAACTCCTCGCTCATTTCGGTCTGCGCCGCCTGGGCGGAGACGAGCTGGGCCTCGGCCTCGTTGATCACCGCCCGTTGCAGGGATTCCTGGTTCTGCAGGTTGACCAGGGCGGCCTGCGCACCCTCGACGGCGGCCTGCGCCGCATCGCGGGCGGCCTGATAGTCGGCAGGGTCGATCTCGACGAGCGGCTGGCCGGCCTTCACCGACTGGTAGTCGTCGACCAGCACCTTCAGCACGTTGCCGCTGATGCGCGCACTGAGCAGCGAGACGTCGGCATGCACATAGGCGTCGTCGGTATTCTGCAGCGGCCGGTCGCTCGCCCACTGGTCCCAGCGGCCGTTGGCGTAGACCAGCAGGCCGCCGACGGCGAGGATCGCGACCAGCGGGATCAACAGCCGCCGCAGGCTGGCGCCGACCGAATAGGGTGCGCCGTCGCCCGCCGGGGCGGGTGCGGCCGGGGCGGGAGCCCCGGCAGGAGATGTTTGCGCAGGCATGGTCTCGGTTGCCTTCCATTGGGCGGGCGGACTGTCGATTTCCATCCGATCATGCCACCGCGGGGAGGCGCGCGCTTGCCGGAACCCACTTCTTCACCGCGGCCGTGTGGAAACGAAAGGCGCTGCGATGCTTCGGTCAGGCGGCGCTTCGGTCAGGCGGCGCGGCGGCGGGCGAGCGCCGCGATCTGCAGCACGGTGGCCGCCGCGGCGAGGCCGATGCCGAGGGCGCTGACCGCGGTCCAGCCGCCGGCGCTCCAGGCGAGGCTCGCCGCACCGGAGCCGAGGGCCCCGCCGAGGAACATCGCTCCCATCAGCACGGTGTTGAGGCGCGCGCGGGCGGCCGGGCGCAGCGAGAACACGATGTGCTGGTTGGAGACCAACGCGCTCTGAATGCCGAAATCGAGCAGGATCACGCCGACCACCAGCCCGGCGAGCGAGCTCCACACGCCGAACACCACCCACGAGACGAGGGTGACGGCCGCGCCGAGCATCACCGCCTGGGTGGCCCCGCGCTTGTCGGCGAAACGGCCGGCGAGCGGGGCGGCGAGGATGCCGACCGCGCCGACCAGGCCGAACAGGCCGGCAATATCCGCGCCGAGGCCGAAGCGGGGCTCCTGCAGCCGGAAGGCGAGGATGGTCCAGAACACGGTGAACGCGCCGAACAGGGCGGCCTGCGTCATCGCCGCCAGCCGCAATGCCGGGAATTCCCGCCACAGATGCACGATGGATTGCAGCAGCCGGCCATAGCTCATGGTCGAATCCGGCCGGCTGTGCGGCAGGGTCAGCGCCATCAGGCCGGCGGCGGCCAGCGCCATCGGCACTGCGAGCCAGAACATCTCCCGCCAGCCATAATGGGTGGCGACGATGCCGGCGAGGGTGCGGCTGAGCAGGATGCCGGCGAGCACGCCGGCCATGACGGTGCCGACCGTGGCGCCGCGACGCTCCGGCGCGGCGAGATGGGCGGCGAGCGGCACGATCTGCTGGGCGACGGTGGCGGACAGGCCGACCGCCAGCGAGGCGAGCACGATGAACAGCCCGCTCGGCGCTACCGCCGCCAGCACCAGCGCGGCCGCCAGGATCACGAATTGCGCGACGATGAGCCGGCGCCGCTCCACGAGGTCACCGAGCGGCACCAGCAGGAACAGGCCGACGGCATAGCCGAGCTGGGTCGCGGTGGGGATCGCCACGGTGAGGCTGCCGGGCAGGTCGCGCTCGATGATCGCGAGCATCGGCTGGTTGTAATAGATGTTGGCGACGGCGACGCCCGCGGCGGTCGCCATGGCGAAGATCGTGCCGGTGCCGAGAGCGGCGCTCTCGTGCACATCCTCCTGCACGCTCTGCTGCGTGGTCATGATGCTGTCTCCTTCGCGTCACCGCGATCTGCGCGCGGCGGGAACGGTCGATGTCGGTCGCGTCGAAGATAAGCTCTCGCGTTTCTCGATATACTGTCTTACGTTGATGCACGATTATATTGGATTGCGTTATAATGGATTTCTCGGCATTGGCCGTGCTGGTTGAAACCGCGTCGGCGGGAAGCCTGGCGGGGGCGTCGCGCCGGCTGCGGCTGTCGCCCATGGCCGCGACGCGGCTGCTGGCCGGGCTGGAGAAGGAGCTCGGCGTCCGCCTCGTCCACCGCACGACGCGGTCGCTGTCGCTGACCGACGACGGTCTCGCCTTCCTGCCGCATGCCGAGGCGCTGATCGAGGAGCGCGCCGCCGCGCTCGCCAGCGTGCATGGCCGGGGCGCCGGTGCGAGCGGGCTATTGCGGCTAAGCGCCTCGCTCGCCTTCGGCCGGCAGGTGGTGGCGCCGCTGGTGGTCGAGTTCATGGCGGCGCATCCGCAGGTCGAGGTCGACCTGCAGCTCACGGACAGCCTGGTCGACATCGTTGCCGAGGGGCTCGACCTTGCGATCCGCATCGCCATGCTCAACGACAGCAGCCTCGTCGCCCGGCGTCTTGTCGACAATCCGCGACGGCTTGTCGCCGCGCCCGATTATCTCGACCGCCGGGGCGTGCCGGCGAGCCTCGCCGAACTCGCGCGGCACGAATGCCTGACGGTGAGCACCGCGCCGCATTGGAGCTTCCACACCGGCGCGTCCACGCGGCGCATGAAGGTGGCCGGGCGGTTCTCCGCCAATTCGATCGACGCCATTCATGAAGCCTGCCGCGGCGGGCTCGGCATCGCCAATCTGTCGGATTGGGACGTGCGCGCCGACCTCGCGCGCGGCGCTCTGCGCCGGGTGGTGCTGGCCGACGCCGAACCGGAGCCGCTGGGCATCTGGGCGGTGTACCCGACGCGCCGGCTGGTGCCGGCCAAGGTGCGGCTTTTCATCGACATGTTGTCGGATCGCCTGCGGTCGGCGGCGGCGAGCGAAGGCCTCTGAGCGCGAGCTTCCCGGCGGAGTGAGAGGGAAGCTCGCCGCACCTCGCCGCGGTGGATCAGCCGGCCGAGGTCTCGCCGAACCGGCGGCTTCCGGCGGCGCGTTCCGCGCCATACGCGGCCCCCACCGGCTCAGTCGTCTGCCGCCGCCGGCAGCGTGATCGACACCCGCCCGCCCCAGTCCGCATCGGGCGCCTCGATGCGGATGTCGCCGCCATGGGCGTTGACGATGGTCCGGCACATGGCGAGGCCGAGCCCCATGCCGTTGGACTTGGTGGTGAAGAACGGCTCGAACGCCTTCTGCGCCGCCTCGTCGGAAAAGCCCGGCCCGGTGTTGCGCACCTCGATGCCGATCCGGCCGTCGTCCCGCCAGCTGCGCACCGCCAGCCGCCGCTCGCCGGCGGGCGTGGCCTGCATCGCCTGGATGGCGTTGGTCATCAGGTTGATGAGCACCTGCTGGAGCATGATGCGGTCGCCCGCCACCTCGGTGCCGTCGGCGTCCAGAGCCTCCGTCAGCGTGACGCCATGGGCGGTGATTTCGTTGTGCACCAGCCGCACGCCTTCCTCCACCAGCGCGTCGACGTCGAGCCGCACCCGTTCCGGCTCGACCTTGGTCATGAACGAACGCACGCGCCGCACGACCTGCGACGCCCGATGGGCGGCGGCCGCCGCCGCGTCGAGCGAGGCGCGAACCTCCGTGAGGTCGGGCGGGTCGCGATCCATCCACCGGCCGGCCGCGGCCGCGTGGGTGGCGATGGCGGCCAGCGGCTGGTTGATCTCGTGGGCGATGGAGGCGGAGACCTCGCCGATGGTGGCCGCGCGCAGGGCATGGTCGAGCTGGCTGCGGGTGCGCTGCAGCGCGTCCTGCACCCGGATGCGCTCGGTGATGTTGAGCACGCTGGCCTGGACGCGGTCCAGCATGTCGGCGGGCGGGAAATTGAAGGCGACGATGACCTGCAAGAGGTCGCCTTGCCGGGTGCGGATCGTTGCCTCGCTTTCGAAGTTCGACGCGCCGGAATCCAGCGCCAGCAGGAAGTCGGTGAAGTTCTCGTCCGGGTCGGCGAGGAACTCGTCGAGATGGGTGAAGAACTCGTCCTTGGACGAGACCCCCATGAGCTTCAGCCCGGTACCGTTCACGTCGGTGACGCGCACGCTGGCGCGCATGCGGCGCACCACCTCGGGATGGCGGGCGAGATAGGACGCAAGGTCGTCCACGCCTTCCGCCCGCACCGCATCGAGCGCCGCCTTGACCGGGCGCAGATCGTGCTCCCAGATCGCCACCGCCAGCGTCTCGAAGATGGTGCGGAAGCGCTGCTCGCTGTGCTGCAGCGCTTCGACGGCCGCCTTGCGCAAGGTGATGTCGGTATGGGTCTCCAGCGTGGTGCCGGTATGGCGGCCGAGCTCGGCGCGCCGTCGCCAGCGGCTGAACACCTGCAGAATGCGCCCGTCCCGCGTCGTCTGGGCGAGCTCGCCTTCCCAGGAGCCGGTATCGGCGAGGGCGGCGCGGATGGCGCTCGCCGCCTGCGGGTAACGCGTGGCGAGCAGTGCGTGCGGGTCCTCCCCCCAAGCCTCGTCGAAGGTCCAGCCGTACAGCACCTCGGCGCCGTGGTTCCAGTAGACCACCCGGCCTGCGTCATTGGTAAGGAAGATGGCGTCGCTGGTGACGTCGAGGAGTTCCGCCTGCGAGGCGACGGTGCGCTGGTCGGCGTGCCGCTTGAGCACGATGAAGGCGCTGGCGACGATCGCCGAGAGGCTGAACAGCAGGCGCAGCGTGGCGTCGATCTGCCCGTGCAGGCCGTGGCCATAGAGGAAGCCGAAGAAGGTGAGGCCGATGCAGGCGGCGGCGGTGATGCGGATCGCCCGTTCCGAGGCGGTGTCGCCGATGATGATCAGCACGAGCACGTAGAGCACCGCCACGGCGCTGCCGAGCGTGGTGAAGCTGTCGATGGCGAAGATGCCTGCCGCAAGTACGGCAGCGCCGGCATAGCGGCATCTCAGCGCCAGAATGCCTGGAGCGGCCTGTCTTCGCATGCGGGATACGGCTTCACGAGTCGTTACGTCAGGTGCCGGCCATTATAAGGCCGGCACGCCACGTGTCAGTGACTCATCACAGGCTGCAGCCTATCCGCACGTATAGCGTCGCTCACCGCGAGCATAGGTCAGGCAGGTGTCGCCGCGGCCGCGCGCAGGGCGGCGACGAGGCTGTCGGCGTCACGCGGACCGTCATAGCGCAGGCCGTTGACGAACAGGCTGGGCGTGCCGTTGACGCCGCTGCGCAGGCCGTCGGCGAAGTCCCGGCGGATGCGGTCGTCGTAGCGTCCTTCGAAGGCGGCCATGAGATGCGGCCCGTCGAGCCCGATCACCCGCGCATAAGCCAGCAGGCTGGCATCGTCGAGCGCGTCCTGGTGCTCGTAGAGCAGGTCATGGGCGTCCCAGAACCGGCCGATTCCCGCCGCCGCCTCGGCGAATTCGGCGGCGCGGCCGGCATGGGGATGCTGCTGGGTGAGCGGGAAATTGCGGAACACGAAGCGCAGCCTGTCGCCCATGGCGCGCTGCACGGCTTTCAGCACCGGATAGGCCTCGCCGCAATAGGGGCATTCATAGTCGCCGTACTCGACCAGGGTGACCGGCGCGTCGGCCGGGCCCTGGCTGTGGTCGTCGGCGCCGACCGGCCGGCTGAGATGGGTCATGACGGAACTCCTGTTGCCTGCCTGCCACCGACGAGAGCGTCCAGCGCCTCGAGAATGCCGTCGGCGCCGGGATTGAGTCCGAGCGGCGAGACGTAGCTCCAGCGGATCACGCCCCCGGCGTCGATCACGAACAAGGCGCGCTCGGAGGTGCCGTCCTTCTCGCGGTAAACGCCGTACCGGCGGGCGACCTCGCCCTTGGGCTGGAAGTCGGCGAGCAGCGGGAAATGCAGCTTGCGGTCGGCGGCGAAGGCGGCATGGCACCACACGCCGTCGGTGGAGATGCCGACGAGCTGCGCGCCATATTGGTGAAAGGCAGGCAGGACCTCGTTGTAGAGCGCCATCTGGTCGCCGCAGACCGGGCTCCAGTCGGCGGGGTAGAAGGCGAGGATGACCGGGTGCCCCCTGAGGTCGGCGAGCGACAGGGGCTGGTCGGGCGTCGCCGGCAGGGTGAAGGCGGGGGCCGTCTCACCGGCCGGCAGGGCGGCGGACGGGGTGGAAGCTTGCGCTGCGGGCATGACCTTCTCCGCGTGGACGAGTGGGCACCGGAGCCGCTGCAGGGCGGCCCCGGCGGGCCTTCGGGGGCTCAGTGGTTCGAGCGGGTGCACTCGTAGAGGAACCAGCTGCGGCGCTCGGCCTCGTCGATCCACACCTCGAGCAGGCTGGTGGTGGCGACGTCGTTATATTCCTCGCAGACCGCATGGGTGGCGCGCAGGAAGCCGGTCAGCTGCCGGTTGTCCTCGGCGAGCTCGGCGAGCATGTCCGGCGCGGTGACATAGTCGGCATCATTGTCGGCGAGCCGCTGCAGGCGGGCGATATGGCCGATGGAACGCAGCGTGGTTCCGCCCACCTTGCGGGCGCGTTCGGCGATGGCGTCGGTGGTGGCGAAGATCTGGTCGCCCTGCTCGTCGAGCATCAGGTGGTAGTCGCGGAAATGCGGCCCCGACATGTGCCAGTGGAAATTCTTGGTCTTGAGATAGAGCGCGAACATGTCGGCGAGCAGCGCGGTCAGGGCGGCCGAGATGTCGCGGGTGGCGTCCGCGCCGAGGTCGGTGGGGGTGCGGAGCGGCGCGGTCTGGCGCGTCTTCGCCGGGGCGTTGGTCATGGGAGGCTCTCCAGTCGGGCGGGTGGGTTCGATGCGGGCCGACGCCCCGGCCGCGGCACGAAAGGTCTCGTGCGCGGAGCGGCCTGGGAGGTCGACGCCGGTATGTCCGACGCAGGAGAGGCTAGACCCGGCACGGCGGCTTCGATATCGGCTGTTCGGTTGCCGGCCTCATACAAGAGTGTGCATCGCCTCCGCCCACAGGGAGATGCAACGAAAACGGGGACGCACAAGACGTCCCCGCTCGGTGCAGCCATGTCGGAAGGGTGGTTCGGGCCGTGCGGTTCAGGCCGTGCGGTTCAGGGCCTGGTCGAGGCAGGCGATCATGTCACTGCCGTCGAAGGGCTTGCTGAGGAAGCCGATGGCGCCGGAAGCGGTCACTTGGCGGCGCAGGCGCTCCTCGGGAAACGCGGTGATGAAGATCAGCGGCGTGCGATAGCCGCCTTGCCGCAGCCGCGCCTGCAATTCGACGCCGCTCATGCCGGGCATCTGCACATCGGTGATCACGCAGTCGGAATCGTCGAGCCGCGGCGAATGGAGGAAGTCCTCGGCCGAGGCGAACGTGCTGGTGGCGAAACCCAGCGACCGCACCAGGCTGGCCGTCGCTGTCCGCACCGACTCGTCGTCATCGATGATCGAGACCATCGCAGGTTGGCGCACGTCGAATAATCCTTCTTGCTGACCGCGTACCGGCCGTACGCTTCTTGCCCTCCCTGTATATCGCCACGATGGACTGGTTCGAAATCATATCAAGGTTTGCGTCGTCTATCTCTTCGGTGCCGCCAATTCGAGGGTCTCGGCCATGCGCACCAGATCGGCGAGCGAGCGGGCGGCCATCTTCTTCATGACATGGCCGCGATGGATCTTGACGGTGATTTCGCTGAGGCCGACTTCGGCCGCCACCTGCTTGTTCATCAGGCCGGAGGTGACGAGCGCCATCACCTCCTTCTCGCGGGCGGTCAGCGCCTCGTAGAGCTGCCGCACGCCGGCCACCGCCCTGTCGGCCTGCCGGCGCGTGCGGTCCTGCTCGAGGGCGGCGGCGACGGCGTCGAGAATGTCCTGGTCGCGGAACGGCTTGGTGAGGAAATCGACGGCGCCGGCCTTCATCGCCCGCACGGTCATGGGAATATCGCCATAGCCGGTCATGAAGATGACCGGCATGTCGAGGCCGCTGCGGGTGAGCTGGGACTGGAAATCGAGGCCGCTGACCCCCGGCAGCCTTATGTCGAGCACGAGGCAGCGCGGCCCGTCCGGCAGCTTCGCCGCCAGAAGCTCGGCCGCCGAGCCGAACAGCTCGACCCGCAGCCCGATGGAGCGGAACAGGCTGGACAGCGCCTCGCGCAACCCCGCGTCGTCGTCGACGACGATGACCATCGGTTCGGTCGGCTCGACGGCGGCGCGGCGCGGCGTGGAGGTCGCAATCACGGGCTCGGCTCCTTCAGCGCGGGCAGGACGAGGCGGAAGGTCATTCCGCGGTCGGGATTCGGTATCGCATCGATGCGGCCCATATGGGCCTCGACGATCGAGCGGGAGATCGACAGGCCGAGCCCCATGCCCTGGGGCCTGGAACTATAGAACGCTTCGAACAGGCGCGGCAGCGCCTCGGGCGCGACGCCGACGCCATGGTCGCGCAGCTCGATTTCCACCACCGGCTCGCCGGCGTCGTCCCGCGCTTCGCGCGAGGCGAAGATGAGCCGCCGGCTTCCCGGCAGGCCGTCCATGGCCTGCGCGGCGTTGATCGCCAGATTGATGACGACCTGCTGCAGCTGCACCCGGTCCCCCTTCACCGCCGGCAGGTCCGGCGCCAGCTCCAGGCGCAGCTCGACGCGGTGCCGGCGCAGCTCCTGTTCGATGATGGCGAGGGTTTCCACGATCAGCTCGTTGCAGCCGATACGGTCGTGCTGCGGCGTGTCGCGGCGGGCGAGCGCCCGCAGCCGCGCGACCACCTCGCTGGCCCGGCGGCCATTGGCGATCATCCGCTCGACCGAAGCGGTGGCTTCCGCGACGTCGGGCACCGGGCGGCGCAGCCAGCGCAGCCCCGCCTCGCCATTGGTGACCACGGCCGCCAGCGGCTGGTTCACCTCATGGGCGATCGACGCCATGAGCTGCCCGAGCGTCGCCACGCGCGACACATGGGCGAGCTCGGCCTGCGCCTTGTGCAGCCGGTCCTCCGACTGCCTGCGCCCGGTGACGTCGCTATTGGTCTCCATGGTGGCGACCGGCCGTCCGTGCCGGTCGCGATGCAGCGACCAGCGGCTGGAGACGACTACCTGCGAGCCGTCCTTGCGGGTGTGGCGCAGCTCGCCCTCCCAGCGGGCGTCGCGATGGAGCTGCGCGCTCGCCGCCTCGCGCGACAGCGGGAAGACGGTGCGGAGCAGCTGCGCGGTCTTCTGCCCGAGCGCCTCGTCCCGCGACCAGCCATAGAGCTCCTCGGCGCCGCTGTTCCAATAGAGGATGGCGTCCGTGTCGTCGCGCACCAGTATGGCGTCATGGGTGAGATCGAGCAGCGCGGCGTGGCTGCGCAATGTCTCGCCCGAGCGGCGGGCGCGCAGCGACAGCAGCGTGACGATGACGATGGCGCACATGCTGACCAGCCCCCGCACGAGGGCCTGGGGGTCGTAGCCGTCGCCATGGACGACCGCGAAGCTGACGAGGGTGAGGCCGATGCATATGGCGCCGACCAGCAGGATGCCGCGCGGCGCCAGCCGGTCGGCGGCAAGCATCACCACCCCGACATAGAGCACGGCTATCGCGGTATCGAGCGGCGTCAGCGTGTCGATGGCGAAGATGCCCGCCGCCAGCAGGGCGGCGAGTGCCGGCGCGAGCGGCCATCCGGGCCCTGGGGAGGGGGAAAGCCGGATCGTCACGACGCGCTACCGGGGACGGTCGGTCGTGGTCTCGTGCGGCGCGGGCGGACGCAGGTTCGCCGCCGCCCTATAGGGATGAGCGAAAGGATCATGCCGTCATGCTAGCAAATTCGCGAATCCATAAGCCTATACGAAAGTATATTTCTCCCTAGATGATCGTATGCCGGAAGGAGCATGCGTAGAATTGAGCCGACGATTGGAACGGCAATAGTGGATCGAAGCCGGGCGCGGGATGCGGTGTCGTCGCAGGCCGCCTTGTTCGAAACCCACCGTGAAACGGGATGCATGCGATGAGCAGGAACATAGCCGACCTCATGATCGCGACGCTGGCGCAGGTCGGCGTCAAGCGGATCTATGGCGTCGTGGGCGACAGCCTGAACGGCCTGACCGAAGCCATCCGCCGGACCGACGCGGTCGACTGGGTGCATGTGCGCCACGAGGAGGTCGCCGCCTTCGCCGCCGCCGGCGAATCGCAGATCACCGGCGAGCTGGCGGTCTGCGCCGGCTCCTGCGGGCCCGGCAACCTGCATTTGATCAACGGCCTGTTCGATGCCCAGCGCTCGCGCACCCCGGTGCTGGCGATCGCCGCGCAGATCCCGTCTTCCGAAATCGGCGGCGGCTATTTCCAGGAGACGCATCCGCAGAACCTGTTCCGCGAATGCAGCGTCTATTGCGAGCTGGTCTCCGACCCGTCGCAAATGCCCTATGTGCTGGAAAACGCCATCCGCGCCGCCGTCGGCCAGCGCGGCGTGGCCGTGGTGGTGATACCCGGCGACGTCGCGCTCAAGGAGGCGCCCGACCGTCCGGTTTCCGCCAATGCCGGCCTGCTGCCGGTGGCGCCGGTGGTGCGGCCGAGCGAGGAGGAGATCGACCGGCTGGCCAGGATGCTGAACGAGGCCGAGCGCGTCACGCTGTTCTGCGGGCGCGGCTGCGCCGGGGCGCATGCCTCGCTGATGGCGCTGGCGGAAAAGCTGAAAAGCCCGATCGTGCATGCCCTTGGCGGCAAGGAACACGTCGAGTACGACAACCCCTACGATGTCGGAATGACCGGTTTCATCGGCTTTGCCTCCGGCTACGAGGCCATGCATGCCTGCGACACCCTGCTGCTGCTGGGCACCGATTTTCCCTACAAGCAGTTCCTGCCCACCGGCATCAGGATCGCCCAGATCGACATCCGGCCCGAGCAGCTCGGCCGGCGCTGCGCGCTGGATCTCGGCCTGGTCGGCGATGTCGGGGCGACGCTGGAGGCGCTGATCCCGAAGCTGGCGAGCAAGGAGGACCGGCTGCATCTCGACGAGGCGGTCGCGCGTTATCGCAAGTCCCGCAAGGGGTTGGACGACCTCGCCACCGGCACGCCGGGCCGGCTGCCGATCCACCCGCAATATCTCGCCCGGCTGGTCAGCGAGCAGGCGGCCGAGGATGCGGCGTTCACCTTCGATGTCGGCACCCCGACCATCTGGGCCGCCCGCTATCTCGCCATGAACGGCAAGCGGCGCCTTGTCGGCTCGCTGGTGCATGGCTCCATGGCCAATGCCATGCCGCAGGCGATCGGCATCCAGGCGTCGCAGCCCGGCCGGCAGGTGATCTCGCTCTCCGGCGATGGCGGCTTCACCATGCTGATGGGGGACCTCATCACCCTCAAGCAGATGAAATTGCCGGTGAAAGTGGTGATCTTCAACAATGGCGTGCTCGGTTTCGTCGCGCTGGAGATGAAGGCGGCGGGCTTCGTCGAGCTCGGTACCAATCTGGACAACCCGGATTTCGCCGCCATGGCCCGCGCCATGGGCATCCATGGCGTGCGGGTGGAGGATCCGGGCGACCTGCCCGGCGCGGTGAAGGACGTGCTGGCGCATGACGGGCCGGCGGTGCTCGACGTGGTCACCGCGACGCAGGAACTGTCCATGCCGCCGACCATCGAGTTCGCGCAGGCCAAGGGTTTCGGCCTGTGGATGATCCGCGCGGTGATGAGCGGGCGGGGCGACGAGGTGCTCGACCTCGCCAAGACCAACCTGCTGCGGCGCTGAGGCAGCAGCAAGTACCTGCGCCGGTTTCTTTTCAGCTTGGCCGGCGCGGGTCCACGGTGAGGAAATGCCGCACCACCGGGCCTTCCACGCTCTTGTGGAACGCCCGGACCTCGGCCTGGACGTCGGCATCGGCATGCGAGACCCGGCGGTGCTGGCGCAGGTGCTCGGCCCACGATTCGACCATGAACCACTCGACGACGAGTGCCGGATCGGCGGCGTCCTCGGTGACGCCCCAGCCGTAGGCGCCGTCGCGGCGTCGGGCCTGCGACAGCTTCTGCAGCGCCGCGAGGAAGGCGGGACGGTCCTCCTTGCCGACGCGGTACTCGATGAGGATCAGCACCGGGCCGCGGTCTCCGGCTACCGGTTCGGCCAGCAACGGCTCGGGCCAGTGGTTCGACGGGGTGAGGTCGGCCTCGCCGGTCGGCAGGCCGATGCGGTGTACGATGAGCCCGGAAATGACCAGTCCGGCGGCCGATGCGAGCAGGGCGACCGACAGCCCGACCTGCTGGGCGACGAGACCCCAGCCGATGCTGCCGCCGGCCATGGCGCCGTTGAACACGGTGAGGTAGACGGCGAGCGCGCGACCGCGCACCCAGTTCGGCAGGATCGCCTGCGCGGTGGCGTTCAGCGTCGTCAGGGCGACGATCCAGGCTCCGCCCATGGCTATGAGGATCGGCACCGCCGCCCATTTCGGCGGGGCGAGCGCCAGCGCCCCGGCGGCGCAGCCGGTGAGGAGGGCGGCGGCGAGCATCAGGCCGTCGGCATCGAGCCGGGTGCGCAGGCTCGGCAGGGCGAAGGCGCCGAGAATCGCCCCGGCCCCGACCGAACCCAGCAGCAGGCCGTAGAAGGCGGCGTCGCCGTGCAGCAATTCGCGCGTCACCAGCGGCAGCAGCGCCCACACCGCGCTGGCGAAGGCGAAGAACACCACGGCGCGCAACAGCACCACATGCAGCTCGCGGCTGGAGCGGGCATAGCGCAGCCCGGCGCGGAAGGCGCCGGTGAAGTTCTCGCTCAGCGCGTCCTGCACGCTCGCCGGCCGCTTCCACCAGATGAGCGCGGCGATGACGATCGCATAGCTCGCCACGTCCGCCCCGTAGGTGACGGCGGCGCCGAAGGCGGCGAGCAGCACGCCGCCGACCGCCGGCCCGATCGAGCGGGCGATGTTGATGCCGAGCGAGTTCAGCGCCACCGCGCTTTTCAGCTCGGTCCTCGGCACCAGCTCCGGCACGATGGACTGCCAGGTCGGCGCCATCAGCGCCGCGCCGATGCCGCCCATGAAGGTGAGGGCGATCAGCGAGGAGATGCTCATCAGCCCGCCATAGGCCAGCACCATCAGCGTGGCGCTGACCGCGCCGAGCATGAGCTGGATGAAGATGAGGAACTTGCGGCGGTCGAGGATGTCGGAGAGCACGCCGGCGGGGATGGCGAGCAGGAAGATCGGCAGCATGCCGGCGGCCTGCACCGCGGCCACCGCGGCGGGGGAGGCGGACAGGTCGGTCACCAGCCAGGCGCTCGCCACGTCGCGCATGAAGGAGCCGGTATTGCCGAGCACGGTCGCCGCCCACAGCACGGCGAAGACCGGCCGGTGCAGCGGCGCGAAGCTGCCCGCGGGAGCGGCGGGCGGGGCAGCGGGCGGGACGGGGGTGGCGGACGGCTCGCTCAACGGCTGGCTCCTCAGTCTCGATGGGTGAGATCGTACCACGCGACCAGCACGAAGCCGCCGGCGAGGCCGAGATGCTCGAAGAAGGAATTGGCGGCGAAGAACCGCTCCGGCGGCGCCATCTCCCAGAAGCGGTTGGCCATCAGCGTCGCCACCAGCGTGAAACCGCCGAGCGCCAGCGCGCCGAGCCAGCGGCCGATGCCGGCGAGGATCATCACTGACGCGCCGAGCTCCAGCACGATCACCGCCACCGCGAAGGGGGCGGCGGGGGCGAGGCCGAAATGGGCCATCTCCGCGAGCGCGGCGGGGAAGTCGAGCGCCTTGTTGAGGCCGCCCTGGATATAGGCGGCGCAAAGGGCGGCGAGCGCGAGGAAGCGGACCGGCGCCGGCGAAAGGATGCGCCGGGCGAGGGCGGGGAGGGCGGCGGTGCTCGGGGGGCTGTTCATGTCGGTCTCCGTCCTCATCGGCTGTCTCGGGCCTGTCCTTGCGTTACCAAACCGGCGTCGTGGCCGGGCTCGGCCGGGGACGACGGACGGCACCGCTTCCGGCTTCTTCTCCCCGGGGAGAGGTGGCCCGCGCAGCGGGTCGGTGAGGGGCCTTGCTTCGGCCGCCGCGTCTCCCCCTCACCCCACCCCTCTCCCCGACGGGGAGAGGGAGCCGGGCCGCTCTCCTGGTGGAATTGTCGTCGACGGGTTGACCTCGCTCCTGCGGACCGTCCGGGATGACGGAAGGCACCGTCTCCGATCTCCTCCCCCCGCCGGGGAGAGGGAGCCGGGCCGTCGCGCTTTGCCACCCCTCATACCGCCCAGCAGGCGCAGCCGAGCGCTCCCCAGAAGGAGCGCTCGTCCGACACCGGCACGCCTGCGCCCCAGGCGCCGGCATGGGCGTGGCCGTGCACGTTGCATTCGCTGGCGCAGCCGCACAGCCGGGCGAAGGTGTATTTGTTGCCTTCCGCCTGCGCCCGCTGCTGGTAGCCGCCGAAGCGGCGCACCGGCGACCAGTCCGGCATCGGCGGCGGCAGGTCGGGCGCGAGGTCGCTGAAATCGCCGTCGCCATGCACCGGGTTGCCGCCGAGCACGGTCAGCACCGAGGTGATGTCCTGGATGGCGTCGTCCGGCACCGCGAAATAATCGTCCGACAGCACCGCGATGTCGGCGAGCTGGCCGGGAGCGATCCGCCCCTTCTTGCCGGTCTCGCTGGAGAACCAGGTATTGGCCTCGGTCCACAGCCTGAGCGCGGTCTCGCGGTCGAGCCGGTTGGAGGCCGGGTAGAGCGACATGCCGCCAATGGTCCTGCCGGTGACCAGCCAGGACAGCGATACCCACGGATTGTAGGAGGCGACGCGGGTGGCATCAGTGCCGGCGCCGACCGGCACGCCCATGTCCAGCATGCGGCGGACCGGCGGGGAGCGTTCGGCGGCCTTGGCACCGTAGCGCTCGGCGAAATACTCGCCCTG
The DNA here is from genome assembly GCF_058809335.1 of Ancylobacter sp. GW821-FHT10E12. Taxonomy (NCBI): domain Bacteria; kingdom Pseudomonadati; phylum Pseudomonadota; class Alphaproteobacteria; order Hyphomicrobiales; family Xanthobacteraceae; genus Ancylobacter; species Ancylobacter sp. GW821-FHT10E12. The sequence continues at coordinate 70,048 of NZ_JBXASN010000019.1, read as the reverse complement.
GAACGCCATGCGGTGCTGCACGGCGATGCCGCCGCCAAGCGCGGCGATGCGCTCGATATTGCGGTCGGTGACGGTCTCGGCGTGGTCGAAGAACCAGTTGAGCCCGGCCAGCGGCACGTCGCGGTTGACCTTCTCGAACACGTCGAGGGCGCGGGAGATGGTCTCGTTATAGGTCGCGTGCAGCCGCCACGGCCAGCGATTCTCCGCCAGCAGGCGGATGACCGGCTCCAGGTCGGTCTCCATGTTCGGCGGCATGTCCGGCCGCGCGACCTGGAAATCCTCGAAATCGGCGGCGGAATAGACCAGCATCTCGCCGGCGCCGTTGTTGCGGTAGAGGTCGTCGCCCTGGCCGGGCTTCACCTGCCTGGCCCAGCCCTGGAAGTCGGCGAGCTCGTCCTTCGGCTTCTGGGTGAACAGGTTGTAGGCGATGCGCACCGTGAGCTCGCCGTCGCGGTGCAGTTCCTCGATGATCGCGTAGTCGTCCGGGTAGTTCTGGAAGCCGCCGCCGGCATCGATGACGCCGGTGACGCCGAGCCGGTTCACCTCGCGCATGAAATGGCGGGTGGAGTTCTTCTGGTATTCCGGCGGCAGCTTCGGCCCCTTGGCCAGCGTGGCGTAGAGGATGGTGGCGTTGGGCTGGGCGATCAGCAGGCCGGTGGGATTGCCGGCGGAATCATGCACGATCTCGCCGCCGGGCGGGTTCGGCGTGTCGCGGGTATAGCCGACGGCGCGGAGCGCGGCGCAGTTGAGCAGCGCGCGGTCGTAGAGGTGCAGGATGAACACCGGCGTGTCGGGGGCGACGGCGTTGATCTCCTCCAGCGTCGGCAGCCGCTTCTCGGCGAACTGGTGCTCGGTGAAGCCGCCCACCACCCGCACCCATTGCGGCGGCGGGGTGATGTCGACCTGCTTTTTCAGCATCTCCATCGCGTGGCTGAGCGAGCGCACCCCGTCCCAGCGCAGCTCCATGTTGTAGTTCAGCCCGCCGCGGATGATGTGCATGTGGCTGTCGATCAGGCCGGGAATGACCCGGCGGCCGCCGACATCGACCTTTTTCGTCGCCGGGCCGGCCAGCGCCATCGCCTCGGCGGTGGAGCCGGCCAGCAGGATGCGGCCGTCCTTCACCGCGACCGCCTCGGCCTGCGGGTTGGAACGGTCGAGCGTCGTCACCCGGCCGTTGAACAGGATCAGGTCGGGCGTCGCGGGCCGGGTGTTGGCGGCTTCAGTCATGGTCTGCGCCTCCGAGGGCGAGTGGGACAGGCCGGCGGCGGCGGCGCCGAATCCGGCTATGAACTGGCGGCGGTTCGGCATGGGCGTCTCCGGTCACGAGGGCGGCGTATCGGGGCGCGGGGCGGTGGCGCCGACGGCCGTGTTCCGGCGGCCGGGGAGCTGGCCGAGCACGTGGCCGGAGCAGCCGGCGAGGCCGATGGCGGCCCGCAGGCCGTCGCCGTTCATGAGATGGCGGGCCACCGGCACGACCTGCTCGCCGATGAGGATGCCGAACAGGCCGATCAGCGCGACCACCGGCGGCGCCGGCGAGCGCACGTTGATCAGGCTGTAGACGATGCCGACCAGCAGGCCGGCGCCGAGCGAGGCGAGATAGAGCTTCATGCGGCCTCCCGATCGTCGCTGGAGAATGGCGCCCTTTCGCGGATGCGGGTTTCGCATCTGCACGAAAGGGCGCCCGGGGGGTGGAGGTCGGGCGCGGTGCGTCGCGCCCGGTCAGCCGGCGATGAAGGCGAGCAGGTCAGCGTTGATCCGGTCCTTGTGGGTGGCCGGCAGGCCGTGGTCGCCGCCCTCATAGAGCTTCAGCGTGCCGTGCTTCAGCAGCTTCACCGCCCGCTCGGCGGAGATCGCGTGCGGCACGACCTGGTCGTCGGCGCCATGGATGACCAGCACGGGGATGTCGATCGCCTCGAGCTCCTCGGTGAAGTCGCTCGCCGAGAAGGCGCCGATGCAGTCGTAAAGGCCCTTGAGCCCGCTCTGCATGCCGAGCATCCAGAAGGTGTCGCGCAGGCCCTGGCTGACCTTGGAGCCGTCCCGGTTGGCGCCGTAGAAGGCCAGGGTGAAGTCCTTGAACAGCTGCGAGCGGTCGGCCTTCACCGCCGCGCGCAGGCCGTCGAAGACCTCCATCGGGACGCCGTCCGGGTTGTTCGGCCCCTGCAGCATCACCGGCGTCACCGAGCCGATGAGCACCATCTTCGCGACGCGCGCGGTGCCGTGGCGCCCGACATAGCGGGTGATCTCGCCGCCGCCGGTGGAATGGCCGACCAGCACGATACCGGTGAGGTCCAGCTCGTCGATCAGCGCGCCGAGGTCGTCGGCATACTGGTCCATGGTGTTGCCGTCCCACGGCTGGCCGGAGCGGCCATGGCCGCGCCGGTCATGGGCGACGACGCGATAGCCCTGCTCGGCGAGGAAGACCATCTGGTCCTCCCAGGCGTCCGAGGACAGCGGCCAGCCATGCGAGAACACGACGGGAGTCGCGGTCTTCGCACCCCAGTCCTTGTAGTAGATCGAGGTGCCGTCGGCGGCGGAGAAACTGGGCATGACCGTCTCCGCTCAATGGCCTTCGGAGACGCCGAACATGGTCTTGGCGTAGATGATGCCGAGGCCGTAGGCGCCGCCGAACTTCCTGGCGATGCCGGTGGTCATCTCGTAGGTGTCGGTGCGGGCCCAGTCGCGCTGCAGCTCCAGCAGATATTGCAGCGAGGTCATCGGCCGCACGCCGGCATGGATCATGCGCTGCATGGCGCGCTCATGCGCCTCGTCGGAGACGTCGCCGCAGGCATCGGCGATGGCATACCTCGAAGCCCTGGTGCAGCGCCGAGAGCGCCGGGCCGACGATGCACACGCTGGTCCACAGGCCGGCGAGCACGATGCGCTCCTTGCCGATGCGGTTGACCTCGCCGATGACGGCGGCGTCCTCCCAGGTGTTCATCGAGGTGCGGTCGAACAGCTTCTGGCCGGGGAAGGCGTCGGTGATCTCGGAGAACATCGGGCCGGAGAAGCTCTTCTCGGCCACGGTGGTGAGGATGGTCGGCACCTTGAAGCCGGCGGCGGCGTTCGAGATCAGCGCCGCGTTGTTGCGCAGGGCGACGGCGTCGATCGACTTGGTCGCGAACGACATCTGCGACTGGAAGTCGATGAGGATCAGCGCATGATTGGTGGGGTCGATCAGGGCCTTGCCGGGGGTCGCTGTCGCGGTCGCCATGGAACATCCTCGCGGGTTGAACGGAGCGAGGAGTTTTAGGAACCGCGTCCGGTCCGGACAATTATCCTGGGGTGTCGCGTCTATTGGGCCTAGGGATAATCACGTAGGCGCGGACGAGGGGCCGGCGGCGGCGAGCCGGTCGGCGATGCGCACCAGGTCGGCCAGCGTGCGCGCCTGCAGCTTGTGCATGATCTGGGCGCGATGGACCTTCACGGTGACTTCGCTGAGCTTCAGGCTGGCGGCGATCTGCTTGTTCATGAGGCCGCTCGCCACCAGCGGCAGGATCTCGCGCTCGCGCGGGGTCATGGCGGCATAGCGCTCGCGCAGCTCCGTGATCTGCACGTCGCGGGCGCGGCGGGCGCGGTCCTGCTCGATGCCGGTATGCACCGCGTCGAGCAGGTCCTGGTCGCGGAACGGCTTGATCAGGAACTCGATGGCGCCGGCCTTCATCGCCGCCACCGACATCGGCACGTCGCCATGGCCGGTGATGAAGACGATGGGGGTGAGGATGCCCTTGCGCTCCAGCTCGCGCTGGAATTCCAGCCCGCTGGAGCCGCGCAGCCGCACGTCGAGCACCAGGCAGGCCGGCAGGTCCGGCCGCCGCGCCGCCAGAAACGCCTGGCCGGATTCGAAGGTGAGCACGGTATGGCCCTCGGAGGCGAGCAGGCTCTCCAGCGAGGCGAGGATGGACGGATCGTCGTCGACGACGAAAACCGCTGAATGGACGGCGGATCGGTCGGTCATCGGTTCATCGTCATCGGTCTGCCGTCACGAGTCCATCCCTGCACTGGCGAGCGGCACCATGGCGGCAGGGAGCGAGAAATGGAAGACCGTCCCGCGCGGCACGTTCGGCGATACCCACAGCCGCCCGCCATGCGCCTCGACGATCGAGAGGCAGAACATCAGCCCCATGCCCATGCCGCCCGGCTTGGTGGAGACGAAGGGCTCGAAGATATGGTCCGCCACCGCCGGATCGATGCCGGCGCCGCTGTCGGCGACCGACAGGTGCACCTCGTCATGCTCGCCGCGCCGGGTGGCGATGACCACCAGGCGGTGCCGGTCGCCCGCCGCGCGGATGGCGTCGATGGCGTTCTCGATCAGGTTGCACATCACCTGGTGCAGCTGCACGCTGTTGCCGACGATCGGCGGCAGGTCCTGCTCCAGCCGGGTCTCGATGGGAATCTTCTCGAACCGCGCCTCGGCCGCGGCGGTCCCGACCGCCTGCTCGACCACGGCGTTGAGGTCGAGGCGGACGCGCTCCTGCGCACCCTTCATGAACATGGTGCGGATGCCGGTGACCACCTTGTTGGCGCGGTGGCCGTCGTCGCCGATGCGCCGCAGCGCCGCCTCGACCTTATCGAGATGCGGCGGGCCCTTCGACAGCCAGCGCAGCGCGGCGTCGGCATTGGTCACCATGCTCGCCAGCGGCTGGTTGATCTCATGGGCGATGGAAGCCGACAGCGCCTCCATGGCGATGAGCCGGTCCTGCCGCGCGCGGCGCTCGGCGGCCAGCGTGCGGGCAAGGCGGGCATAGACCGTCGTGGTCTCCGCCAGCAGCGCCATCAATACGATGCTGGCGGCGGCGAGCCCGTAGAGCCGGCCTGTCCACCAGCCGACGCTGAGGCGGATGGCGCCGCCGAGATAGGAGATCATCACCAGCTCGATGCCGAGCGAGAACAGGACGAGGCACACCCAGATGTCGAGCTGCGAGCGCCGCCGGAGCAGCAACAGGCCGATGCCGATGCCGTAGAGCCCGAGGCCGAGAACCGGCACGTAGCGCCAGAGAGCGGCGACGTTGCGCGCATCCTGCATCAGCGGCGGCAGCCGGTCGCGATGGACGAGGACCAGGCCGACGGCCAGCATCGCGGCGGCGCAGACCAGGAGCAGGCTGCCGGCGACGGCGAGGCGGGTGGAGCGGCCGGTGGTCTCGCGCCAGGGGGCGAGGGCGTAGCCGAGCACGAAGAGCGGGAAGCCGAGCCGGCGCACCACGGCGATGGCCGCCGTCGCCTGCAGGCCGAAATCGATGCCGAGCGCGTCGAACACCCCTGGAAAGGACAGCGCCCAGGCCGGCACCATCAGCGCCGAGAACAGATAGCCGGAGGCGAGCACCAGCAGCGGCTGCAGGCGCTGGACATGGAACAGCCCGAACAGCAGGGCGGCGGTGATGACCTCCATGACGAAGGTGGCCGCGGCATAGGCGGGAAGCAGCGCCTGGGTCTGCTCGGTCGGCTGGCGGGCGAAGGGCATGGTGGCGACGAGGACGGCGAGCAGCGCCAGCGACACGCCGACCGCCACCAGTTCAGGGCGGCGGGAGGCGTGAGGCGGCGTTTGCGGCAAAGTCTGCGGCGAAGTCTGCGGCAATGTCACCGACAGGTCGTCTCTGGTCGGCACCCGGTCCTCTCTTCAAGGCTGATACGCGCGAAACACCCACCCGCCGCTCTCGATAGCGGCGTCGGCGGCGGCGAGTCTAGCGGGGGCGGAGACGGGGCGCCATGCCCGTGCCCCTCCGCCGCAGAGCCTGGCGGCAAGGCGTGGAAGAGGAGGCGCCGGCGAATGCCGGGGTGGCGCGTGGCACCAGCGGCGTGCGTGCCGGGCGTGCCGTCGTCGGCGCGCGCTATCATCGCGGGCCACGGGCACGCGGATCGGGACCGCACCTCACGGCGTGCGGGAGAGGGCGAGCGGATTGCGCTCCTCCGGCACCTTGGTCCAGCCGCCTTCCTCCTGCGCCGCGAAGCGCAGCTGCTCGCCCTGCGGCCCGAGCAGGATGAGGTCGCCGCCCTCGAGGCGCCAGTGCACCGGCACGACGCGGCCGAACAGCGCGGCGCAATCCTCGTCCGGCATCAGCGGATACATGCCCTCGCTCGACAGGTCCTCGCCGAACATCATGGTGCAGGCGGGGCTGTCCGGCCCGCGCGACAGGCTCCACAGGCCGAAGAGATCGGCCGGCCGGGCGGGCGTCACCGGCTCGGCGAGGCGCGGATTGACGAGGAAATAGACGCCGTCCCGCTCGCGCAGCGCTTCCCAGGTGCCGCCTGCACCCTCGGTGAATTCGGCGACCAGCCGGCCCGAGCCGGCATGGAGGCGGATCGAATCGCCGGGTCCGGGCGACCAGGCGGCGATGTCGGCGGCGAAGGTGATCTGCGCCGTGCAGGCCGGGCGATCGAGATTGGCTTCGAAAAGTGGGCCGTGATCGCCGGCGGGGGCGGGTCTGGCGGGCTTGGCCACCAGGGTGAGCGCGCAGCTGCGGTCGCCGTCGGCATTGGTGAGCTGATAGGCGTCGGCAAGGCGCTGGGCGGCCTCGGCCGGCGGCTCCTGCGCGGCGGCGGGCGTCGCCGCGAGGAGCAGCATGGCCAGGGCGGCGGAGTGGGCCGGCTTCGGGCGTCTCATGGTGCGCCTCGTTCTTTCACCGCCGGCCAGGGTGTCTCGGCCACCGGCGTCAGCGGGGCGCGGCCGGCGGCCCAGGCGAGCAGGTTGTCCACCACCAGCTGGCCCATGGCGTTGCGGGTGAGATGGGTGGCGGAGGCGACATGCGGCAGCAGCACCACATTGTCGAGCGCGATCAGCTCCGCGGGCACATGCGGCTCCGTGGCGAAGACGTCGAGGCCGGCGCTCGCGATGGTGCCGTCCCCAAGCGCGGCGATCAGCGCCGGCTCGTCGACCACCGAGCCGCGCGCGACATTGATCAGCACGCCGCGCGGGCCAAGCGCCGCCAGCACCTCGGCATTGATCATGTGCAGGGTCTCGGCGCCGCCGGGCACGATGACGACCAGCGTGTCGACCTCGCGCGCCATGGCGATGAGGTCGGGATAATGGGGATAGGCGATTTCGGCGGCCGGACGGCGGCTGTGATAGGCGATGGGGCGGCCGAAGCCCTCCAGCCGCCGGGCGATCGCCTTGCCGATGCGGCCCATGCCGACAATGCCGATCGAGCGGTCGCGCAGCGTCGCGGTGAGCGGGAAGGAGCCGGTCGGCCACGCGCCGGCGCGCAGATAGCGCTCGGCCTGCGGCAGCCGGCGGATGGTGGCGAGCAGCAGGGCGACGGTGAGGTCGGCCACGTCGTCGTCGAGCACGCCGGGGGTGTTGGTGACGACGACGCCGCGCGCGGCGGCCGCCTCGGCGTCGACCGAATCGTAGCCGACGCCGAAATTCGACACGATCCCGACCGCGGGCAGGCGGTCGAGCAACTCAGCGGTGACGCGGCGCTTGCCGCCGCCGGTGGCGCCGACGCCGGTGGCGATGGCGCGGATGCGTGGGCCGGCGCTCGCCAGCATCGCCTCGGCATCCGCCGCGTCCAGCCGGTGCACGATGAAATGCTCGGTCAGCTGGGCTTCGATCATCGGCATCAGCGCGCCGGTCTGCAGCAGCTCGATGCGATCGGCGGGCTTGGGGTCGGACATTGTCGGCTCCTCGGCAGGCGGCGGGGTCTTCATGGCGGGCTTCGGCGGCGGGGGGATGGCGGCGGATCCCGGTGACGGATATTGGCGCCGGATCTGGGCGTCTCGTCCCGGCCGATATTCGTCACCAAACCGCCGGCGATGCAATCCGCCCCCGGCAGCGCCGGCACTCCGGGCCGCCCGGCGCCGGCTACCTGCCGCGCGGGGACCGCCCGCGCCGCCTGTGGACAAGCCTGTGGATGAACGGTGGATACGAATCAGCGCGCCGCCCTCCCGCAGCGCGGCGGCGCGAAAATGGCGGCCGGTGCTAAGCCGGCTCCTCGATCTCGTCCGGTTGCTCGTCGAGATCGTGATCCTCGGCGCCGAGCTTGGCGGAGAGATTCTTCTCGATGCGGCGCAGCAGCTTGCGCAGACGCTTGCGGTCCTTGCTGTCGATGCTGCCGACCATGGTGTCTTCGAGCGAATCCCAGATGCCGTCGATGGCGCCGGCGCGCGTGCGGCCCTCGTCGGTGAGATGCACGCGGACCAGCCGCGCATCGGAATCCGACGCCTTGCGCACCAGAAGCCCTTGCGCCGCCAGCCGTCCCACCGTCTTGGAGGCGGTCGGCGGGCGTACCCGCAACGCGGCGGCCAGCTCCGACATGGTGCGGCCGTCCGTATCCACCAGAATCTTCAGCACGGTTTCCTGTCCCGGAAAAAGACCGAGTTCCTGCAGGCGTCGTGCGGCAAGGGCGCGTTGCAGACGCGCGGCGTGTTGCAGGCGAAGACCGATGCTCTTGTCGAAGCCGTCCTTCATTGGGAGCCCCGTCGACCGCGTGGCGGCAACAACTATCTGTTGCAGCAGAAACAGCGTGTCATGACAGGAACATGGCTGAGAACCCGAGTTTCGTCAAAATCGAACTAACCGGAGGCGATTTTCAGCCCGGCGAAGCGTTTTTCCACCCGGCTAAGGAAACGCCCGCGCTTGGCGGCGCTGACCGAATCCATCCCGTGCAGCGCCATCCACAGCCGGCTGGCCTTCGGATGCACGATGCCGCCGATGCCGGACAGCAGCATCCGCCGCCCCGGCTGGCCGATCCATCGCCACCAGAACCACGGCGAGCCGAGCGTGGTCACCGCGGCGAGCACGCGGATATTGGTGAGCTTGCGGTCCAGCGGCCGGAACGGCCTCGGCATGCCGAAGGTCTCGTAGGGCACGAGGACACGGTCGAGCCAGCCCTTCAGCATCGCCGGCGGCCCGTACCACCAGGTGGGGGCGACGAAGATCAGCGCGTCGGCCCGCTTGAGGCGGTCGAGATGGTCTTCCACCGGCAGGCGGTTGAGGCCGGGCGTGTGGTAGTTGCGCCGCTCCTCCTCGCTCAATACCGGCTGGAAGCCGTCGGCATAGAGGTCGATGAGGTCGGCCTCTATGCCGGCGCTTGCGAGCCCGCGCAGCACCGCATCGCGCAGCGCGGCGCCGTAGCTGTCCGGCACTGGATGGCAGAAGACGATGAGCGCACGCATCGGCTTTCCCTCACGCCAGTCCGTTGAAGAGATAGGTGCGGCCGGACGCGAGGTCGAAATCCGGGTTGTCCCAGCCGATCATCTTGCCCGGATTGAGCAGCCCGGCGGGGTCGGCCTCGCGCTTGAAGGCGAGCTGCACGGCGTCGGTCTGCTTCATGCCGCCTTCCTCCAGCGTGTAGCGGTGCGGATTGAACACCACCGCGCCCATCTCCTCATGGATGGCGATGAGGGCGCCCAGCCGTTCCTCGGTGGTGAAATGCACCAGCGGCAGGCCGAAGCAGGTGATCTTGCCGTCGAAGCGGACGAATTCCAGGTGCGCCGGAACCTCGGCGCCGAGCCGTTCATGGATGCGGGCGACGAGGTCGAGCTGGTCGGGGAACGGATAGAGCGTCTGCAGGTAGGTGATCGCCGGGTCGACCCGGAGCGCCCGCAGCGTGGTGTGGTTCCAGGACAGCTCGTAGAGCGGCGGCAGTCCGGCCTTCGCCTCCGGGGAGGCGAGGTCGGAGCGGAACAGCATCGCGCCGCCATGGCGGGCGGTGAAGGCGGCGAACGCCTCGATGGCGAGCGCGTCGACCATGACGAGCACGGCGTGCATGCCGTCCGGCAGGTAGGGCCGGTGGCGCAGGAAGTAGGTCTGCGGCACCGGCGCGGCGATGACGCTGACCAGCTTCTTGAGGAGGGCGTCCTGCTCGCCCAACGCATTGGCATAGGCGCAGGCGCGGGTGAAATCCTGAAAGCCGATGATCGCCTCCACCCAGTCGCAGGCCGGGGCGAGCGGCATGGCGACTTCGGTGACGATGCCGTTGGTGCCATAGGCATGGGCGACCTTGCCGACATCCTCGCCGGTGAGGTGAAGGATGCGCGGCACCGCCTCCATGGTGACGACGGTGAGGCCGAGGATGTTGCCGAGATCGCGCAACCCGCCCCACATGATCGAGCCGACGCCGCCCGAGCCGCCGGCGATGAAGCCGCCGATGGAGGCGCTGCGATAGGTGGAGGGATGCAGGCGCAGCTCCTGCCCGATGGTGTTGCCAGCGCCTTGGCGGGTCGCGGCGTCGATATCGGCGAGCAGGGCGCCGGCCTGCGCCACCACCCGGCCGGGGGCGATGGAGACGACCTTGTCCAGCCCCGACAGGTCCAGCACCACGCCGCCGGCCAGCGGCATGGCCTGGCCGTAATTGCCGGTGCCGGCGCCGCGCGGCGTCACCGGAATGGCGAGTTCGGCGCAGGCGGCGAGGATGCGCACCACGTCGTCCTGGCTGGCGGCGAAGGCGACGATATCGCCGGTGACGCCGTCGAGCCGGCGCTTGAGCACCGGCGAGTACCAGTAGAAATCGCGGCTCTTCTGGCGGACCAGCGCCGGATTGTCCTCGAGGTGGATGCCGTCGAGGCGCTGCCTCAGCGCCGCGAGGTCGTAGCGCGTGCTGTCCCGATTCATGCGGTCACACCCATCAGGTCGTCGAGTTCGGCATAGTCGGGCGGGGCGGTGTCGATGGCACGACCGGCGCGCAGTACGATGCGGTCGGCCTGCGGGCGCGCGAGCAGCTCGTTGAGGCCGCGGGCGCGGAATATCGACAGGTCCGCGCGCGTGCCGGGGGCGAGGCGGCCGAGGCCGTCGAGGCCCAGCACATCCGCCGGGGTGCGGGTGACGAGGGAGGGCCAGTCGCCGAAGGGATGGTCGAGATGGGCGATGCGGGTCGCCTCGCGATAGACCTCGACGAGATCGAGATCGCCATAGGCGTAGAACGGGTCGCGGACATTGTCGCTGGCGACCATGACCGGGATGCCGCGCGCCCGCATCTCGTGCAGCAGGGTGACGCCGCGGGCGCGCGGGGTGCGGCCGGCGGCGCGGTCCAGCAAATACAGGTTGCACATCGGCAGCGAGACCACGGCGAGACGCGCGCGGGCGACGAGATCGAGCGTGCGGTCGATCTCCGCCTCGGCCTGCTGGGCGAGCGAGCAGCAATGGCCGACGAGGATGCGTCCCTGATGGCCGCGCCTCAACGCCGTCTCGGCGATGCGGGCCAGCGAACGGGCGGCGGGGTCGAGCGTCTCGTCGACATGGAAGTCGAGATCGAGGCCATGGCGCTCGGCGGTGTCGAACAGCCGCTCCAGCCCTGCATCGAGGGCGGGCGACACATAGGTGAACGCCCCGAGGACACCGCCGAATTCCCGTACCGCCGCGACAAGAGGGGCGAATTCCCTGTCGTCGAGCACATGGTCGATGGCGGTGAGCGCCACCGCCTGAAGCGCGATGCGGTCCGCCCATCGCTCCCGCATCCCGGCGAAGACCGGCCAGCTGACCGCGGTCTGGGCGCCGATGGAATCGAGATGGGTGCGCAGGGCGACGGTGCCGTGCGCATGGGCGCAGCGCAGGGCGAAATCCATGCGGCGGGCGAGGTCTCCTGCCGTCCAGCGCGCCTCGCGGTCGGCATCGGCAGCGGCGAGGGCGCCGTGGAAGCTGCCGTCCGGGTTCGGCGCCCGCCGCCAGATGAAGGCTTTGTCGAGATGGGCATGGGCGTCAATGAGGCCGGGCAGCACCAGCGCGCCGTTGAGATCGAGGCGGGGAAGGGCGGGATCGCCGAGGCCGGGCGGGGCGACCTGCGCGATGCGGCCATGGCTGACGGCGATGTCGAGACGGACCAGCCCTTCGGCATCCGCGTCGCCGAGCTCCTGCGGCAGCAGGCAGGCGGGCGCGCGCAGGCCGGCGAGCAGGCAGCGATCCGGCGGATCGGCGAGGAAGGCCGCGCGGGCGGCCAAAGCTTCCCTCATGGATGCGCCTCCGTCACGGGCGGTTTCCCATCGCTCAGTTCCCCTTCGCCAGCGCGCTCTCGTGCCAGCGGCGCAGCAGCAGCCAGGAGATGAGGCTGAGCCCGGCATAGATGAGGATGCCGGCCAGTGAAATCAGCAGCAGCGCGGCGAACATGCGGGGGATGTTCAGCCGGTAGGCGGATTCGACGATGCGGAAGGCAAGGCCCGAGCCTTGGCCGGCCGAGCCGGCGGCGATCTCGCCGACCACCGCGCCGACAAGGGCGAGGCCGCCGGCAATGCGCAGGCCGCCGAGGAAATAGGGCAGGGCGGCGGGCAGCTGCAGCAGAAGCAGGGTCTGGAGCCGGCCGGCGCCGGCGAGGCGGAACAGGTCGCGCAGGTTCGGCTCCACCGAATTCAGCCCCAGCGTGGTGTTGGACAGGATCGGGAAGAAGGCGACGATCCAGGCGCAGGTCAGCACCGCGGTGTCGGTGGACAGGTAGATCAGCATCAGCGGCGCGATGGCGATGAGCGGCGTCACCTGCAGGATGATGGCGATGGGGAACAGCGAGAACTCGACGATGCGGGCCGAGGCGAACAGCAGCGCCAGCGCCGCCCCGCCGACCGCCGCCATCGCCAGGGCGATCAGGCTGGTGCGCAGCGTCACCATCAGCGAGCCGACGAGCACGTCGCGGTCGGCGATGAGCGTGGAGAGCACCCGGCCGGGGCTGGGAAGGATATAGGGCGGCAGGTCGTTCAGCCGCACCACGAGGTCCCAGCCGAGCACGACGAGGGCCAGCACCGCGAGGGGCAGCAGCCAGCGGAAGGCGGAATTTTCCAGCCGCTGCCCCATCATGCCTCGCCCATCCGCCGCCCCGTCAGGTCGCGTTCATGGCGGCGGCGAGCGCCTGCGAGGTCTGCCGGCACAGGCCGACATATTCCGGCGAGGTGCGGAAGGCCTCGTCGCGCGGCAGGTCGGGATCGATCGACAGTTCCGCCGCCACCCGGCCGGGCCGGGCACGGAACACCAGGATGCGGGTGGAGAGATAGACCGATTCGAACACCGAATGGGTGACGAAGACGACCGTGCAGTCGAGCTGCCGCCAGACCTGCAGAAGATCGTTGTTGAGCTTGAAGCGGGTGATCTCGTCGAGCGCGGCGAAGGGCTCGTCCATCAGCAGCAGGCGCGGCCTGGTGACGAGGGCGCGGGCGATGGAGACGCGCATCTTCATGCCGCCGGAGAGCTCGCGCGGATAGGCGTCGTGGAAGCCGTCGAGCCCGACCAGCGCCAGCGCCTCGCGGATCGCCGGCTCGGCCTCGCGGCGGGAGATGCCGGCGAGCCTGAGCGGCAGGTGGACATTGGCGAACACGCTCGCCCACGGCATCAGCGTCGGCTCCTGGAAGACGAAGCCGACGGAGGGGTGGCCGACGGAGGGGTGGCCGGCGGCAGGATGGCCGATGGACGGAGGCCCCTTCGGGCGGGGCGCCCTTGGGGCGCGATTGAAGTCGATACGGCCGCTGGTCGGCTCGGCAAGGCCGGCGATCAGCCGCAGCGCCGTCGACTTGCCGCAGCCGGAGGGGCCGAGCAGCGAGAGGAACTCGCCCTGGCGCACCTCCATGTCGAGCCCGTCGAGGGCGGTCACCGCGTTGCCGAAGCGCTTGCCGACGCCGGACAGACGCAGCAGCGGCGGCCCGGCGCCGGGCGGGGCTGCCGCCGGCCGGTCGCGTTCGGCCGCGTCGATCACGTGCGGGTGCCGCTCATCTCGGGGCGAGATCGGTTCACTTCGGGGCAAGGTCTTTGCCGACGCCCTTGTTCACGAACTGGGTCGTGTAGGATTTCCTGTAGTCGATGTCGGCCTTGACCACCTTGGCGCGGGCCATCTTGTCATAGAAGCTCTTGATCTTGGCATCGGTCATCGCGCCGACGCCGAGGCTCCTGGTGTCGCCGGAATCGACGATGCCGTACTCCTTCAGCTTGTCGATGGAGAAGGCGATCATCTCGTCCGTCATCTCCGGGTTGTCCTTCTTGATCAGCGCATTGGCCTTGGCGTTGTCGCCATAGAGGTAATTGTACCAGCCGATGATCGAGGCATCGACGAAGCGCTGCACCAGGTCGGGGTTGGACTTGACCAGCTCGCTGCGGGTTTCGATGGTCGTCGAATAGGTGTCGAAGCCCTGGTCGGCGAGCAGGAACAGCTTCGGCTTGAAGCCGCCCTGCTGCTCCACCGCATAGGGCTCGGAGGTGATGTAGCCCTGCATGGCGCTGTTCTTGTCGGCGAGGAACGGCGCGGCGTTGAAGGTGTAGGGCTTCACCTGGCTTTCGCTGAAGCCGTAATCCGCCACCAGCCACTGGTAGTAGCTGGCGAGGCCCTCCTTGGAGATGAACAGGGTCTTCTTCTTCAGATCCTCGAAGGTCGCGACGTCGGGGTGCGCGATCAGCACCTGCGGGTCCTTCTGGAACATGGCGGCGACGATCACCGTCGGGATGCCCTCCACCACCGAGGAGAAGGCCTGCAGCATGTTGGCGCCCATGTAGAAGTCGATCTTGCCGACCGGGAGCAGCAGGCGGTTATTGGCCTGCGGCCCGCCGGGCAGGATGGTGACGTCGAGCCCGTATTTGGCATAGGTGCCGTCGACCACTGCCTGGTAGAAGCCGCCATGCTCGGCCTGCGCCACCCAGTTCGTGCCGAAGGTGACCTTGTCGGCCGCCGAGGCCGCGCGCGGCGCGGCGGCGAGGACAGCCGCGGCCGCGAGGACGGCGAGCGAACGCAGGACAAGAGAGCGCAGGGCAATATTGCGCAGAATCTGGCGCATCAACGGGTCTCCCAACAGGCCGTGCCGGAGGCAATGCCGCCATACTAGGCGAGCTTAAAGCCGATGCACATATCTGCGATGCCCGCTTGCCGGTGGATTTTTGCGCGCCTAGGCTCGCGGCCATGCTGCGCCATCTGGTCCCCGCGGCGGTCCGCCGCCCCTTCGCCCGCTACAGCCATGCCGTCGAGGTGCCGGCCGGGGCGCGGCTGCTGCTGGTCTCCGGCCAGCTCGGCCTTTCCACAGACGACGTCATCCCCGAAAGCGCGGAGGAGCAGGCGGATCTGTGTTTCCGCGCCATCGCCGCCTGCCTCGCCGAGGCCGGCATGGGTCCGGCCGATATCGTGCGGCTGAACGCCTATGTCACCGACCGGGCGCATATGGCGGGCTACATGGCGGCGCGCGACCGGTTCATCGCCGATCCGCCGCCGGCCTCGACGCTGATGATCGTCTCCGGCTTCACCCGGCCGGAGTTCAAGGTGGAGGTCGAGGCGCTGGCGGCGCGCGCCGATTGAGCCTAGAACCCGCCCGTCAGCCAACCCGCCCGTCAGCTACCTGCCCGGACCTGCACCATGCCGCCCAAACGCTTCTGGACCGAAATGACCTGGCCCGATTTCGCTCAAGGCGATGTCGGCAACTGGATCGCCGTGCTGCCGGTGGCGGCGGTGGAGCAGCACGGGCCGCATCTGCCGGTCGGCGTCGACGCGATGATCGGGCAGGGCTATCTCGACGAGGTGATGGGGCTCCTCCCCGACGACCTGCCGGCGGTGTTCCTGCCGCTGCAGGCGATCGGCAAATCCAACGAGCACATCTTCTTTCCCGGCACGCTGACGCTGTCGGCCGAGACGGTGAGCCGCGCCTGGATCGAGATCGGCGAGAGCGTTTTCCGCGCCGGGGTGCGCAAGATCGTGCTGGTCAACTCGCATGGCGGCAATGTCTCCACGCTCGACATCGTGGCGCGCGAGCTGCGCGCCCGGCTCGGCATGCTGGCGGTGACGGTGTCCTGGCATCGCTTCGGCTATCCCGAGGGCCTGTTCTCGCCGACCGAGCGCCAGCACGGCATCCATGCCGGCGGCGTCGAGACGGCGCTGATGATGGAGTTCCGCCCCGACATGGTGCGCACCGGGGAAATCCGCGACTTCCCGCCGGCGACGCTGGCGATGGAGCAGGAATTCGCCTTCCTGCGCGCCGGCACGCCGGCCGGCTTCGGCTGGATGGCGCAGGACATCAACCCGATGGGCGCCATGGGCGATGCCACCGAGGCCGACCCGGAGAAGGGCCGCGCCTGCGCGCTCTACGGCGCGCGGGCCCTGGTGTCGCTGCTCGCCGACGTGCATCGGTTCGACCTGTCGCGCCTGCCGGCCGGGCCGCTCGGAGGGGCCGCGCTTTGAACATGATCGAGAAGACGCCGCCGACGATGCGCCTCACCGTCGAGGAGGCGCGCGGCTATGCCGCCCGCGTGCTGGAGACCTTCGGCGCCAGCGCGGGGAATGCCGCGATCACCGCCCGCGCCCTCGTCGGCGCCGAAGCGGACGGGCTCGGCAGCCACGGGCTCGCGCGGCTGCCGAGCTACTCGGCGATGGTGGCGGCCGGCAAGATCGACGGCCATGCGGTGCCGACGAGCCGGCGCGCGGCGCCGAGCGTGCTGGTCGTCGATGCCGGCAACGGCTTCGCCTACCCGGCTATCGACCATGCGCTGCCCGAGGCCGAGGCGATCGCCCGCGAGACCGGCATCGCGCTGGTCTCGATCCGGCGCTCCAGCCATTTCGGCGTCGCCGGCCAGCCGGTCGAAGCGCTGGCGACGCGCGGGCTGGTGGCGCTGGCCTTCTCCAATGCGTCGGCCTCCATCGCGCCCTGGGGCGGCAGGAAGGCGGTGTTCGGCACCAATCCGCTGGCCTTCGCCACGCCGCTGCGCGACCGGCCGCCGGCGGTGGTCGATCTGTCCGTCGCCAAGGTCGCGCGCGGCAACGTGCTCGCGGCCGCCCAGCGGGGCGAGCCGATTCCCGAGGGCTGGGCGCTCGATCCGGAAGGACGTCCGACCACCGATTCCAAGGCCGGGCTCGCCGGCACCATGGTGCCGATGGGCGAGGCCAAGGGCACGGCGCTGGCCTTCATCATCGAGGTGATGGCGGCGGGGCTCACCGCCTCGACCTTCGCCTTCGACGCGCCGAGCTTCTTCGACGGCGAGGGCCCGCCGGCGGCGGTGGGCCATGTGATCCTCGCCATAGATCCGGGCAGGACCGCGGGCGCGGCCTATCTCGACCATCTGGAGCGCCTGGCGAGCACCATCGAGGACGAGCCCGGCGCGCGGCTTCCCGGCCAGCGGCGGCTCGCCAACCGCGCCCGCGCCGCGCAGGAGGGCGTGACGGTGCCGCCGGCGCTGCGGGCGGCACTGGCGGCGATGGGGTTCCGCGACTGAGGGCGTCTCAGGCCGGCAGGGTCGACCAGTCCGGGATCCAGCCGCCTTCGCCCCTGCGGAACAGCGGGCAGGCGATGGGCGCCCGCACCAGGCCCGGCCATGCCGGGTCGATGGCGCCCAGCGTCTTCTGCCAGACATTGGTCTCCTTGATGGCGGTGGCGACGCCGACGACATCGGCGCCGATGCGCTTCATTAGCTCCAGCTCGGCCGAGACGGTGCCGCCGGTCGAGATGACGTCCTCCACCAGCAGCACCCGCTTGTCCTCCAGCCGCTCCAGCAGGCGCGGGTCGATGAACACCGTCTTCGGCTTCAGCGGGCTGGTGATGGAGATGACCGGGATGGACAATTCGTCTTCGAACCAGAATTTGCGCGAGTAGCTGAGCGGCACGTAATGCGGATGGCCGAGCTTCTTCGCCACCGAGGCGGCCAGCACCATGCCCAGCGTCGGCATGCCGACGACCACGTCCGGCCGGAGGTCGCGCACTTCCTCGACGATGGCCGAGGAGAGCCGGTCTTCCAGCTCGAACGAGTTCTCGGTGATGCAGAGATAGGCAATCGCCGTCTCGAAATCCGGCGGCAGGGCGAGGAAGGGCAGGTCCGCCCAGTCGCCGTCCGGCAGCTTCACCGGGAAGCTGTCCCTGTAGGGCGGCGGGCCGAGCTGCGGCAGCTCGGCGGCCGGGACGATGCGGTCGCGATAGTTCCCGCGGTTGTGAAAATTGAGGGGCATCGTCACTCCGGTAGAACGCCCGCGGGCTCACTGGCCGCGGAAGCAGGTATCGCGGAAGACGGAGCAATCGAAATGCCAAGGGCCGCCCGCAGGAGGCGGACGGCCCTTTAACTTTCGTCGGGTCACCAGCTTTCGTCGGATCCACCTGCGCCGCCGATGCCGCGGCGGCATCCGGTGCTCACTTCTTGGCGGCTTCGATCGCCTTGACGATCAGCTCGCGGGCGCGCTCGGGGCCCTGCCAGTCGGCGACGGTGACCTTCTTGCCCTTCTCCAGGTCCTTGTAGTGGGTGAAGAAATGGGTGACCTGATCGACGATGAGCGGCGGCAGGTCCTTATAGGTCTTTATCGTCGAGTGATACGGGTAGACGCTGTCGACCGGCACGGCGAGGACCTTCTCGTCGCCGCCCTTCTCGTCGGTCATCATCAGCACGCCGACCGGGCGGCAGGTGATGACGCAGCCGGCCATCAGCGCCACCGGGGAGAGCACGATCACGTCGAGCGGGTCGCCATCGTCGCCGAGCGACTGCGGGATGAAGCCGTAATTGCCGGGATAGAACATCGGCGTGTGCAGGAAGCGGTCGACGAAGATCGCGCCGGATTCCTTGTCGAGTTCGTACTTCACCGGCGCGCCGCCGGCCGGGATCTCGATGAAGGCGTGGATTTCCTCCGGCGGATTCGGTCCGGCCGAAATGCGTGAAATATCCATGAACGGGCTCCCGATCGAATATGCCGGACATTCCGGCCGACAAAGCGCTTCCTAATAGGTCGTGGAAGCGGCGCCGTCGAGACGCTCCGCACGGGCATTTCGGCGCATATGCCGCGCTGCACCAAAAATCGACATGGCTCTGCTACATTGTATCAAGGCGCTGGACGCGGCCGAATGATATGTTGTATCGATAGTGACCTTGTCGAGGTCTCGCATGTCCGTGTCGCATCACCACCATCACGCTCCTTCCGAGCCGCATCCCCACCCGCATTCCCACGCCCGGCCGGCGGGTCGCCGGCCGGTGGCGGCCGCGCCCTCGCTGCTGCGCCTTTCCGCGCCGGCCCGGCTGGCGCTGGTGCTGCCGGTGGCGGTGCTGCTGTGGGCGGCGGCGCTCGCCGTGCTGTGGGGAGGCGCGTGATGAGCGAAAAACGTGCGGGCGCCGAGGTGCTGGCCTTTCGCGACGTGACGCTCGGCTATGACCGGCATCCGGCGGTGCATCACCTGAGCGGATCTGTGGCGGAGGGCGATCTCGTCGCCGTCTGCGGTCCGAACGGGGCAGGCAAGTCGACGCTGCTCAAGGGGATAACCGGGCTCATCTCGCCGCTGTCGGGCAGCATCGCCCGGCCGGACGGCGACCGCCGGCGCCTCGCCTACCTGCCGCAGGCGGCCGAGCTCGACCGCTCGTTCCCGATCCATGTCTACGACCTGGTCGCGCTCGGCCTGTGGCGGCGCACCGGGCTGTTCGGCGGCGTCGGCCGTGCCGACCGCGAACGCATCGGCGAGGCGATCGCCGCCGTCGGGCTCGAGGGTTTCGAGCGGCGAGCCATCGGCACGCTGTCCGGCGGGCAGATGCAGCGGGCGCTGTTCGCCCGGCTGCTGCTGCAGGATGCCGAGATCATCCTGCTCGACGAACCGTTCACCGCGCTCGACGCCGCCACCGTGCGCGACCTCGTCGCGCTGGTGGAACGCTGGCACGGCGAGGGGCGCACCGTGCTGGCGGTGCTGCACGACCTCGAACTGGTGCGCGAGCATTTCCCGCGCACGCTGCTGCTCGCCCGCTCGATGGTCGAGTGGGGGGATACCCGGGCGGTGCTGACCCCTTCCAACCTCCTCAAGGCGCGCCGCATGTGCGAGGCCTGGGACGAGGGCGCCAGCGCCTGCCTGCCGGAGCGCGCGGCATGAACCCCTATGATCTCCTCATCGCGCCGTTCGCGGAATTCGACTTCATGCGCCGGGCGCTGGTCGGCGTCATCGCGCTCGGCCTCGGCGCCGGGCCGGTTGGCGTGCTGATGATGCTGCGGCGGATGAGCCTCGCCGGCGACGCCATGGCCCACGCCATCCTGCCCGGCGCCGCGGTCGGCTTCCTCGCCGCCGGGCTGAACCTGTTCGCGATGACGCTGGGCGGGCTGGTCGCCGGCTTCGTGGTGGCGATCGGCGCCGGCGCGGTGGCGCGGGCGACGCAGATGAAGGAGGACGCGGCGCTCGCCGCCTTCTACCTGATCTCGCTGGCGCTCGGCGTGATGCTGGTGTCGCTGCGCGGCTCCAATGTCGACCTGCTGCATGTGCTGTTCGGCACCGTGCTGGCGCTCGACGACCCGACCCTGCTGCTGATCGTCGGCGTGTCGACCGTCTCGATGCTGGCGCTGGCCGCCTTGTGGCGGCCGCTGGTGGTGGAATGCGTCGATCCCGGCTTCCTGCGCTCGGTGAGCCGGGCCGGCACGCCGACGCATCTGGTGTTCCTCGGCCTCGTGGTGTTCAACCTCGTCGGCGGCTTCCATGCGCTCGGCACGCTGCTGGCGGTGGGCCTGATGATGCTGCCGGCCGCCACCGCCCGTTTCTGGGCGCGCGACCTCTCGACCATGGTCGGGGCCGCCATCCTGGTCGCCTGCGGCTCGGGCATCGTCGGGCTGCTGGTCTCCTACCATCTCGGCGTGCCCTCGGGCCCCGCCATCATCCTCGTCGCCGGCGGCGCCTATGCCGTCTCGGTCCTGCTGGGCCCGATCGGCGGCATCGTTCCGCGACTGCTGCCCCGCAGACATCTCGAAGCCTGAAGGAGTTCTGCCATGAAGCTCTCTCGCCTGGCCGCCGCGGCCTCACTGCTGCTGGCGCTCGTCGCCCCGGCGGCGGCGCAGTCGGACGCCAAGATGCCGGTCGTCGCGTCGTTTTCCATCCTCGGCGACCTCGTGAAGAATGTCGGCGGCGACCGGATCGCCGTCTCGACGCTGGTCGGCGCGGATGGCGACGCCCATGTCTTCCAGCCGGCGCCGGCCGACGCCAGGAAGGTGGCGGCCGCCAAGGTGGTGTTCGTCAACGGCCTCGGCTTCGAGGGCTGGATGGACCGCCTCGTCAAGGCCTCCGGCACCAAGGCGGAGGTCGTCGTCGCCTCCAGGGGCGTGCAGGCGCGCGAAATGGAGGAAGAGGAGGGCGACGCCCATGCCCATGGCGCGCAGCCGGAGACCGGCCACGCGCATGAGATCGCCGATCCGCACGCCTGGCAGTCGGTGGCCAATGCCGAGCTCTATGTCGCCAATATCCGCGACGGCCTGATCGCCGCCGATCCGGCCGGCAAGGCGGCGTATGAGGCCAACGCCACCAGCTACCTCGCCAGGCTCGCGGCCCTCGACGCGCAGGTGAAGGCGGCGATGGCGGCCATTCCCGCCGACAAGCGCCGCATCATCACCTCGCACGACGCCTTCGGCTATTTCGGCGCCGCCTACGGCATGGAGTTCATCGCGCCGCAGGGCGTCTCCACCGAGGCCGAGGCCTCGGCCAAGGACGTCGCCAAGATCATCCGCCAGATCAAGGCCGAGAAGATCCCGGCGGTATTCATGGAGAACATCTCCGACCCGCGCCTCATCAAGCGCATCGCCAAGGAGACCGATGCCAAGATCGGCGGCACGGTATTTTCCGACGCGCTGTCCGATGACAAGGGTCCGGCCAGCACCTATATCGACATGATACAGAATAACATCCGCGAGTTCTCGGCGGCGCTGTCGAGCTGAGGGGAACTCCCTCTCCCCAATGGGGAAGATGGGTGGGTGAGGGTTATTCCGGCTTTCCGGTCGCGTAGCCCCTCACCGACCCGCTTCGCGGGCCACCTCTCCCCAACGGGGAGAGGAAAAGTAAAGACTGGAGCGAACTTCCATGCCCGAAACTCAGGCGAACAAGATTCCCGTCACCGTGCTCACCGGCTATCTCGGCGCCGGCAAGACCACGCTGCTCAACCGCATCCTCTCCGAGCCGCACGGCAAGAAATTCGCCGTCGTCGTCAACGAGTTCGGCGAGATCGGCATCGACAACGACCTCGTGGTGGGCGCCGACGAGGAAGTGTTCGAGATGAACAATGGCTGCATCTGCTGCACCGTGCGCGGCGACCTCATCCGCATCATCGACGGGCTGCTGAAGCGCAAGGACGGCTTCGACGGCATCATCGTCGAGACCACCGGCCTCGCCGACCCGGCCCCGGTGGCCCAGACCTTCTTCGTCGACGAGACCGTGGGCGGCAAGACCACGCTCGACGCCGTGGTCACCGTCGCCGATGCCAAATGGCTGAAGGACCGGCTGAAGGACGCCCCCGAGGCCAAGAACCAGATCGCCTTCGCCGACGTCATCCTGCTCAACAAGACCGACCTCGTCTCCGAGGAGGAGCTGAAGGACGTCGAGATGCGGATCCGGGCGATCAACCCGTTTGCCCGCGTTCACCGCACGCAGCGTTCGGAGATCGCCATCGACAAGGTGCTGGGGCAGGGGGCGTTCGACCTCGACCGCATCCAGGCCATCGACCCCGACTTCCTCGAGGGCGGCCACAAGCACTATCACGACGAGGACATGCGCTCGGTGTCCTTCACCAGCGACCTGCCGCTCGACCCGGACAAGTTCTTCCCGTGGATCCAGGAACTGACCCAGCGCGAGGGGCCGAACATCCTGCGTTCCAAGGGCATCCTCGCCTTCAAGAACGACCCGGACCGCTTCGTCTTCCAGGGCGTGCACATGATCCTCGACGGTGATCACCAGCGGCCGTGGAAGGATGGCGAGCCGAAGCTGAGCCGCATCGTGTTCATCGGCCGCAAGCTCGACGTCCCGGCGCTGGAGAAGGGGTTCCGTTCCTGCGTGGCATGATTTGCGTGGCGTGATCGGGTGGCGTGACGCCGGGCACGATATGCGCTAGTCCGGCGTCAGCCTCCTCTTGCCGAAATCCCCCATGACCGCTTCCAGCACTCCCTCGTCCCTGACATCGAAACTGCGCGTGCACCCCCTCGGGGGCGCCGCGGTCGGCGCGCGCTATCTCGGCGCGACGCCGGTCTTCGCGCTCGGCGAGGGCGTGCTCGCCTTCGCTGGCGACGAGCCGGCGCGGGTCGAGGCGCATAAGGGCGCGCTGCTCGCCTTTGCCGGCGACGCGCGCGGCATCCTCACCGGCGGCGACGACGGGCGGGTGGTGCGCACGCGGGGCGACGGCTCGATGGAGGTGCTGTTCGAGCAGCGCGGCCGCTGGATCGACCAGGTGGCCACGGGTGCCGATGGGGCGGTCGCCTTCTCGGTCGGCAAGACCGCGCATTTCCGCCCCGCCAAGGGCGAGCCGAAGACGCTGGACGCGGTCTCCACCGTCGGCGGCCTCGCCTTCGCGCCCAAGGGCACGCGCCTTGCCGTCGCCCATTATGGCGGCGTGTCGCTGTGGTTTCCCAATGCGCAGGCCAAGCCCGAGATGCTGGAATGGAAGGGCTCGCATCGTGGCGTCGCCTGGAGCCCCGACATGCGCTTCGTGGTGACGACGATGCAGGAGCCGGCCCTGCATGGCTGGCGGCTCGCCGATGGCGGCCACATGCGCATGAGCGGCTACCCGGCGCGGGTGAAGTCGATGGAATTCGCCGCCGGCGGCAAGTTCCTCGCCACGTCCGGCTCCAACGAGGTGATCCTGTGGCCCTTCGCCAGCAAGGACGGGCCGATGGGCAAGCAGCCGACCATGCTGGCCATGCGCGACGTGCGGGTCTCCTGTGTCGCCGCCCATCCCAAGGACGAGGTGATCGCCTGCGGTTTCGAGGACGGGATGGTGATGCTGGTGCGCATTTCCGACGGCGCGGAAATCCTGGCGCGCGGGCCGGACGGCGGCGCGGTGACCGCCATGGCCTGGCGGGCCGATGGCGGGGCGCTGTGCATGGGCACCGAAGCCGGCATGGCCGGCGTGCTGGTGCTGTAGGTGACCGCAACGTGTCGGCTCGGTGACGCGGTTCGCCCTGTTGCACCGCATCGATCTCCTCTAGGCTGAGCCGAGTTCGCCAGCGGAAGGGTCGCTACATGAAGATCGAAGACGTTCGCAAAACCGCCTATTCCATGCCGCTGACCAGCCCTTCCTATCCGAAGGGGCCGTATCGCTTCTTCAACCGCGAATATTTCATCATCACCTACCGCACCGACCCCGCCGCGCTGGAAAAGGTCGTGCCCGAGCCGCTGAAGGTGATCGACCCCATCGTCAAATACGAGTTCATCCGCATGCCGGATTCGACCGGCTTCGGCGACTACACCGAGACCGGGCAGGTGATCCCGGTAGAGTTCGAGGGCCGCAAGGGCGGCTTCGTCCACTCCATGTATCTCGACGACGAAGCGCCGATCGCCGGCGGCCGCGAGATCTGGGGCTTCCCGAAGAAGCTGGCCAAGCCGACCTTCGCGGTGGAAAGCGACACGCTGGTCGCCAAGCTGAACTATGGCAGCGTGCTCTGCGCCTGCGGCACCATGGGCTACAAGTATCAGGCGCTCGACCACGACGCCGTGCTCGCCTCGCTGAAGAGCCCGAACTGGATGATCAAGATCATCCCGCATGTCGACAACAGCCCGCGCGTATGCGAGCTGGTCGAATATTACCTTGAGGACATCGAGCTCAAGGAGGCCTGGACCGGCCCTGCGGCGCTCGGCCTGTTCCCGCATGCCATCTGCGACGTCGCCAAGCTGCCGGTTCTGGAGGTCATCTCCGCCGTCCACCTCAAGGCCAACCTGACGCTCGGCCTCGGCAAGGTGGCCTACGACTATCTGAAGGACTGATTGCGGTTCGCCTCGAGGCCGGGCGGGCGAAGGTGCGGGCCTGCGTGCTTCGAGGCTCGCTCCGCTCGCACCTCAGCATGACGAATGTTGCTGCTGCAAAGCGATGCCGTCATCCTGAGGCGTCCGGCGCAGCCGGGCCTCGAAGGACGCAGGAGGTTCATGCGGCAGCAGGCTTCGGCGCTCACGCCAGTCCCAGCCGCTCGCTCGCCATGAAGCCGAACAGCAGCGCGAGGCCGAAGGCGACGAGGGCGAGGGCGGCGGAGAGTTCCACCGCCCGCAATGCCACGGTGACGCCCGAGCCCTGCCGCTTCGCCGCCAGCCGCACCGCCAGATGCTTGGCGAACACCGCGATGGCGGCGATGGCGCTCACCGTGATGGCGGTGCCGACCCCCATCAGCGCGGTGGAGGCGGCGCCGACCCAGAAGATGCCCTGGGTCAGCGAGAACACCAGCACCAGGATGGCGCCGCTGCACGGCCGCAGCCCTACCGACAACACTGCCGTCCACCATTCTCGGACACCGCCACGCGGCAGCGCCTCCGGGCCGGGCAGATGCGCATGGCCGTCCTCGCAGGCCTCGCCGGCGGCATGGACGTGATCGGGCTCGCCCCGCAAGGCCCGCAGCAGCGCGCGTGCCTTCACATAGGCGAGGCGCGCGCCCAGCAGCACGATCAGCGCATAGGCGGCGACCTCGATGAGGAACACCGCCCGCGCCATGGTGGCGGCGGTGGCGCCGAGCACCACCGCGAACAGGCCGGCCACCAGAATGGCGGTGAGCGACTGCGCGAGCGCGCTGGCGAAGGCGAGGCCGATGCCGCGCTTGAGGCTCGCCTCGTTGGCGAGCAGGTAGGAGGAGATCACCGCCTTGCCGTGGCCGGGGCCGGCGGCGTGGAAGATGCCATAGGCGAAGGAGATGCCGCCGAGCAGGGTGAGCGCCGAGCCATCCTGCTTCGAGGCGCGCACGGCGCTGGTGAGCAGCCGGTAGAATTCCGCCTGCTTGGCGAGGATGAAGCCGGCAATGCCGTCCGGCTGCGGTGGCGGCGCGGCGACGCCGAAGGGCGACTGCGCCAGCGCCGGGAGGGCGACGATGAGGCTGGTGACGATGAGGCTGGCGACGAGAAGGCCGAGGCCGGCCGGAAGCAGGAGGCCGGCGCGCTTCACGGGCAGCTCACCGTGGCGCGGTTGGCGAATTGCGAGCCGAAATTGCTCGATGTGGTGAGGGCGTTGAAGAAGCCTTCCGACAGGGTGGTGGAGCCGGCCGCCGGATCCGGCCGATGCAGGTCGACCTTGCAGCCGGCCGGGCTGCCGGCGAGCTTGACCGGATCGTTGTCGGCGAGCTGGAAGGCGACGAAATAGGTCGGGTCGTAGACGTCGATCGCCACCGTGCCCCTGGCCGGCAGCGGCTTCTCCAGCGGCAGGGTGAAATGCAGCGTCAGCGCCGTGCCGTC
The DNA here is from genome assembly GCF_058809335.1 of Ancylobacter sp. GW821-FHT10E12. NCBI lineage: Bacteria > Pseudomonadati > Pseudomonadota > Alphaproteobacteria > Hyphomicrobiales > Xanthobacteraceae > Ancylobacter > Ancylobacter sp. GW821-FHT10E12. Next base: position 44,050 of record NZ_JBXASN010000019.1, on the reverse strand, counting down.
ATAGGTGAGGCTGTAGTCGCGCGGCTCGCCGAAGGGGAACTGTTCCTTGCCGCGCTTGGCATAGGTGAAATAGGCGGATTCCTTGAGGGAATCGACATTCACCTGCGCCAGTTCCTTCAGCGTCGCCTCGGTCGGCTTGCCGTCCGGCGTGGTGGCGAGTCCCTGCAGCGCGAAGCTGGAGAAGCCCTCGTCGAAGGTCCAGTCGTGGCGCACGCCGGCGAGGGTGCCGTCCGGCCCGTAGAGCAGCTGGGAGTTCACCACCACCCATACATGCGGGTGGGCCGCCGCCGGCGACGACAGGGCCAGCAGCGCCGGGACGATGAGCGCCAGAGTGAGGGCGACGGCGCGGGCGAGCATGTCGCCTCCCATGATACGTGACGAGTCGGGCCTAGTCTTCCTGCGGGAGTTCGACGGAAAGGTGACGGCCGGGGCATGAAATGACAACGGCCGCCCGAAGGCGGCCGCTGAATGTTCTCCGTGGAGGGGCTTCCGCCGCTCCAGGGTCGCGGAAGCCGGCTCACGCCGCCTGTCAAGGCTCGTGCAGAGCCGGCTCACGCCGCCTGTGAAGGCTCTGCAGAAGCCGGCTCACGCCGCCTTCTGGGACTTCGGCATCAGCAGCTTGCGGTTGACCAGGCTCTCGGCGATCTGCACCGCATTGAGCGCCGCACCCTTGCGCAGGTTGTCCGACACGCACCAGAAGGCGAGGCCGTTCTCCACCGTCGCATCCTCGCGGATGCGGGAGATGTAGGTGGCATCTTCGCCCGCCGCCTCGTAGGGGGTGATGTAGCCGCCGGGCTCATGCTTGTCGACGACGAGCACGCCCGGGGCGTTGCGCAGCGCCACGGTGGCTTCCTCGACGGTGATCGGGCGCTCGAACTCGACGTTGACCGATTCCGAATGCGCGACGAAGACCGGCACGCGCACGCAGGTGGCGACCAGCTTGATCTTCGGATCGAGGATCTTCTTGGTCTCCGCCATCATCTTCCACTCTTCCTTGGTAAAGCCGTCTTCCATGAAGACGTCGATCTGCGGGATGACGTTGAAGGCGATGCGCTTGGGGAACTTCTTCGCTTCGATCGGGTCGGAGACGAACACCGCGCGGGTCTGCGCGAACAGCTCGTCCATCGCGTCCTTGCCGGCGCCGGACACCGACTGGTAGGTCGACACCACGACACGCTTGATGCCGGCCAGTTCGTGCAGCGGCTTCAGGGCCACGACGAGCTGGATGGTCGAGCAGTTCGGGTTGGCGATGATGTTCTTCCTGGTGAAGCCCTTCACCGCATCGGCGTTCACTTCCGGCACCACCAGCGGCACGTCGGAATCGTAGCGCCAGGCGGAGGAATTATCGATCACCACGCAGCCCTGGGCGCCGATCTTCGGCGACCACTGCTTGGACACGTCGCCGCCGGCCGACATCAGGCAGATGTCGGTGTCGGAGAAGTCGTAATTCTCCAGGGCTTTGACTTTAATGGTCTTGTCGCCGAACGAGACTTCCTGGCCGACCGAACGGCGGGAAGCGAGCGCGATCACCTCGTCCGCGGGAAAGCCGCGTTCCGAGAGGATGTCGAGCATTTCACGGCCCACGTTACCCGTGGCGCCTGCGACGGCGACCTTGTAGCCCATCTCAATTTCTCCTGAAGGCCCTGCCATTCACAGGCTCGGGCGAGCGCGGGCTTTTACGCCGAAAGGTGAAGGGAGGCAATGGGAGGTAGATATCGCCTGGATAACCTTGTTCCTCGTCATCCCGGCCGCAGGCGCAGCCGGAGAGCCGGGATCGTCCGCGACCGGGCTCGGCATCTTCGTGTCAGAACGAGACCTCATCGAAGCGGTCGCGCCACTCTGGATTTTCCCGTTCGATCAGCGCGATCTTCCACTCGCGCCGCCAGCGCTTGACGCGCTTCTCACGCAGGATGGCGCTTTCGGCATCGTCATGCGCCTCGAACCAGACAAGTCGGTCGATATTGTAGCGGGCGGTGAAGCCCGGCACGGCATGCGTTCGATGCTCGAAGACGCGCTTCGGCAGGTCGCTGGTGACGCCGACGTAGAGAGGGCCATCAATCCGGGTCGCGAGCATGTAGACGAAGAAGCGCTTCATACGGCCGCTTCCGGCATTGGAAGACTTTCACACGATCCCGGCTCTCCGGCTGCGCCTGCGGCCGGGATGACAGAATGGCGACATGATCTCCTACCAGGCACGCCAAAGGATCAAGGCTAGCAAGGTTAAATTGCCGAGCGATGCGAGAACAAGAAAGCTCGCGATGAGACCAATCTGACTACCAAGGTCACGAATTTCTTTTTGCACATTCCATATGGCCAATATCGGGTTATCCGATGCGGGATTGTGTTGACGCATAATGATATTCCTGTTGGCCAACGTCACTCCGCCGCGTCCACCCCGGCACCCGCGCGCTGGACCGAGAACCGCCGGGCCACATAGTCCTCGACGATCTTCTTGAAATCGTCGCGCAGCGAGGGCCCACGCAGGGTCATCGCCTTCTTGCCGTCGATATAGACCGGGGCGGTGGGGAATTCGCCGGTGCCGGGCAGCGAGATGCCGATATCGGCGTGCTTGGACTCGCCCGGCCCGTTGACGATGCAGCCCATCACCGCGACGTTCAGCGTCTCGACGCCGGGATAGTGCTTCTTCCATTCCGGCATCGAGGTGCGGATGAAGTCCTGCACCTCGAAGGCGAGCTCCTGGAAGGTGGTCGAGGTGGTGCGCCCGCAGCCGGGGCAGGCGGCGACCAGCGGCACGAAGGTGCGCAGGCCCATGGTCTGCAGCATTTCCTGCGCCACCGTCACCTCGCGGGTGCGGTCGCCGCCGGGCTCGGGGGTGAGCGAGACGCGGATGGTGTCGCCGATGCCCTGCTGCAGCAGCACGCCCATGGCGGCGGTGGAGGCGACGATGCCCTTGGAGCCCATGCCGGCCTCGGTCAACCCGAGATGCAGCGCGTAATCGGCGCGGCGGGCGAGCTCGGCATAGACGGTGATCAGGTCCTGCACCGCCGACACCTTGGCGGAGAGGATGATCTTGTCGCGGGGCAGGCCGATCTCCTCGGCCAGTGCGGCGGAGAGCAGCGCCGAGCGCACCAGCGCCTCGCGGGTGACGGCGCGGGCTTCCGCCGGGCGCGGCAGGCGGGCGTTCTCGTCCATCAGCCGCGTCAGCAGGTCGTCGTCGAGCGAACCCCAATTGGCGCCGATGCGCACCGGCTTGCCGTGCCTGATGGCGATCTCGACGATGGTGGCGAAGTGGCGGTCGCGCTTGTCGCCGAAGCCGACATTGCCGGGATTGATGCGGTATTTCGCCAGCGCCTGCGCACAGTCCGGGTGGTTCGCCAGCAGCAGGTGGCCATTATAGTGGAAGTCACCGACCAGCGGGGTGTCGAGCCCCATGCGGGCGAGACGCTCGCGGATTTCCGGCACGGCGCGGGCGGATTCCTCGCGGTCGACGGTGATGCGCACCAGCTCCGAGCCGGCGCGGGCCAGCGCCGCCACCTGGCGGGCGGTGCCCTCGGCGTCGGCGGTATCGGTGTTGGTCATCGACTGCACGACCACCGGCGCCCCTCCGCCGACCGTGACATTGCCGACCCGTACCGGCACGGTGAGGCGCCGTTCGCGCGGGCCGGCGGCCTCCAGCTCGGGCGCGACGATAGGGGCGGGCTGGGCCGGGGCAGGCTGAATCTGGGCTGGGTGGGCGGCGGGCTCGGGGAGCATGGCAAAGGTTTCCGGCGGCGCGGCGGCTGGACTGGACGTAAGGCCGGCGCCGGCCGCCGTCAACCGCCGCCGTCAACCGTTGGCGGGCGCGGCTGCCTCCGGCACGCTTGCCTCGGCGCGGCAGCGCGCGCAGGTGCCGGCGATCTCCAGCACCGGGGTGCGCGGCGTGAATCCGGCCGCGCGGGCCGCCCAGGCGATGTCGCGGCCGATCGCATGCGAGGCGACCTCGTCGGTAAGGCCGCAGCGCTCGCAGATCAGGAACACGATAACGTCATCGGCCTCGTGGGCGCGGCCGCAGGCGAGGAAGGCGTTGCGGCTCTCGATGCGGTGGGCGAGCCCCTCGGCGACCAGAAAGTCCAGTGCGCGATAGACCGACATCGGCGGCGGGCGCTCGCCGGCGGTGCCGAGCTTTTCCACCAGATCATAGGCGCCGAGCGGTATGTGGCTCTGCGCCAGCGTTTCCAGCACGCGCCGGCGCAGCGGGGTGAGGCGGCCGCCGCTCGCATCGCAGCAGGATTGCGCGCGCGCCAGCACTTCCGCCACGCAGGCGGTGTGGTCGTGATCGTGGTGGGCGGCGGTCGAGGCGGTCATGAAAGGATCGTAGCTGACGGATAGGAAACGGGAAACCGTATTCGCAGCCATGGTTTGCCGGCAGCGCGACGGGGCTGGCAACGGCATCAGGCCATGCTAGCGTGTTTCATATGGGAACGGCCGGGCGCGAGCGCGAGCCGGCACCGCCCGTGTGCGGTGCCGCATGTGGCCGGCACCGCAGGTCAGGTCAGGAGAACTATCGATGCTCAAGGGTAAGAACGCCGTCGTCACCGGCTCGACCAGCGGGATCGGCCTCGCCATCGCCCGTGGGCTGGCAGCGGAGGGCGTGAACGTCACGCTGAACGGCTTCGGCGACGCGGCGGCGATCGAGAAGGAGCGCTCCGGCATCGAGAGCGAGTTCGGGGTGAAGGCGATCTATTCCGCCGCCGACCTGACCAAGGGCTCGGAATGCGCCGCCCTCGTAAAATTCGCCGAGGAGAATCTCGGCTCGGTCGACATTCTCGTGAACAATGCCGGCGTCCAGCATGTCGACCCGATCGAGGACTTCCCGGACGACAAGTGGGACCTCATCATCTCGCTGAACCTGTCGGCCGCGTTCCACGCCATCAAGGCCGCCGTGCCGGGCATGAAGGCGCGCAAATGGGGTCGCATCGTCAACACCGCCTCGGCACACGCGCTGGTTGCTTCGCCCTTCAAGTCGGCCTATGTCTCGGCCAAGCACGGCATTGCCGGCCTGACCAAGACGGTGGCGCTGGAGACCGCGACCTTCGGCATCACCTGCAACGCCATCTGCCCCGGCTATGTGTGGACGCCGCTGGTGGAGAAGCAGATTCCCGACACCGCCAAGGCCCGCGGCATGACCGAGGAGCAGGTGAAGCACGACGTGCTGCTCGCCGCGCAGCCGACCAAGGAATTCGTCACGGTGGAGGAAGTGGCCGCGCTGGCGGTGTTCCTGTGCGGTGAGAGCGCCAAGTCGATCACCGGCTCGCTGCAGCAGATCGACGGCGGCTGGGTCGCCGAATAATCCGGGAGATAAGATTTTGGCCGACAATTCAAAGCCTCGGCGTCCTGCCGCCACCAAGACCGGTGGCAGGAAGCCCGTTGTCACCGGCGGTTCCGCCGGTGAGGCGCCGTCGGCCGTCACCCTGCCGGAATCCGAGAAGCCGGTCGTCAAGAAGGCGGCGCCTCCCAGGGCGTCCGCTGCCAAGGCACCTCCTAAAGCGCCTCCTGCCAAGGCGCCCGCTGCCAAGGCAGTGACCGAGGAGTCCGCGCCCGAGATGCCCGCGCCCAAGGCGGCGGCAGTAAGCCAGCCGGCGCCAAAGGAGGCGGCATCCAAGCCGCCGATCGCCAATCCGCCTGCTGCCAAGCCGCCGACCGCCAAGACCCCCGTGGCTAAAACCCCCGCGGCCAAGGCGCCGGCGCCCAAGGCGGCACCTCCAAAGGCGACACCTCCGAAGGCGTCGTCTCCAAAGGAGGCGGCATCCAAGCCGCCGGCGGCTCCCGCGGCCGCTTCGGGCAGCGAGACGGTGAAGACCGCGACCGTCGCCACGGCGATGTCGGTGCAGGGGCCGGTCGGCGAGGCGGCGGTGCGCCGCGACACCAATTCCACCGCTTCGGCCAAGGCCGAGGCGGCCAAGCCGAGCCTCAAGCCGATCAACCTCGCCTTGCAGGGCGGCGGCGCGCATGGCGCCTTCACCTGGGGGGTGCTCGACCGCCTGCTGGAGGACGGGCGCATCGTCGTCGAAGGTATTTCCGGCACCAGCGCCGGCGCGATGAATGCCGCGGTGCTGGCCTCCGGCCTAGCGAGCGGCGGCAATGAGGGCGGGCGCGAGGCGCTGGCGAAATATTGGCGCGCGGTCTCGAAGGACGGGCGCACCAGTCCGCTCCAGCGCACCCTGCTCGACCGGATGATGGGCAACTGGTCGCTCAACATGAACCCGGCCTATATCGCCATGGACGTGATGAGCCGGTTCTTCTCGCCCTACGACCTCAATCCGCTGAACATCAATCCGCTGATGGACCTGATCGAGGAGCACGTCGATTTCGACGCGGTGCAGGCCTGCAACCATGTGCATGTCTTCGTCAGCGCCACCAACGTGCACACCGGCAAGGTGAAGATCTTCGCCAAGCACGAGCTGACGCCGGCCTCGATCATGGCGTCGGCCTGCCTGCCTTTCATGTTCCAGGCGGTGGAGATCGACGGCGTGCCCTATTGGGACGGCGGCTACATGGGCAACCCGGCGATGTTCCCGTTCTACGACGCGGTGAAGACCGACGACATCGTGCTGGTCCAGATCAACCCGATCATCCGCCGCGAGACGCCGAAGACCGCCCGCGACATCCAGAACCGGATGAACGAGATCACCTTCAACGCCTCGCTGCTGGCACAGCTGCGCGCCGCCGAATTCGTCACCCGCCTGCTGGGCCAGGGCAAGCTCAACCACAAGGGCGACGGAAATGACGGCTACCGCAATCTGCGCATGCATCGCATCGACGGCGCGGAGAAGCTGGTCGCGCTCGACGCGTCCACCAAGATGAACTCCGAATGGGAGTTCCTGCTGTTCCTGCGCGATATCGGGCGCGAGGCGGCCGATAGCTTCATCGAGCATCATTTCGACGATATCGGTGTGCGCTCGACCCTCGACGTGCACCAGGAACTGAAGAAGAGCTGACGCGCGATCGCGCCGACAGCCTCGACGGCGGGGCGGGCTTGTGCTCAGAGAGGGCATGAGCCCAGACATGCCCCGCCCAGAAATGCTCCGCCCAGAAATGCCCGGCCCCGCCGCTCCCGGCCCTGCTGCCGATCCGTCCATTCCCGACATCGCGGCGCGGGTGCTTCACCGCGACGCGATGATGCTGATCATCGACAAGCCCGCCGGCCTGCCGGTGCACAAGGGACCCAAGGGCGGCGAGACGCTCGCCGACCATCTCGGCGCGCTGCGCTTCGGCCTGCCGAACCCGCCGGAGCTGGCGCACCGGCTCGACAAGGACACGTCCGGCTGCCTGGTGCTCGGCCGCCACCGCAAGGCGCTGGCCGATCTCGGCCGGGCCTTCGCCGTGGGTACGGTGGGCAAGACCTATATCGCGGTGGCCAGGGGCGTGCCGGCCGAGCGGCGCGGGCGCATCGAGCTGAAGCTCGCCAAGCGCTCGCCGCATCGGGGCTGGTGGATGGCGGTCGACCCTTCCGGGCAGGAGGCGATCTCCGAATGGGAGCTGATCGGCACGGGCGAGGGGCTGTCGGTGCTGGCGCTCTCCCCGCTGACCGGGCGTACCCATCAATTGCGGGTGCATCTCGACGCCATCGGCCATCCGATCCTCGGCGACAGCATCTATGGCGGCGCCTCGCGCCTGCCGGGCGGGCCGATCCTGCACCTGCATTCCCGCCGGGTGGTGGTGCCGCAGCCGAAGGGGCGCCCGGCGGTGGATGCCCGCGCGCCGCTGCCCGTCCATATCGCCGCGACGCTCGCCGGCATGGGCCTCGACCCCGCGGCGGTCGCCGATGCCGCCGACGCGGTCGCGTTCTCCAAGCTGCCGCCGCGCCCGGCTGTCCGCTAGCCCACCAGCTCGCGCGCAAGACGGCCGCCGAGCTGGCCGCAGCCGAGCAGGCCCGGCGTCGGGTGGGTGACGACATGCACCGGCGTCGCGATCAGCCGCGGGTCGAGCGGAGGATGCTCCTCGAAGGCGGCGCGGAACGGCGAACCCTCATAGAAGGGCAGCAGGCCGGCCGAGACGCCGCCGGCAAGATAGACGCCGCCGCGGGCGTCGAAGGTCAGCGCGAAATCGCCGGCGATACGGCCGAACAGCCGCAGGAAGGTGTTGCAGGTCTCGCGCGCGTCGACGTCGCCCTGGATGGCGGCGGTGATCACCTGCTCCGGCGCCAGCCGCTCGCCGGTGAGCACGCGGTGAATGCGGGCGAGGCCGGAGCCGGAGAGCGCATGCTCCACCACCACCGGGCCGAGCTCGCGCACCATATGGGCGATGAGCCGGGCCTCCTCGGTATTGGTGGCGCCGAGACGGGCATGGCCGCCCTCGCCGGTGACGGCGCGGAAATCGTCGCCCGTCTTCAGCAGGCCGGCGACGCCGAAGCCGGTGCCCGGCCCGCAGACCAGCATCGGCGCGCCCTCGGCGGCAATCCCGCCGCCCACCGCAACGAGGTCGTCCGGCCCGAGCGCGGGCACGCCATAGGCCAGCGCCTCGAAATCATTGACGCCGAGCAGCTTCTGCCAGCCGAAGCGGCGGCGCAGCTCCTCCTTGGCGAAGGACCAGTCGCGGTTGGTCAGCCGCACATGCTCGCCATCCGCCGGGCCGGCAATGGCCAGCACCGCGCCGCCGACATCGTCCGCCGCCGCGTCGCGGGTTGCGAGATCGGCCTCGATCAACGCCTCGAAGCCGGAAAAGGCATCGTTGCGGTGGATGCGCACATCCTCGGGGCGGCCGTCGGGACCCACCAGGGCGAGGCGGGAGGAGGTTCCGCCGATATCGGCGATCAGGATGAGATGGGGCATCAGATGATATCGTGCCTGCGGGCTTCGGGTCACGGGAGCGGACGGGGCGGTGCGCCCCGCGCGGGGATGGGTTCACGGGTGGCGCATAGGAGCCAATCTCGCGCGCTTCGACAAGCCCCGTATGCCGACAAGCCGGCGGCGGGCGGTTGCGTTCCGCGCCGGTCCGGCCTAGTCGGACAAAGATGAGCGAATCGCCCCGCCGTCCGCGCCGCCCTCCATCCGCCCCGACCCTGCCGGGCCTCGCCGCCCGGCGCGCCGCGGCCGACGCCCTCGACGCCGTGCTGGTCAATGGCCGGCCGCTGGAAGAGGCGATGGAGCGGCTCGCCCGCGACCTCGACGACCGCGACCGCGGGCTCTCCCGCATGATCGCGGCGACGACGCTGCGCCGTCTCGGCTCGCTGCGCGCGCTCATCGCCGGCCTGATGGAAAAGCCGCTGCCGGAAAAGGCGCGCCGCATCGAGACGCTGCTGCTGATCGGCGCGGCGCAGATCCTGTTCATGGATGTGCCGGACCACGCAGCGGTGGCGACCAGCGTCGAGCTCGCCGGCGAAGCGGCGTCGACCGCCGGCTTCAAGGGCCTCATCAACGCCGTGCTGCGCCGCATCGCCCGCGAGGGAAGCGAACGGCTCGCCGCCCGCACCGTGCAGGACATGCCGGAATGGCTGGTCCGCGGCTGGGCCGCCGCCTATGGCATCGAGACCGCCGAGGCGATCGCCCGCGCCATGGGCAGCGAGGCGCCGCTCGACATCACGGTGAAGGCCGATCCCGCCCTGTGGGCCGAACGGCTCGGAGGCGAGCTGCTGCCGACCGGCACGGTGCGGCTGATCGAGGCCGGCAACATCACCGCGCTGCCGGGCTTCTCCGAGGGCGCCTGGTGGGTGCAGGACGCGGCGGCGGCGATTCCCGCCCGGCTGATCGATGCCGGTCCCGGCATGCGGGTCGCCGATCTCTGCGCGGCGCCCGGCGGCAAGACCGCCCAGCTCGCCGCCACCGGCGCCCGCGTGACCGCGCTCGACCGTTCCGGCGCCCGCCTGAAGCGGCTCGGCCAGAACCTCGCCCGCCTCGGCCTTTCCGCCGAGGTGGTGGAGGCGGACGCGGCGAGCTGGCAAGTCGGCACGGAGAATGGAGGGCCGTTCGACGCGGTGCTGATCGACGCGCCCTGCTCGGCGACCGGCACCATCCGCCGCCATCCCGACGTCGCCTGGTCCAAGGCGCCGGCCGACATTGCCAGCCTGTGCGCGCTGCAGTCCCGCATCCTGCGCCATGCGGCCGACCTCGTCCGTCCCGGCGGCGTGCTGGTCTATTCCACCTGCTCGCTGGAGCCGGAGGAGGGCGAACGCCAGGTCGAGGCGCTGCTGGCCGCGCGCGGGGATTTCGAACGCCTGCCGGTGGCGCCGGGCGAGAACGGCATCGCCGCCGAATGGCTGAACGCCGCCGGCGAGGTGCGCACATTGCCGTTCCATCTGCCGCATGACGACCCGCGCCGCGCCGGGCTCGACGGCTTCTACGCCGCCCGCCTGCGGCGCCGCGATGCGTCGGACGCCCCGTGAAGGAGCGGACGACGGTGGACGCGGGTCAGGGCTCAAGTAATCTGGCGGCGAACAATCTGGCGGAACCTGGGAGGGTGCCGGTTGCCCGAACGATTCCAGAGGATGCGGCGTCGATGAGCCGCGACGGATTGGCCGATCGTGCCCGGCGGGCGATGCGCGTGGCCGAACTCGGCTGGCGGACGCTGGCGGTCCGCGCGCTGGCGCATCCGCTCTTCGGCTGGTGGACGGCCTCGCTGCCGGTGTCCGGGCGGCTGATGTTCGCGCCGCAGGACCTGCGCGCCGGCGATGCCAGCCGTGCCGCCGAGATCTATGCCGGGCGATTCGCCTTCGCCGGCAAGGCGGTGGAAACCGGCGGCGCCTCGCCCTTCGAGGTCGAGCCGCCCTCGCGCGAATGGGCGCAGGCATTGATGTCGTTCGGCTGGCTGCGCCATTTGCAGGCCTCCGACACCGCCATCGCCCGCGCCAATGCGCGCGCGCTGGTCGGCGACTGGATCAACCTGCGCGGCCCGCGCCTGCCGGCGGCCTCCGAGCCGGAGGTGGCGGCGCGGCGGATGATCAACTGGCTGTCGCAGGCGCCGCTGATCCTCAAGGACGCCGATGCCAGCTTCCATCGCCGGTTCCTGCGCTGCCTCTCGCAGCAGGCGCGCTACCTGAAGAGCGTCGGGCGTTATGCGCGCGACGGACGGGCGCGGCTCGGCTGCGCGGTGGCGCTGAGCTTCGCTGGCCTGTGCATGGCCGACCAGCCGCGGCTGCTGCGCTCGGCCCAGCGCCGGCTGACCGAGGAGCTGGAGCGGCAGGTGCTCGCCGATGGCGGGCCGGCCAGCCGCAATCCCGGCATGCTGATCGAGCTGCTGCTGGACCTGCTGCCGCTGCGGCAGTGCTTCGAGGCGCGGCAGGTGGCGCCGCCGCCGGTGCTGGTCAATGCCATCGACCGCATGATGCCGATGCTGCGCTTCTTCCGTCATGTCGACGGCGCGTTCGCGCATTTCAACGGCATGGGCCCGACGCCGGCCGACGGGCTGGCCGTGGTGCTGGCCTATGACGACGCGCGCGGCCGGCCGGTCTCCAACGCGCCCTATTCCGGCTATCAGCGGCTGGAGGCCGGCGGCACGGTGCTGATCGCCGATACCGGCTGCCCGCCGCCGCTGCTGCTCAGCCACGAGGCGCATGCCGGCTGCCTGTCCTTCGAGATGTCCTCCGGGCGCAACCGGGTGGTGGTGAATTGCGGAGCCCCGACGCCGGCGCATGAGAGCTGGCGCGCGCTGGCCCGGCAGACGGCGGCCCATTCCACCGCCACGCTGGCCGAGAGCTCGTCCTGCCGCTTCGTGACCGGCGGATTCGCCATGAAGCTGTGCGGCACGCCGGTGGTGGACGGGCCGACCGACATCCATGTCGACCGCTCCGAGCGCGGCGGCGCCGACGTGCTGCGCGCCAGCCATGACGGCTATGCCCGTCGGCTCGGCATCGTGCACCAGCGCTCGTGGCGGCTGTCGGCGGACGGCACCTGCCTCGACGGCGAGGACCTGTTTCGCGCCGCGCAGGGCGAGGAACTCCCAGGCGACCGGCGCGACCTCTATGCCATCCGCTTCCATCTGCACCCCGCCGTGAAGGCGGCGCGGGCGGCGGACGGGCAGACGGTCTATCTCACGCTGCCGGACGGCGACGACTGGGTGTTCGAGGCGCCCGAGTGCCCGGTGAGCATCGAGGAGAGCGTCTATCTCGCCGCCCATGGCGGGCCGCGCCGGGCCGAGCAGATCGTGGTGACGGGGCAGGCCCGCCAGCGCCCGCGCGTCGCCTGGACCTTCGTGCGGGTGCAGGAGGCCAGCCGCGGCTGAGCCTGTTCCGCCAGCCTCGCCCTGCTCTTGCGTGCCAGCCCTGCGCCGGCCGAAGGTTCACGCGGCCGGCGATACGTGATACGGCCCAGCCGATCCGCAACAAGCTCTGGCCGCCATCATGTCGCTCGACATTCGCCCCATCACCCGCGCGCTGCTCTCGGTCTCCGACAAGACGGGCCTCGTCGACTTCGCCCGCAAGCTCGCCGCGCATGGCGTCGAGCTGGTCTCGACCGGCGGCACCAGCCGCGCGCTCAAGGAGGCGGGGCTGAAGGTGCTCGACGTCTCCGAGCTCACCGGCTTTCCCGAAATGATGGACGGGCGGGTGAAGACGCTGCATCCGAAGGTGCATGGCGGCATCCTCGCCGTGCGCGCCGACGCCGCGCACAAGGCGGCGATGGACGAGCACGGCATCGGCCCGATCGACCTCGTGGTGGTCAATCTCTACCCGTTCGAGGCGACGGTGGCGCGCGGCGCCGGCTTCGACGACTGCGTCGAGAATATCGATGTCGGCGGGCCGGCGATGATCCGCGCTGCCGCCAAGAATCACGGCGACGTCGCCGTGGTGGTGGACCCCGCCGCCTATGAGACCGTGATCGCCGAGATCGCCACCGAGGGCGGCACCACCGGCGCCACCCGCCGGCATCTCGCCCGCGCCGCCTTCGCCCGCACCGCCGCCTATGACGCGGCGATCGCCGAATGGTTCACCTCGGTGGAGGCGGATCAGGCGCCGGAATCGCGGATCTTCGCCGGCACGCTGGCCGAAGAGCTGCGCTATGGCGAGAACCCGCACCAGGAAGCCGCCTTCTATCTGAGCGGCGGCACGCGGACGGGCGTCGCCACGGCGCGGCAGCTTCAGGGCAAGTCGCTCTCCTACAACAATCTCAACGACACCGATGCCGCCTTCGAGGCGGTGGCGGAGTTCGATCCCGCCCGTGCCGCGGCGGTGGTCATCGTCAAGCACGCCAATCCCTGCGGCGTCGCCGAGGGCGAGACGCTGGAAGCGGCCTATCGCAAGGCGCTGGCCTGCGACCCGACCTCCGCCTTCGGCGGCATCGTCGCGCTCAATCGCACGCTCGACGCCGAGGCGGCGCGGGCCATCGTCGAGATCTTCACCGAGGTGATCGTCGCCCCCGACGCCACCGATGAGGCGGTCGCCATCCTCGCCGCCAAGAAGAACCTGCGCCTGCTCGTCACCGGCGGCCTGCCGGACCCGCGCGCCAAGGGCACGGCGGTGAAATCGCTGGCCGGCGGGCTGCTGGTGCAGTCGCGCGACAATGCGGTGGTGGACGATATGGAGCTCAAGGTTGTGACCCGGCGGGAGCCGAGCCATGCCGAGCTCGCCGACCTCGCCTTCGCCTTCCGCGTCGCCAAGCATGTGAAGTCCAACGCCATCGTCTATGCGAAGGACCTCGCCACGGTCGGCATCGGCGCGGGCCAGATGAGCCGGGTCGATTCGGCCCGCATCGCGGCGTCGAAGGCCCGCGACGCGGCGCAGGCGCTGGGGCTCGCCGAGCCGCTGACCCGCGGCAGCGTGGTGGCCTCCGATGCGTTCTTCCCGTTCGCCGACGGCTTGCTGACCGCCATCGAGGCGGGCGCGACGGCGGTGATCCAGCCGGGCGGCTCGATTCGCGACGCCGACGTCATCGCCGCGGCGGACGAGGCCAATGTCGCCATGGTGTTCACCGGCGTCAGGCACTTCCGCCACTGAGAAGGCGGGAGCCGCCTGCGTGCTTCGAGACGGCCGCTGCGCGGCCTCCTCAGCATGACGAGGTTATTTTCCGAATCCGCGTCATGCTGAGGTGCGAGCCGTAGGCGAGCCTCGAAGCACGCAGGCGCAAGCCGCTCAGAACCGGTAGGTAACGCCGACGCCGACGATCCACGGGTTGAGATCAGCGGTGCCGGTGAGGGCGGTGCCAGCCACGGTGACGTCGAAATCGGGCTGCAGGAACAGCTTCTTCACGTCGACGTTGAAGCCCCAATGGTCGTCGATCATGTAGTCGAAGCCGGCCTGCAGCGCCCAGCCCCAGGTGTCGTGCACGTCGAGCTGGTCGGCGGCGTCGGCCTCCTGGTTGAAGAAGAACGTGTAGTTCACGCCGGCGCCGACATAGGGCTTGAAGGCGCCGAAATCGGTGAAGTGGTATTGCAGGGTGAGCGTCGGCGGCAGCAGCCAGGCCTCGCCGATCTTGCCCAGCCCAGCCAGCGAGCCGGCGCCGTCGATGTCGTGCGGGGTGACGCCGAGGATCAGTTCCGCCGCCCAGTTATCGGTGAAATAGTAGGTGATATCGAGTTCCGGCACCACCGAATCGGAATAGTCGAGGTCCGAACCCGGCACGCCGTTCACCTTGCCGCCGTCCTCCGGGAACACGCCGAGCAGGCGCAGGCGGATCTGCCAGGGGCTCTTCTCCACCACCGGCGCCGGCGCCTTGTAGACCGGAGTGGCGATGTCGGCCGCGAAGGCCGGTGCCGCGAGGGCCATGAGGCCGGCCGCCGAGGCGAGCGTGATGGCCTGAAGAGCCTTGGACATGTGATTTCCCCTGTGCCTGCTGATCCCATGGTTCGCCGTCGAACCGTCTGGATGCTTTGTGAAGCGGCGGGGCGCGGTAAAATTTGATACATCTCAACCGGACGACGCTGCGTCGCCTCGTGTGACGATCCGGCAACAGGGCTACGGTCGTCATCCGGCCGTCAGAAGCCGGGCGGAACGATGTGCCGGGCCGCCGCCATTGCCGGTGGACCCGCAAAGGCAGGAGACGGACATGGGTGTCGAAGGCTTTCTCGCCAGCGAGGACGAGCGCGCGGCGCGCCAGCTGGTGGAACAGGCGGACCTGATCACGCAGGCGACCGACGGGGACATGCCGCCGCGCTTCGCCAGCCGTCTGTTCGGGCGGGCGGTGGCGGAAGATGTGCGGCTCTATACCGCACAGGAACTGGCCGCGCTGGCGCGGCGGGCCTTCGAGCATCTTGCCCGGCGCACGCCCGGAAGCGCGGATGTGCGCGTGGAGCTGCCGGAGCCGGTGGCCGGCGGCGATCGGCTCGGCGAGGCGACGGTCATCGAGATCGTCAATGACGACATGCCGTTCCTGCTCGATTCGGTGATGTCGGCGCTGCATGAGCACAATCTTACCGCCTCGCTGGTGGTGCATCCGATCCTGCGCGTCGAGCGCGACCGGCAGGGCGCGCTGATGGGCATCGCCGCCACCGGGGCGCCGAAGGACCCGCGCCAGAAGCGCGAGAGCCTCATCCATATCCATGTCCCGCGTCTTTCCGATGCCGCGCAGCGCGAGGCGCTCGCCGTCGAGCTGGCCTCCGTGCTCGGCCAGGTGCGTGCCGCCGTCGCCGACTGGCGGCCGATGCTGGCGCAGGTGGAGGCGGCGGTCGCCGAATTGCGCGCCGCGCCGGCCGGCGTGCCGCAGGACGAGGTGGCCGAGGCCATCGCCTTCCTCGAATGGCTGCTCGACGACAATTTCACCTTTCTCGGCACCCGCCATTACGACCTCGGCGATCCGTCCGGCGGCCCGTTCGTCCGCCGCATGGAGGACGCGCTCGGCCTCCTCGCCGACGAGGACATGCGGCTGTTCCGCCGGCAGCTCGACGCCAAGGCGGTCAGCACCGACCTGTCGCGGGTGCTGGCGGAGACCAGCCCGCTGGTGGTCACCCGCTCGCGCACCATTGCCCAGGTGCATCGCCGGACCTGGATGGATGTGATCGTCGTCAAACGCTACGACGCGCAGGGTCGGGTGACGGGCGGCCTCGCCATTGCCGGCCTGTTCACCTCCACCGCCTATACGAGCTCGCTGTCGGTGATTCCGCTGCTGCGCGAGAAGACGCAGAAAACCATTGAGCGCGCTGGTTTCGATCCCTCCAGCCATTCCGGCAAGGCGCTCGCCGGCGTGCTGGAGAATTTCCCGCGCGACGAGCTGTTCCAGATCGACGACGACACGCTGTTCCATTTCGCGCTGGCCATTCTCCAGCTCGACGAACATCCGCGCGTGCGGGTGCTGGCGTGGCGCGAGCGCTTCGACCGCTTCGTGTCGGTGCTGGTCTTCGTGCCGCGCGACCGCTACGGCTCGGAGGTGCGCCAGCGCATCGGCGAGCTTCTGGCGGCGAGCTTCGGCGGCAAGGTGGTCGCCTTCAAGCCGCTGTTCCTCGACGGGCCGCTGACCCGCGTGCATTTCACCATCGAGCGGGACGAGGAGATCGGGGGCGATCCCGGCCGCGCCGACCTGGAAGCCCGCGTCGCCGAGATCATCCGCACCTGGGAGGACGTGTTCGCCGGCGCCATCGGCCTCGTCTATCCGCCGGAGACGGCGGCAAAGCTGCGCGGACGCTATGGCCGCGCCTTTCCGCCCGGCTATCAGGACACCAACGCGCCGCAGTCCGCCCTTGCCGACCTGCGGCTGATGGAGCGGCTCGGCGAGGCGGCGCCGGTCGCCATCGACTTCCATCGACCGGACGCCTCCGCGGGGCGGGAGCGGATCGGGCTGAAGGTGCTGAGCTACAAGATGCCGCGGCTGCTCTCCGAGCGGGTGCCACTGCTGGAGGCCATGGGCTTCCTCGTCGTCGACGAGCGCACCTTCACCGTCGCTCCCGAGGGGCTGGCGCCGGTCTATGTGCACGACATGGTGCTGGCCCGGCGCGGCGGCGGCGAGATCGAGCTCGACGTGCTGGAGCAGCGGCTGCATGCCTGCCTGATGGCGGTGCTGCACGGGGCGGCGGAAAGCGACGGCTTCAACGCGCTGGTGCTGAACGCCCGGCTCGACTGGCGCGACATCGCGCTGCTGCGCACGCTCGCCCGCTATCTGCGCCAGATCGGCTCGCCCTATAGCCAGGACTATCTCTGGACGGCGCTGAACGCCCATCCCGCCATCGTCGACCGGCTGGCGGCGCTGTTCCATACCCGCTTCAGCCCGTCGGCGAGCGAGGGGCGGACGGGCGAGGGGCGGGCGTCGCGCGAGGCGGCGATCCGCGAGGAGATCGAGACGGCGCTCGCCGAGGTCTCGAGCCTCGACGACGACCGCATCCTGCGCAGCTTCGCCAACCTGATCGAGGCGGCGGTGCGTACCAACTTCTTCCAGAGCACGGCGAGCGGCGAGCCGATGCCGACCATCGCGGTGAAGTTCCTCAGCCACAAGGTCGAGGGCCTGCCGCTGCCGCGGCCGCTGTTCGAGATCTTCGTGCATTCCCCGCGGGTCGAGGGCATCCACCTGCGCTTCGGCCGGGTGGCGCGCGGCGGCCTGCGCTGGTCCGACCGGCCGCAGGATTTCCGCACCGAGGTGCTGGGCCTCGTGAAGGCGCAGCAGGTGAAGAACGCGGTGATCGTGCCGGTGGGCGCCAAGGGCGGCTTCGTGCCGAAGCACCTGCCCTCCGGCCCGCGCGAGGCGGTGCAGGCGGAGGGCACGGAGGCCTACAAGCTGTTCGTCTCCTCGCTGCTCGACCTCACCGACAATATCGACGGCGCCGATATCGACCATCCGCCGCGGGTGACGCGGCATGACGAGGACGACCCCTATCTGGTCGTCGCCGCCGACAAGGGCACCGCGACCTTCTCCGACACCGCCAACGCGCTGTCGCAGGCGCGCGGCTTCTGGCTCGGCGACGCCTTCGCCTCCGGCGGCTCGGTCGGCTACGACCACAAGAAGATGGGCATCACCGCCCGCGGCGCCTGGGAGGCGGTGCGCCGGCATTTCCGCGAGATGGACACCGACATCCGGGTCGCCCCCTTCACCGTGGCGGGCGTCGGCGACATGTCGGGCGACGTGTTCGGCAACGGCATGCTGCTGGAGAACACCATCAGGCTGGTCGCCGCCTTCGACCATCGCGACATCTTCCTCGATCCGACGCCGAACCCGGTCGCCTCGCTCGCCGAGCGCCAGCGGCTGTTCGATCTGCCGCGCTCCAGCTGGCAGGACTACGACAAGTCGCTGATCTCGCCCGGCGGCGGCATCTATTCCCGCGCGGCCAAGAGCATCCCGCTGTCGCCGGCGATCCGCGAGGCGCTGGGCTTCGACCGCTCCTCCGCCTCGCCGGCCGAGGTCATCAGCGCCATCCTGAAGGCGCCGGTCGACCTGTTGTGGTTCGGCGGCATCGGCACCTATATCCGCGCCTCCACCGAGACCGACGCTCAGGCCGGCGACCGCGCCAATGACGCGGTGCGCATCGCCGGCTCCGACGTGCGGGCCAAGGTGATCGGCGAGGGCGCCAATCTCGGCGTCACCCAGCGCGCGCGCATCGAGGCGGCAAGACGCGGGGTGCGGCTCAACACCGACGCCATCGACAATTCCGCCGGCGTGAACACCTCCGACGTCGAGGTGAACATCAAGATCGCCCTCGGTCCGTCGAGCCGCGACGGACGGCTCGACGCCGACGCCCGCGCCGCGCTGCTGGCCAGCATGACCGACGAGGTGGGAAGCCTCGTGCTGCGCAACAACTACCTGCAGACGCTGGCGCTTTCGCTCGCGGAGCGGCGGGCGCATGCCGAGCTCACCTTCCACCAGCGGCTGATGCAGCGGCTGGAGGAGCGCGGGCTGCTCGACCGGGCGGTCGAGTTCCTGCCCGGCGACGCCGAGCTCAACGAGCGGCGCGGCCGCGGCGAGGGGCTGACCCGGCCGGAGCTGGCAGTGCTGCTGGCCTATGCCAAGCTCACCGCCCATTCCGACCTGCTCGACACCGATGTGCCGGACGATCCCTATCTCGCCCGCGAGCTCACCGCCTATTTCCCGCCGGAGCTGAATGCGCGCTTCCCGGACGGCATCGAGCAGCACCGGCTGCGGCGCGACATCATCGCCACCCAGCTGTCCAACGCCATGATCAACCAGGGCGGGCCGGCCTTCCTCGCCCGGCTGATCGACGCGACGGGCGCCGATATCGGCAGCATCGCCAAGGCGTTCGCGGCGGTGCGCGACGGTTTCGAGGTGGATGCGCTCAACCACGCCATCGACGCGCTCGACGGGCGCACGCGCGGCGCGGTGCAGCTCGATCTCTATGCCGTGGTGCAGGAACTGCTGCTGGACCGCACCGTCTGGTTCTTGCGCAATGTCGATCTGCGCAGCAGCCTCGACGAGCTGGTGGCGCATTATGCCGCGGGCGTGCCGCCGGTGGTGGAGGCGCTGACCGGCGCGGTGCGCGAGCTCATCCCCGAGGAGACGCGCGCGCTGCACGACGCGCGCATCGCCAACTGGACGCAGGCCGGCGTGCCGGAGCCGCTGGCGCGCCGTATCGCCCGGCTGCCGGCGGTGGAGAACGCCACCGATATCGTGCTGATCGCCGACCGTACCAAGGCGCCGCTCGCCGAGGTGGCGACGACCTATTTCGCGGTCGGGCTGCATTTCCGGCTCGACCGCATCCTGTCGGCGGCGCGGGGCATGTCGGTGAGCGATTATTACGACCGGCTGGCCTTCGACCGGGCGCTCGCCGCCTTCGAGATCGCGGTGCGGCGGCTCACCGCCGAGGTCATCGAGGGCTTCGGTGCCGGTGCCGGCGGGGTCGCCGCCTGGGCGAACGCGCGCGGGGCGGAGGTGGAGCGCACGCGCGGCGCCATGCATGACATCGCCGGCTCGGGGCTCAGCGTCTCCAAGCTGTCGGTGGCGGCCAGCCTGCTGGGCGATCTGGTGCGGAGCTGATGCAGAAAGGGAGGGCCGATGGCCCGCCCTTTTTCAGAGACGACCGAATGCCCGAGGGCCCGGCACTTTCAAGCCTCTCCCCATTGGGGAGAGGTGGCCCGTCCACGGGTCTCGCCTTTGGCGAGCCCGAGGACACGCTCCGGGGTCGGTGAGGCGGAGCTCGCTTGCCAGCGCTGAAAATCCCGTCGCCCCAACCCTCTCCCCGACGGGGGGAGGGAGCTTCGTTGCTCCCGGTTCATCGCCATGCCGCGATCGAGATCGGGAGGTGCTGCGGTCTGGATTCCTCAGGCGGCGTGCTTCTTGTTCTGGCGCTGGGAGATGAGGTCGTCGACCACCGCCGGGTCGGCCAGCGTCGAGGTGTCGCCGAGATTGCCGAACTCGTCCTCGGCGATCTTGCGCAGGATGCGGCGCATGATCTTGCCGGAGCGGGTCTTCGGCAGGCCGGGGGCGAACTGGATGAGGTCCGGCGAGGCGATGGGGCCGATCTCCCGGCGCACCCAGGTGATCAGCTCCTTGCGCAGTTCCTCGGTCGGCTGCTCGCCGGCCATCAGCGTCACATAGGCGTAGATGCCCTGGCCCTTGATGTCGTGGGGATAGCCGACCACGGCGGCTTCCGACACCTTGGGATGGGCGACGAGGGCGCTTTCCACCTCCGCCGTGCCCATGCGGTGGCCGGAGACGTTGATGACGTCGTCGACGCGGCCGGTGATCCAGTAGTAGCCGTCGGCGTCGCGCCGGCAGCCGTCGCCGGTGAAGTACTTGTTCGGATAGGTGGAAAAATACGTCTGCATGAAGCGCTCGTGGTCGCCATAGACCGTGCGCATCTGGCCGGGCCAGCTGTCGGCAATCACGAGATTGCCCTCGCTGGCGCCCTCGAGCACCCTGCCTTCCGCATCCACCACCTGCGGCACCACGCCGAAGAACGGCCGCGTCGCCGAGCCGGGCTTCAGGCGGGTGGCGCCGGGCAGCGGGGTGATGAGGATGCCGCCGGTCTCGGTCTGCCACCAGGTGTCGACGATCGGGCAGCGGTCGCCGCCGACGACCCGGTGATACCATTCCCAGGCTTCCGGGTTGATCGGCTCGCCGACCGAGCCGAGCAGGCGCAGCGAGGCGCGGCTGGTCCTGGCCACCGGCGCGTCGCCCGCCTGCATCAGCGCGCGGATGGCGGTGGGGGCGGTGTAGAAGATGTTCACCTGGTGCTTGTCGATCACTTCCCAGAAGCGGGAATTGCTCGGGTAGTTGGGCACGCCCTCGAACATCAGCGTGGTCGCGCCGTTCGCCAGCGGGCCATAGACGATGTAGCTGTGGCCGGTCACCCAGCCGACATCGGCGGTGCACCAATAGATGTCGCCCTCGTGATAGTCGAAGACGTATTGATGCGTCATCGCGGCGTAGACGAGATAGCCGCCGGTCGTGTGCAGCACGCCCTTGGGGCTGCCGGTCGAGCCGGAGGTGTAGAGGATGAACAGCGGGTCCTCGGCGTTCATGCGCGCCGCCGGGCATTCGGTGGTCACCAGGTCGGCGGCCTCGTGGTACCAGACGTCGCGGCCGGGCTTCATGTCGACCTTGCCGCCGCTGCGCTTGACCACGATGACGTGATCCACCTCGCCGGCCTTGGCGATGGCGGCGTCGACATTGGCTTTCAGCGGCACCGTGCGGCCGCCGCGCAGCCCTTCGTCGGCAGTGATCACCACCTTGGAATCGCAGTCGCGGATGCGACTCGCCAGGCTGTCCGGGGAGAAGCCGGCGAAGACGATGGAATGCACCGCGCCGAGCCGCGCGCAGGCCAGCATGGCGAAGGCGGCCTCCGGGATCATCGGCAGGTAGATGGTGACCCGGTCGCCCTTCTCGACATTGCGGTTGCGCAGCACGTTGGCGAAGCGGCAGACCTCGTCATGCAGCTCGCGATAGGTGATCTTGCGCGAGAGCGCCGGATCGTCGCCCTCCCAGATGATGGCGACCTGGTCGCCGCGCGTGTCCAGATGGCGGTCGATGCAGTTCCAGGCGACGTTGGTGACGCCGTCCTCGAACCATTTGATCGACACCGCGCCGGGCGCGAAGGAGGTGTTCTTCACCACGCTGTAGGGGGTGAACCAGTCGATGCGCTTGCCTTCCTCGCCCCAGAAGGCTTCCGGGTCGTGGACCGAGGCCTCGTACTTGGCCTTGTAGCCGTGCTCGTCGAGATAGGCCCGCTGCGCCCAGGCGGCCGTGACGTCGTAAACCTTTTCGGACATTGGCATTTTCCTCCACCCCAGCGCTGGCGCGCCTTATCTTGCTTCTAAGGAATTATGGGCGGGGCGCCCGCTCGCGACAAGCACGCGGGCGCGCAACTTTGGTCGGTATGTAGTTGACCGGAGCCTCAGGCTGCCGGGAGCGGCCGCCAGACGGCGGTGCGCTTGATCTCGCTGTCCTCCAGCTCGCGCGATACCGGCACGCCATATTCGGCGATCTTCTGCAGCTTTTCGTGCGGCAGGTAGCTGCGGCCGGGATCGCCGATCCACACCGCCGCGCCGCGGGCGGCGAGGGCGCCGAGCCAGGCGAAGACCTCGGCGGCGAGGTCGCGCTCATAGGCGATGTCGCCGGCGAGTACCACGTCCCATCCGGCGTCGGTGCCGAGAACGTTCTGTTCGCAGGCACTTACGCCGTCGGTCTCGTTGAGGGCCGCGTTGAGGACGATGGCGGCGCGGGCGAAGGGGTCGATGTCGGCGGCGTCCACCGCGCTCGCCCCCGCCAGTCGCGCGGCGATGCCGACGAGGCCGGAGCCGGAGGCGAAGTCGAGCACCCGCTTGCCACGAACGATCTCGGGATGATCGAGCACATGGCGGGCGAGCGCCTGCCCGCCGGCCCAGGCGAAGGCCCAGAAGGGCGGCGGCAGGCCGAGTTCGCCGAGCTCCTCCTCGGTGCGCTGCCAGATCGGCACCGCCTCGTCGGCCATGTAGAGGCGGATCTCGGCGACCAGCGGCACCGGGCGCGGGCGCGTCTCGGCGCGGATAAAGGCTTGGGGATCCTCGATCTTTCCGATCTTCTCGTCCGTCACCTGGCCCCGGCCATGGACAGCACGATGTCCCATTCCTCGTCGGTGACCGGCTGCACGGACAGGCGGGAGAAGCGCATCAGCGCCATTTCCGACAGGCGCGGCTCGGCCTTGATGGCGGCCAGCGTCACCGGCTTCGGCAGCGCTTCCACCGCCTTGATGTCGACCATGACGAATTTGCCCGATGAATCGGAGGGATCGGGGTACGCCTCCTTGATCACCTCGACGATGCCGACGATCTCCTTGCCCTCGTTGGAGTGGTAGAAGAAGCCGCGGTCGCCGCGCTTCATCGCCAGAAGCTGCTGCTTCGCCAGATGGTTACGCACCCCGTCCCAATGCGTGCCCTTGTCGCCGGCGGCGAGCTGGCTGTCCCAGGACCACTTGAACGGTTCGGATTTGTAGAGCCAATGCGCCATTCTCACGCTTCCGCTTTAGTCATGTTTCGGCTTTCTGGGGCCGCGCCAGCAGCGAGCCTATCGCCTGTTCGACATCGCTGCGCCCGGACAATACCGCCTCGACCGCGCAGGCGATCGGCATGTCGATACCGCGGTGCTCGGCCATCGCCACCAGCACCGAGGCGGTGAGCGCGCCTTCGGCGAGCTTGCCGTCTGGCTGGAATTCCCTGTTTTTTCCAAGAGTTAGCCCTAGCGCATAGTTGCGGGACTGCGCCGTGGAGCAGGTGAGGATGAGGTCGCCGAGGCCCGACAGGCCGGTCAGCGTCTCCGGCCGGGCGCCATAGGCGCGGCCGAAACGCGACAGTTCCGCGAAGCCGCGGGCGATCAGGGCCGCCGCCGCGCTGGCGCCGAGCGCGCGCCCGCCGACGATGCCGGCGGCGATGGCGAGCACGTTCTTGGCGGCGCCGCCGATCTCCACCCCGCGCACATCGTCGCTGTGATAGAGCCGGAACGACGGCGAGCCGAGGGCGGCGCTGAGCGCTTCCGCAAGGCTAAGGTCTTGCGCAGCAAGGGTAATCGCCGTCGGCAGGCCGGCGGCGACATCGGTGGCGAAGCTGGGGCCGGAGAGGATGGCAGGCACCGCCCGCGGGCAGGCCTCGCCCAGCACCTGCGTCATGAACAGCGAGGTGCCGCGCTCGATCCCCTTGGCGCAGGTCACCACCGGGATACCGTCCCTGAGGTGGGGGGCGATGGCGGCGGCGACCTCGCGGCTCGCCTGTGCCGGCACCACCAGCAGCACCGCGTCGCAGGCGTGCAGTGAGTGCAGTGAGGTGTACGGTGAGACCGATGCGGCCAGTTCGACGCCGGGCAGGTGCGCCTCGTTGCGCCGGGTGCGGGCCATCGCCTCCATCGCCCCCCGGTCGCGCCCCCACAGCACCACCTCGCGACCGGCGCGGGCGGCGGCATTGGCGAGCGCGGTGCCCCAGGCGCCGGCGCCCACCACCCCGATGCGGGCGAAGCGCGTGCTCATGAAGCGGGCAGCGGCGGGACGGGGTGATGGGCGGCGCCTTCGACCTCGGCCAGCGGCCAGCGGGGGCGCGGCGCGACATCGAGACCGTCCTCAAGGCCGAGGGCGAGGCGCTCGGCCCCTGCCCAGGCGATCATGGCGCCATTGTCGGTGCACAGCTCCGGCGGCGGCACGGCGAGGCGGGTGCCGCCATCGGCCGCCACCTTGTGCAGGGCGCGGCGCACCGCCTGGTTGGCGCCGACGCCGCCGGCGAGCACCAGCGCGCTCGGCGCATGGCCGCGCTCGCGCATGGCGCGCAGCCCGTAGCGCACCCGGTCCGTCACCACGTCGACGATGGCGGCCTGGAACGAGGCGCAGAGGTCGGCGACGTCCTGGTCCGACAGCGGGGCGATGCGCATGGCTTCCAGCCGCACCGCGGTCTTGAGGCCGGAGAGCGAGAAATCCGGTTCCGGCCGGCCGAGCAGCGGGCGCGGCAGGGCAAAGCGCACGGGATCGCCCTGCAGCGCGGCGCGTTCCACCGCCGGCCCGCCGGGATAGGGCAGGCCGAGCATCTTGGCGGTCTTGTCGAAGGCCTCGCCGATGGCGTCGTCCATGGTGCCGCCGAGCTTCTCGTAGCGGCCGATGCCGCTGACGCAGACCAGCTGGGTGTGGCCGCCGGAGACCAGCAGCAGCAGATAGGGGAACGGCACCGAATCGGTCAGCCGCGCGGTCAGCGCGTGGGCTTCGAGATGATTGACCGCCACCAGCGGCTTGTCGGCGGCGAGCGCCAGCGCCTTGGCGGTGGTCAGCCCGACGATGACGCCGCCGATCAGGCCCGGCCCGGCGGCGGCGGCGATGCCGTCGAGGTCGGACAGCTTGGTCCCGGCGGCGCGCAGCGCGCGGGCCACCACGTCGTCCAGCACCTCGACATGGGCGCGGGCGGCGATTTCCGGCACCACGCCGCCATAGGCCGCATGTTCGTCGAATTGCGACAGCACGATGTTCGACAGGATGGTGCCGCTGCCGTCCTCGCGCCGGCGCACCACGGCCGCCGCCGTCTCGTCGCAGGTCGTTTCGATGCCGAGCAGCAGAAGATCGCTCATTGACTTTGCACGTGTTGACTTTGCAGTTGGGGACGGTGTTCAGAACCCGTGACGAACCGCTAGCATCGCAGGACCTCATGACGCAATCGCTTCGACATGAAGGAGCACGGCTCCGGCTCGGCACCCGCGGAAGCCCGCTGGCATTGTGGCAGGCGCATGCGGTGCGCGACGCGCTGGTCAAGGCGCATGGCTGGACTGCCGACATGGTGAGCGTGGAGGTGATCCGCACCACCGGCGACGCCATCACCGACCGGGCGCTGGCGCAGGCCGGCGGCAAGGGGCTGTTCACCAAGGAGTTGGAAGAGGCGCTGTTCGACGCCCGCATCGACCTCGCGGTGCATTCGGCCAAGGACATGGCGACCCGGCTGCCGGAGGGGCTGGCGCTCGCCGGCTACCTGCCGCGCGCGGATGTGCGCGACGCGCTGATCCTGCCGGCCGGGCAGGCGCTGCGCGAGGGGCATCCGCTCGCCAACCTGAAGCGCGGGGCGAGGGTCGGTAGCGCCTCGCTGCGGCGCGAGGCGCAGCTGCGCCGGCTGCGGCCGGACCTCGAGGTGTCGCTGATACGCGGCAACGTGCAGACCCGTCTCGACAAGGTCGACGGCGGCGCGTTCGACGCCACGCTGCTGGCGCTGGCCGGGCTGACGCGGCTGGGGCTGGCGGCGCGGGCCAGCGTGATTCTCGGCACCGGCGATTTCCTGCCGGCCGTCGGGCAGGGGGCGGTCGCCATCGAGACGCGGGCCGGCGACGACGATACCGCGGCGCTGCTGGCGCCGGTCCTGTGCGGGCGCACCGGGCTCGCGGTCTCGGTGGAGCGGGCCTATCTCGCCGAGCTGGACGGCTCCTGCCGCACCCCCATTGCCGGCCTCGCCGAGGTGGAGGGCGAGGAGATCCATTTCCGCGGCACGGTGCTGAGCCCGGACGGCACCGCCTATTACGAGATCGCCCGCCACGGCCCGGTGGGCAACGCCGACGAGCTCGGCCGCGACTGGGGCCGCGAGATGCGGCGCATGGTGCCGCCGGCGCTGATCGGCGGCTGAGGATGCGCGTCCTCGTGACCCGCCCGCAGCCGGATGCCGGTGCCACCGCGGCGCGGCTGGCGGCGGCCGGCCATGCGGCGCTCGTCGACCCGATGCTGATCGTCGAGCCGATCGAGGCGGCGACACTGCCGGAGGGACGCTTCGACGCGCTGGCGCTGACCAGCGTGAATGGCGCGCGGGCATTGGGCGCGCGGCCGGAATGGCCGGGGCTGGCGCATCTGCCGCTCTACACCGTCGGCCGGCGCACCGCGCAGGCGGCGCCTCGGGATACGGCCCCGCAGGGCGCGGCGCCGCGCGTGGCCGGTGGCGACGGCGCGGCGCTGGCGCAATTGCTGCGGGCCGAGCTGCCGGGCGGGGCGCGGCTGCTGCATGTGTGCGGCGAGGACCGGGCGGTCGATCTCGGCGCCGCGCTGGCGGAACACGGCATCGCGGTCGACTTGTTCGTCCTCTATCGCGCGGTGGCGGCATCCGAGCTGTCCGCCGAGGTGGTCGAGGCGGCGCGGGCGGGGCGGATCGACGCGGCCTTCCACTTCTCCCCGCGCACCGCTTCGACGCTGGTGGCGCGGGCGGCGGAGGCGGGGATTGCCGGCGATTTCGCCCGCGTCTCGCATCTGTGCTTCTCGCGCGGGGTGGCCGCGCCGCTGGAGGCCGCCGGCTGGCCGACGCGGATTGCCGCAGCACCAAACGAAAACGCGTTATTCGCGTTATTGTGAGCGTAAACCATCTGCGGCGCAGCGAGGTTGCGGCGGCCGGGCCGGCGGTTTATCCCGGACGGACCGGCGCGTGAACGATCGAAGAGGGACGCAAGGTGGCCAAGCAAACCTCCGCAAAGCAGAACCCGGCAAAGCAGGGTCCGCTGACCCCGCCGAGCGCGGAGCCGGCCGATTCGCCGTCCTCGACCGCCGGCGCGCCCGTTGCGACCCCGCCGGTCGCAGAGGCGGTCGCCGGCGCCGATGAGGCGGGTCCGGTCGCCAGCCGCCGCCGCCCGCTCACGCTCGACCTGCCGGCCAAGGACCTGACCCCGCCGCCGCCGAGGCCGGCAGCCGCTTCCGCCGCCGCCGCGCCGCCGCCGGCGGCCGAGGGCAAGCCGCGCCGGACGCTCGGCCTCGTCGGGGTCTCGCTGCTGGCGCTGGTGTCCGGCGTGCTGGGTGCCGCCTTCGCGGTCGGCATCGTCTCGACCTTCTACAGCGCCGAGCAGAACATCGATTCCATCACCGACCTGGAGGCGCGGGCGCTCGACCTGCGCCAGCGGGTGGAGACGCTGGAGGCGCAGGCCGACAGGCCGGTGCCCCCCGTGACCGCCGGGCTGCCGGCCGATCTTGCGGCCCGGCTCGACGCGCTGGAGAGCGGACTGACCACGGCGGACGGCAAGCTCGCCGCGCTCGCCAATGCGCCGGCACCCGCCACGCCGCCGCCGGCCGCCTCGCCGGAGGCGCTGCAGCAGGCGGAAGCCCGTATCGCGGCGCTGGAAGGCAAGGTTTCCGAGGTCGCCGCCGCACGGCAGGCCGGCACCGAGGCGGCCGCCGGGCTGGCGACGCTCGGCGCGCTGCAGGCGGCGATGATCTCCGGCGCGCCCTATGAGGCCGAGCTTGCCGCCAGTCGCGCGCTGCTCGGCGTCCGGGGCGAGGCGCTGGCCCCGCTCGATGCCTTCGCCGCCACCGGCCTGCCCACCGGCCCGGCGCTGGCCGGACGGCTGAAGGCGGCGCTGGCGGGCGAGGAAGCGCCGGTTGCGGCCGGTGCGCCGGCATCCGGGCCCGCGCCGGCCGGGGAGGGCATCGTCGACAGGTTGTGGAGCAGCGCCGCCTCGCTGGTGACGGTGCGCCGCGGCGCCGGTGCGGCCGGGGAGCCCGCCGCCGAGCCGGCGATTGCGGCGGCCGACGCGGCGCTGACGCGCGGCGACGTCGCCGAGGCGCTGACCGTCCTCAACGGCCTGCCCGAGGCCGGGCGGGCGAAGATCGCCGCGGTGATCGGCGCCATCGAGGCGCGCCAGTCGGCGCTCGCCACACTCGCAGGGGTCAACCGGCAGCTGATCGCCGACATTGCCGGGAGAACGCCGTGATCCGCCTCGTCGCCTATCTCCTCGTCCTCGCCTGCATCGCCTTCGGCATCGCCTGGCTGGCCGACCGGCCGGGAGCGGTCGCCGTCGACTGGCAGGGCTGGCATATCGAGACCAGCGTGCTGGTGGCCGCGAGCGGGCTGCTGGTGCTGCTCGCCGCCACCATCCTCATCTGGACGCTGCTGCGGCTGGTCGTCCGCTCGCCGGAGATCGTCGCCTTCTCGCTGCGCAACCGCCGACGCAACCGCGGCTTCGCGGCGGTGACGCGCGGGCTGATCGCGGTCGGCTCCGGCGACGCCACCGGCGCCCGGCGCGCCGCCAACGATGCCGAACGCTTCCTCGGCCGCGAGCCGCTGGCGCAGCTGCTCGCCGCGCAGGCGGCGCAGCTTTCCGGCGATGCGGCGGCGGCGGAGGCGAGCTTCCGCGCCATGACCGAGAGCCCGGCCACCCGGATGCTCGGCCTGCGCGGCCTGCACATGGAGGCGC
This sequence comes from Ancylobacter sp. GW821-FHT10E12, assembly GCF_058809335.1. Lineage (NCBI taxonomy): Bacteria > Pseudomonadati > Pseudomonadota > Alphaproteobacteria > Hyphomicrobiales > Xanthobacteraceae > Ancylobacter > Ancylobacter sp. GW821-FHT10E12. The sequence continues at coordinate 15,158 of NZ_JBXASN010000019.1, read as the reverse complement.
GCCGGCGCGGCGACACGGCGGCGGCGCTGATGACCGCCGACGAGGCGGCCCGCTACGAGCCCGGCCTCGCCTGGGCGGCGGATGCGGTGATCGAGGCGCGCTGCGTCGCCGGCGACTTCGCCGGGGCGCTCGCCATGCTGGAGCGCGAGGCCGCCCATGGCGGGCTCGACCGCGCCGCGCATCGCCGCCGGCGGGCGGTGCTGCTGGCGGCGCAGGCGCAGGCGCTGGAACTCTCCGATCCCGCCACGGCGCGGGAGAAGGCGGTGGAGGCGACGCGGCTCGCCCCGACGCTGGTGCCGGCCGCCGAGGTGGCCGGCCGGCTGCTCGGCGCCGCCGGCGACACCCGCAAGGCGGCCAAGATCATCGAGACCGCCTATGCGACCACGCCGCATCCGGGCCTCGCCGATGCCTATCTGCACCTGCGGCCGGGCGACGCCTCGCGCGAGCGGCTGAAGCGCATCCGCACGCTGACCTCGCGGCTGCCGGCGCACCCGGAAAGCGCGATGACCATTGCCCGCGCCGCCATCGACGCGCAGGAATTTCCGGTGGCGCGCACCGCGCTCGCCCCGCTGACCGCGGCGCCGACGCAGCGCGTTTGCCTGTTGATGGCGGAGCTGGAAGCCACCGAGACCGGCGATGTCGGCAAGGCGCGCGAATGGACCGCCCGCGCGGTGCGGGCGCAGCGCGACCCGGCCTGGGTGGCGGACGGCGTCGTGCTGGAGGATTGGGCGCCGATCTCGCCGGTGACCGGCAGGCTCGACGCCTTCGCCTGGATGCTGCCGCCGGGCGTGGCCGCCTCGCCGCTGCTGGAGAACGAGGCCGAGCGCGCCAAGGCGGCGATCGCCGCGGCGCTGGAGAGCAAGGCGGCCGGGATGGCTCCGGTGGCGCCTGTCCCGATCGAGGTCGCCGTCGTCGAGCCGGAGCCGAAGGCCGAGATCAAGCCGGAGCCCAAGGTCGAGCCGAAACCCGAGGCGAAACCCGAACCGAAGCTGGAGCCGAAGCCGGTGCCGGCTCGTCCGGCGATGGCGGCATCCAGCATTCTCGCCACGCCGCCGTCGCCGGACGATCCCGGTCCCGAGCCGTTCCCCGAGGACGGGTCGGCGGAAAAGCGTTCCGGCTTCCGGGTGTGAGGTCCGCGCGCGCCCGCGCCTGCTGAGCGCGGCCGCGCGTGGCGCCGACACCTGGTGCAGGAGCAGGCGTGCGGCTGGTCCGAATGGGGGAGAGCGGTTTGCCTCGCGATGGCAAGTGATCGCATCGGGCATCGGGCGACCGGCAGGGCCGGCGCCGACATCGACGCTTTCCTCGTCGCCGCGAGGGCGTCGCTGATGTTCAGGTGTCAGTGATGGAATGAAATCCCCGCCAGACGGCCGACCGCCTGTCATGCGGTCGGCAGGGACAGAAGCCGGCCGGAGTACATCCGTCCTGACCCGCTTCCAACCGGCGAGGCGCTGACAAGGCGCCATCGAACCGGAAGCCCGTTCTGGCTGGGTGAAACCTCTATCGCCCGCCTGCCCGCACGGACGAACCGATGCGGGGCGGCGGGATAGATCGATGTCACGGGGAGATCCCCGCCAGACGGCCGACCGCCTGTCATGCGGTCGGCAGGGACAGAAGCCGGTCGGAGTACATCCGTCCTGACCCGCTTCCAACCGGCGAGGCGCTGACAAGGCGCCATCGAACCGGAAGCCCTGTTCTGGCTGGGTGAAGCCTATATGGGGTTGTGCGAAGGATGTTCAAGAGGCGAGCGGTGCGATAGGCGGCAGCCGGCCCGCGACGTCACGCGCGACGCCGGCGGCGACAGCCGTTCGGGCCGGGTGCTGCCGCCGGCACGCCTTGCCGGATGCGCCCGCCGCTCGACGGCCGCCCCGACAGGCCGCCGCCTCGCCTTGCCGCGGGCCGGCGACCTGCCGGGGGCGGGATCGAGATCCCGCGCGTCGCCGGAGCGCGGGAGCCTCAGCCGTTTTCGAGCAGCGGTTTCAGCATCCAGCCCCAGCCGTCATTATTGATGCAATAGCGGAGATAGCTGCGGATGAAGCGGCCGCGTTCGGTCATCTTCATGGTGGGCTGCAGCACGGATGACGCCACCTTCGCCCAATGGTCGTCGAGCGCGGTGAGAACCGAGGCGGGAATGCGCCGTGCATTGCCGGGCGCGGGGAAGAGCTGCGCGGCGCGGGGGAAGGCCTGGCTCCAGTCCGTCACCAGATCGTCGATGCGGCCGGTCTGGGCCAGGAAGCCCTCGTATTTCGCCTGCGCGGGCTGGCCGACGAGGATGGAGGGCACGTCATAGGCGGCGGCGGTGATGTAGCCGTGGAGGGAGCTGCCCAGATGCAGCTTCGCATAGGCGATGGCGCTCGCGATCTCCCGCAGGCCGAGAGCATCGTCGACGACAAGTGCCGGCCCCTTGATGAAGCGTGCGAGGTCGCGCGCGGTCGCGTCGTCGCCATGGCCGGGGGAGAGGGAGAGCAGGAGCGGCGCGAGGCGGTGGGCGGTCGCGAAGGCCTCGATCTCGGCGGCGAGCTCCGGCAGGCTGGTCTTCACCGACTGGGCGCTGACGGCGACGGTCATCCAGCGCGCATTCTTCGTGCCGCCCTTGCGTTCGAGCAGGGTGGCGAAATCCGCTTTCAGCGAGCGGCGGGACCAGAGCGTGGCAAGGCCGGCGGCGGTGTCCGGGACCACCGTCGCCATCGGGCCGGCGCGTCCCAGGTTCTTCACGCTCGCCTCGTCGCGGACGGTGAAATATTCCGCCGTCTCGGCGAGCTGGTGCATCAGCAGGTTGTTGCGCAGGGCGGCCGCCAGCGGACGCGGCGCGCCGGGGGCGTTCCAGATCACCGGGACGTTATGGATCACGCCGGCGATGGTCGCTCCGAGCCAGAGCGACGGATAGGCCGATGAGGACAGGTCGCCGGTCTTGTGGTCGGCGAGGCGGCTGGCGCGGGTCTGGATGATGTTGCCGCCGCCCACCATGATGCCCTTCAGCGGAAAACCGGGCTGGATGAGGGTCTGGGCGGGCAGCGAGGGCAGGGCATCCGCCCACCCGGTGGCGTTGCCGGAGGGCGAGCAGGCTTTCACGGCGATGCCGAACGGTGCCAGCCTGTGGGCGGCGATCAGGGGGAACAGCAGGTCGCCGTAATTGCGGACATCGAAGGTGCCCGCGATCAGGATCTCCGAAGGTTCCTGCGCAGGAGGAATCGATTTCTTGTCAGAAGACATGCCGTGAAGCCTCGCCAATATCGGTTGCGTCCGACCGGCAGCATCGACCTATCCTGCCAACCTGCCAAGAAGACCATCGCCGTCGGCGCAGGAAATAGTGTGCATTGCGTCCTGGCCGACACGATTCAGCCCCGAAAGCCGAACGATACCGGTGCCGACCGCCCCGGCCGGGCGGCCTGTTCTCCGCGGCGGGGCGGGCGTCGCGCCATGCCCGGCCGCCCGCTCCCGCGGTGCACCCGTTCTCCGGTGCACCCGCTCCCGCGGTGCACCATTCCCGAGTGCACCCGTTCCCTAGTGGACGACCTGGCGGACCGGGCGGGCGCCCTTCGCCGTGCTCTTCGCCATGCCCTTGGCGGCGCCTTTCGCGCTGCCCTTCATGCCGGGCTTCACCCCCGCCTTGGCGGCGGCCTTGCGGGTGGCGCGCTCGTCGAACAGCTCGGCCAGCTTCTCGGTCATCGCGCCGCCGAGCTCCTCGGCATCGACGATGGTGACCGCGCGCTTGTAGTAGCGCGTCACGTCATGGCCGATGCCGATGGCGATCAGCTCCACCGGCGACTTGTCCTCGATCTGCTGGATCACCCAGCGCAGGTGCCGCTCCAGATAATTGCCGGGATTGACCGACAGGGTGGAATCGTCGACCGGCGCGCCGTCGGAGATCATCATCAGGATGCGGCGCGATTCGTTGCGCGCCAGCAGGCGGTTATGCGCCCAGTCCAGCGCCTCGCCGTCGATGTTCTCCTTGAGCAGGCCCTCGCGCATCATCAGGCCGAGATTGCGCCGGGCGCGGCGCCAGGGGGCGTCGGCCGACTTGTAGATGATGTGGCGCAGGTCGTTCAGGCGGCCGGGCGCGGCCGGCTTGCCGGCGGTGAGCCAGTTCTCGCGCGCCTGCCCGCCCTTCCACGCCTTGGTGGTGAAGCCGAGGATCTCCACCTTCACGCCGCAGCGCTCCAGGGTGCGGGCGAGAATATCCGCGCAGGCGGCGGCCACCGTGATCGGACGGCCGCGCATCGAGCCGGAATTGTCCAGCAGCAGCGTCACCACGGTGTCGCGGAAGTCGGTGTCGCGCTCGCGCTTGAAGGAGAGCGGCTGCATCGGGTCGATGATGACGCGCTGCAGGCGCGCCGGATCGAGCATGCCCTCTTCGAGGTCGAACTCCCAGCCGCGATTCTGCTGCGCCATCAGCCGGCGCTGCAGCCGGTTGGCGAGGCGGGCGACCACGCCCTGGAGATGCAGCAGCTGCTTGTCGAGATAGGCGCGCAGGCGGGCGAGTTCCTCGGCGTCGCACAACTCGTCGGCATTCACCGTCTCGTCGAAGCGGGGGGTGAAGGAATGGTATTCCGGCGGCCGCGCCTCGGCCGGGGCGACGTTCTGCGGGCGCCAGGGCTCGGAGGCCTCGTCGGCCTCGCCGAGCTCGGCATCGTCGGACAGCTCGGAATTGGGCTGGTCCTGCTGGTCCTCGCTCTCCTCCGGCGTCTGGTCGGAGGAGAGGTCGGTGTCGACCTCGGTGGTGCCTTCGCTGTTCTCGTCCTGCTCGGCGTCGCTGCCCTTGCCGCTGTCGTCCTCGCGGCTGTCGTCGGCGTCGGTGGAGGGGTCGTTGTTCTCGTCGAACGGGGCGATGTCCTCGCCCATGCCGAGCGAGGACAGGAGGTCGCGCATCGCCTCGGCGAAGCGCTCCTGGTCGCCGGCCGCCTGCGTCATCTCGTCGAGCGCGGTGCCGGCGCGCTCCTCGACGAAGCCGCGCCAGAGGTTCACCAGCTCGCGCGCCGCCGCCGGCGGGGCCATGCCGGTCATGCGCTCGCGCAGCATCAGCGAGATGGCATCCTCCAGCGGCGCGTCGGCGCGGTCGGCGAGCTGGGCGAAATTCGCCTTCTGGTAGCGGTCCTCCAGCATGGCGGAGAGGTTGAGCGCCACCCCGTCCATGCGCTGGGCGCCGAGCGATTCGCAGCGCGCCTGCTCGGCGGCGTCGAAGGCGGCGCGGGCCTGCTGGCCGACCGGGACCAGCTTCTTGTGCACCTTGGGGTCATGGCAGGCGAGGCGCAGCGCCATGGAATCGGCGTGGCCGCGCATGATCGCCGCGTCCTGCCGGGTCAGGCGCCGCGCCGGCTCCTGCAGCCGGGCCCGCCCGTCGGCGAAGCCCGGCTTCTCGGTGCCGAAGGAGACTTCGAGGTCCCGGTCGCCCGCAATGGCGCGCAGACAGCCCGACACCGCCCGCTTGAGCGGCTCGGTCGGGGCTTCCTTGGGCGGGGTGCGGGTCGTGCGGTTCGAGGTGCTCATGGCAGACGCCTTGGATCGAGAGGAAGCCTCGGAGGGCCGAGGTTCTTTCTTCCCTCTCCCCCCTCGGGGAGAGGTGGCCCGCGAAGCGGGTCGGTGAGGGGCTGCGCGGCTGTGGAGCCAGAGAGTTTCCGTGCCCGCCAGAGCCCCTCACCCCGACCCTCTCCCCGACGGGGAGAGGGGGAAGAAGGCGTGTGGGGATGGCGCCCTTACGACATCACCACGTTCACCGCCGATTCCGGCAGTTCCTTGCCGAAGCAGCGCTGGTAGAACTCGGCCACCAGCGCGCGTTCGAGCTCGTCGCACTTGTTGAGGAAGGTCACGCGGAAGGCGAAGCCGAGGTCCTTGAAGATCTCGTAATTCTCCGCCCAGGTGATCACGGTGCGCGGGCTCATCACCGTCGACAGGTCGCCATTGACGAAGGCCTGCCGGGTGAGGTCGGCGAGGCGCACCATGCGGGCGACGGTGTCGCGGCCTTCCGGCGTCTGGAAGTGCTTGGCCTTGGAGGAGACGATGTCGACCTCCTTGTCATGCGCCAGGTAGTTCAGCGTGGTGACGATGGACCAGCGGTCCATCTGCGCCTGGTTGATCTGCTGGGTGCCGTGATAGAGGCCGGTGGTGTCGCCGAGGCCGATGGTGTTGGCGGTGGAGAACAGCCGGAACGCCCCGTGCGGGCGGATGACGCGGTTCTGGTCGAGCAGGGTCAGCCGGCCGGCGGATTCCAGCACGCGCTGGATGACGAACATCACGTCCGGGCGGCCGGCGTCATATTCGTCGAACACCAGCGCGACGTTGTTCTGGTAGGCCCAGGGCAGGATGCCGTCGCGGAACTCGGTGACCTGCAGGCCGTCCTTCACCACGATGGCGTCCTTGCCGATCAGGTCGATGCGGCTGATGTGGCTGTCGAGGTTGACGCGGATGCACGGCCAGTTGAGGCGGGCGGCGACCTGCTCGATATGGCTCGACTTTCCGGTGCCGTGATAGCCGGTGACCATCACGCGGCGGTTATGGGCGAAGCCGGCGAGGATGGCGAGCGTGGTCGGGCGGTCGAACAGATAGTCGGGGTCGATCTCCGGCACGTACTCGTCCGGCTCGGCATAGGCCGGGACGTCGAGGTCGATGTCGAGCCCGAACACCTGACGGACCGAGACCTTCATGTCCGGCAGCGGCGGAGCTTGGATGGGCGAGGCGGTCATTATTCCTCCGTTGCCGCGTTTCGAACCGCGGGCTGGGCTGGCCAAGACCCGGTTCTAGCAGAAGCCGGTACTCTTGAGGTGGTTATAGGCCTGGATGACGTCGCGCAGCCGGTCTTCCGTCGACACGTCGCCACCGTTGGCGTCCGGGTGGTATTTCTTGACGAGCAGCTTGAAGCGCGCCTTGATCTCTTCCGTCGTCGCGCCGAGCTCGAGGCCGAGGCTCTCGAAGGCCCGGCGCTCGGCATTGCGGATCATCCGGCTCTCGCGCGCCGGCTCGGGCTCGGGCCGCTGGGTGCCGCCCATCTCGCCGAACATGCCGAACGGATCGGCGAAGCCTTCCGGCGCATGCTCCTGCGCCGGGCCGCGGCCGCCCTGGCGGGCACCGTTCTGGCCCATCTTCCAGGTCGGGCGGTGGCCGGTGAGCGCGTCCTTCTGATAGGCGACGACGGCATCGTCCGGCATGCCGGCGAAATAATTGTAGGATTGGTTGTAGGCGCGCACATGGTCGAAGCAGAAGCGCCAGAACTGGCCTTCCTGCTGGCGGCCCTTCGGTGCGCGATGCGACGCAGGGTTGCAGCAGTCGGCCCACTCGCAGGTGGGGCCTTCCGCCTTCATGCGGCGATCGCGGTCCGGCTTGACGCGGATGCGGTCGAATATCGGGGAGTCGAGCTTCATGATGGGGGCGATTATGCTGATGCCGGGGCGGGTATACAAGAAACCAAAAGGACGTCATCGCCTCATGTGGCGATATTGACGCGGGACGGCGGGGCGGATAGCGCAAACGTCATGAGCATCGATCCATCTCCCGCCGACCCCCTGCCGGCCGCCGACGCGGTCGCCGCCCGGCTCGCCCGCGTGCGTGCGGCGCTGGCCGAACTCGCCCCGAGCCTCCTCGAACTGGAGGACGAGAGCCATCGCCACGAAGGCCATGGCGGGCATCGGCCGGGCCAGCTCACGCATCTGCGCATCCGCATCACATCCGCCGTCTTCGCCGGACAGGGCCGGCTGGCGCGCCACCGCATGGTCAACGGCCTTCTCGCCGCCGAACTCGCGGGCGGGTTGCATGCGCTGGCGATCGAGGCGAAGGCGCCGGGCGAGTAGGCCGCGGCCCGACCCATATGGGGGCCGGCGGCGGTTTTTCCATGGCCGCCTTTCCGTGGCTGCCCGGATGCCGGCGGCGTCAGCCCGGGACGCGCCTTGGCCGGGTGCCGGGCGCGGCCGGCTCGCGCGGGCTGGCGGGCTGGCGCTGGGCATCGAGCGGCACCACGCGGACCAGCGTGATGCGGTTGCGCTGCTTGCGCATGATCTGGAAGCGGAAGCCGTGGAAGATGAAGGCCTGCCCCGGCTCCGGGATGATGCGGGCCTCGTGGATGACGAGGCCGGCCAGCGTGGTGGCCTCCTCGTCCGGCAGCGACCAGCCCATGGCGCGGTTGAGGTCGCGGATCGGCACGCTGCCCTCGACATTCACCGAGCCGTCGGCATGGCGGCGGGCGCCGGTGAAGGCGACGTCGTGCTCGTCGGCGATGTCGCCGACGATCTCCTCCAGGATGTCCTCCAGCGTGACGAGGCCCATCACCTCGCCATATTCGTCGACGACGAGGGCGAAATGCTGCTTGCGGCGGCGGAAGGCCTTCAGCTGGTCGGCCAGCGTGGTGACGTCGGGCACGAACCAGGCCGGGGCGGCGATCTTCTCGATGGCGAGCTTCGAGACGTCGTTGCCGAGCGACTGCAATTCGCGCAGCAGGTCCTTCACATGCAGCACGCCGACGATGTTGTCCGGCTTCTCCCGCCACAGCGGAATGCGCGTATAGGGCGAGGACAGCACGTCGCGGACCAGCTTTTCCGGCGGCTCGTCGAGATTGAGGCTCATGATCTTGGTCCGGTGGACCATGATGTCGGAGACCTCCAGCTCGCCGAGGTCGAGCAGGCCGCCCAGCATGTCGCGCTCGTCCTTGACCACGCTGCCCTCGCGGTGCAGCAGGTCGACGGCGCCGCGCAGCTCCTCGGCGCCGGAGAGCACCCCCGAGGTGCGGCCGAGCTCGACGCCGACGGCGCGCAGCATCGCCCGCACCAGCGCCTCGATGGCGAGGGTGAGCGGGCCGAACAGGCCGATGATCAGCCGCAGCGGGCGGGCGACCAGCAGCGCCACCCGGTCGGGATGGTTGATGGCGACGGTCTTCGGCAGCACTTCGGAGAAGATCACCACGATCACCGTCATGCCGATGGTCGCATAGGCGATGCCGGCGGTGCCGAACCACGCCAGCAGGATCCCGGTGGCGAGCGACGACGCGGCGATGTTGGCGAGGTTGTTGCCGAGCAGGATGCCGCCGATGAGCCGCTCGCGCATCGCCATCATGCGGTTGACCAGCGCGGCGCGCGCGTCGCCGTTCTTCTCCAGCGCGTGCATGCGCGCCTTGGAGGAGGCGGTGAGCGCCGTTTCGCTGCCCGAGAAGAAGAACGACAGCAGCAGGCAGATGACGACCGCGCCGAGCGCCAGCCAATCGCTTGTTGTCATCGGCCATCCTTAGGGGTTGGAGCGCTCCGCGTCGAGGAAGGCGCGCACGGCAGCGGGGTCGATGTCGCGGGCGATGAAGCTCTGGCCGATGCCGCGGGCGAGGATGAAGGTGAGCGCGCCGCGCGACACCTTCTTGTCCTGCGCGATCAGCGTCATCAGCCCGTCGGTGTCCGGCAGGTCGCCGGGAATGTCGCGGATGCGGGTCGGCAGGCCGACGGTGCGCAGATGCGCCTCGACGCGGGCGGCATCCTGCGGCGCGCACAGGTTCTGGCCGGCCGAGAAGCGGAAGGCCTGCGCCATGCCGACCGCCACCGCCTCGCCGTGTAGCAGGCGCTGGGAGAAGCCGGCCCCGGCCTCCAGCGCATGGCCGAACGTGTGGCCGAGATTGAGCAGGGCGCGGTCGCCGGTCTCGAACTCGTCGCGGGCCACCACGGCGGCCTTGGAGGCGCAGCTGGTGGCGATGGCCTCGGTGCGCACGGCGCCGCCGGCGAACACGTCCTGCCATTTGCGCTCCAGCCAGGCGAAGAAGGGCGCGTTGTCGATGAGGCCGTATTTGGCCACCTCGGCATAGCCGGCGCGGAATTCGCGCAGGGGCAGCGTGTTCAGCACGTCGGTATCGGCCAGCACCAGGATCGGCTGGTGGAAGGCGCCGACGAGATTCTTGCCGTGGCGCGAATTGATGCCGGTCTTGCCGCCGACCGAGGAATCCACCTGGGCCAGCAGGCTGGTCGGCGCCTGCACGAAGTCGACGCCGCGCCGCAGCGCCGCCGCCGCGAAGCCGGCGAGATCGCCGACCACGCCGCCGCCGAGCGCCAGCACGAGGTCGCGCCGCTCGATGCGGGCGGCGATGAGGGCGTCGACCACCGTCTCGAAGGTGGCGAAGTTCTTCGAGCCCTCGCCCGGCGCCACCAGGACGGTGGAGGGGACGAGGCCGGCTTCCCTGAGGCTCGCCTCGACGCCGGGCAGATGCCGCTCGGCGACGTTGCTGTCGGTGACGATGCCGACCCGCGCGCCGGGGCGCAGGGCGGCGATGCGCGGGCCGATCTCGGCCAGCAGGCCGGCGCCGATGACGATGTCATAGGTGCGCGCGCCGAGGCCGACGCTGAGCCGCGTCACATCGGGGCGGGCGAGGGTTCCGGCGGCGGTCACGTCTCTTCTCCGGTCTGGCAGGGCGTGCCGGCATCCGGCACGTCGGCGGGGGATATTTCGGCGGCAGGCAATTCGGCGGCAGGCAATTCGGCGGTCGGCCAACCCGTATCGGGAATGCCGAGATGCCGCATCAGCGCGTCGATCACCGCCTCGACCATGACATCCTGCGGGACATCGTGCGAGGTCACGGTGACATGGGCGCCGGCATAGACCGGGTAGCGCTGCTCGATCAGCGCCGCCAGCGTCGCCTCGGGATCGGCGGTCTTGAGCAGCGGCCGGTCGTCGCGGCGGCGCACGCGGCGCATCAGCACGTCGAGCTCGGCCTTCAGCCAGACCGCGAGGCCGTGGCGCGCCACCGTCTCGCGGGTCTCGGCATTCATCCAGGCGCCGCCGCCGGTGGCGAGCACCATCGGCCCGGATTCCAGCAGCCGGGCGATGACGCGCTTCTCGCCGTCGCGGAAGGCCGGCTCGCCGTGATGGGCGAAGATCTCGGGGACGGTCATGCCGGCCGCCTGCTCGATCTCGGTATCGGCATCGGCGAAGGGCAAGGCGAGGCGCTTGGCGAGGCGCTTGCCGACCGAGGACTTGCCGGCGCCCATCATGCCGACGAGCACGATGGAACGCGTGCCGAGATGCACGCGCAGCGCGTCCGCCTTGGTGTCGCCGGGCGTCGTCGTCATGGAAGTCCCCTCGGCTCGCGACCTAGCACCCGCGACAGGGCGATGCAATCGCGCCGCGGTGGGACGGGCGGATGGCAAAACGCGGCCGTCCTTTCGTCCGGCCCCGGAAAGGCACTAGCATGGCGGCGGGTCCGCCCTTCCGATTCGCCCGCCGAACCCCAGACGCGAGAGACTATGCCGAGCCTGATCCGTCTTCTCGCCATCCTCGCCGTGATCGGCGGGATCGCGTATGGGGCCATGTGGTCGCTCGCCACTTTCGTCGAGCCGCAGAAGCGGGAGATGAGCGTGCCGGTGCCGCAGGATCGCTTCGCGAAATAGACCGCCTCGCCGCACCGGCGGGCGTCTCGCCAGACAGGATTTTCGCCGATGGGACGCCCGGTCGCGCTGTTCCTCGACATGATCGCCGCCGAGCGCGGGGCGAGCGCCAACACGCTCGCCGCCTATCAGCGCGATCTCGACGACTATGCGGAATTCCTCGGCGGGCAGGACAAGGCGGCCGCCTGCGGCACCGCCGAGATCCGCTCCTATCTCGCGTCGCTGTCCAGGCGCGGGCTGAAGGGCGCCACCGTGGCGCGGCGGCTCTCGGCGCTGCGGCAGTTCCATCGCTTCCTCTATGTCGAGAACTATCGCGGCGACGACCCGGCGGCGGTGCTGGAAGGCCCCAAGCGCGGGCGGCCGCTGCCCAAGGTGCTGAGCCTCGCCGAGGTGACGAAGCTGATCGACACCGCGCATGAGCGCGCCGCCGCGCCGGCCTCCTCCCCGGCGGAGGCGGCGCGGCGGGCGCGGGTCGCCTGCTTCGTCGAGCTGCTCTACGCGACGGGGCTGCGCGTTTCCGAGCTGGCGGCGCTGCCGGCCTCGGCGGCGCGGGCCAAGGGCGACGCCATCATCGTGCGCGGCAAGGGCAACAAGGAGCGGCTGGTGCCGCTCGGCGACCCGGCGCGGGCGGCGATGGCGACCTATCGCGCCGCGCTCGCCGCCGCGGGGGCCGGCAAGGAGAGGGAGGCGGGGGAAAAGGCGAGGGGGGAAAAGGCGAGGGTCGGGGCGAAGGACGAGGCGCGCTGGCTGTTCCCCTCCGCCGCCGCGAGCGGCCATGTGACCCGCCAGCAGGTGGCGCTGGACCTGAAGGACCTCGCGCTCGCCGCCGGGCTCGACCCCGCCAAGCTGTCGCCGCATGTGCTGCGCCACGCCTTTGCCAGCCATCTGCTGGCGCATGGGGCGGAGCTGCGCATGGTGCAGACGCTGCTCGGCCATTCCGACATCTCGACCACGCAGATCTATACCCACGTGCTCGACGACCGGCTGAAGAGCCTGGTGCGCGACCTGCATCCGCTCGCCGACGGCGAGGCGGAGTGAGGCTGCATCCGCCCGCCGACGGCGAGGCGGAGTAGGGCCGTATCCGCCCGGAACCGGGCGCCGTGCGGGGCGCGGCGTGCGTGCCGGAGCTGCGGCGGAATGACGTTGTTAGGGCTTTCCGCGGCATTGCCTTGACGCCGCCACCCTCTCGGGGCAGCTTCCGCGCCACTTGCGGGCCGTCCGACCGGGCGGCCTTCCTTCCCGCCAGACGGATTTGCCGACCAGCGATGCGCAGCTACCTCGACTTTGAAAAGCCCGTGGCCGAGCTCGAGGCCAAGCTGGAAGAATTGCGCGCCATGTCCGCGCAGGGCGACGCGGTCGCCATCGGCGACGACATCGCGCGGCTGGAGGCCAAGGCCAACGAGGCGCTGGTCCAGCTCTACGCCAATCTCACGCCCTGGCAGAAGACCGCGGTGGCGCGCCATCCGCTGCGCCCGCATTTCCTCGATTACGCCGCGTATCTGTTCGAGGACTTCACCCCGCTGGCCGGCGACCGCTTCTTCGCCGAGGACGAGGCGATCATCGGCGGGCCGGCGCGCTTCCGCGGCCGGGCGGTGATGCTGATCGGCCATGAGAAGGGCTCCACCACCGAGACCCGCATCCGCCACAATTTCGGCATGGCCCGCCCGGAAGGCTACCGCAAGGCTGTGCGGCTGATGGAGATGGCGGAGCGCTTCGCGCTGCCGATGATCTCGCTGGTCGACACCGCCGGTGCCTTTCCCGGCCTCGACGCCGAGGAGCGCGGCCAGGCCGAGGCGATCGCCCGCTCGACCGATGCCTGCCTCGCGCTCGGCGTTCCCAATGTTGCCGTGATCATCGGCGAGGGTGGCTCGGGTGGCGCCATCGCCATCGCGACCACCAATCGTGTGCTGATGCTCGAACATTCGATCTACAGCGTGATCTCGCCGGAAGGCGCGGCCTCGATCCTGTGGCGGGACACCGCCAAGGCGCAGGAGGCGGCGACCAACATGCGGATCACCGCGCAGGACCTGCAGCGCTTCCATATCGTCGACCACATCATCTCCGAGCCGCCGGGCGGCGCCCACCGCAACCCGGCCACGGCGATGGACATGGCCGGCGACGCCATCGAATCGGCGCTCGGCGATCTCGACGGAATGGAGCCGGCGGCGCTGCGCAAGGCCCGGCGCGAGAAGTTCCTCGCCATCGGGCGGAACCTGTAGAACCAAGGCCCGGCGCGCTCCGGCGCGTCGGTGACGGACGGCCGGGGACATGCGACGCGACGGCTCCTGGGCGGGCCACTTGCGGTAACACCCCGGCAAGGTTAACCCTCTAGACTGTCGCTGTTCGTTGACTTGGATCGGCGGGGGAGTTTCGCGTTGAGCCTTTCGGCTTCTTCAAGGCCCGTGCGCGCATCGGCGGGAGCCCGCCTGCGGGCGCTGCTGCTCGCGGGCGCGGCGGCGCTGGCGTTGGCGGGCTGCACCGGCGACGGCGGCCCCTCGGTCAATGCCAAGGCGATGAAGGCGCTGAGCCCGCAGACGGTCGCGCTCATCCAGGACAAGGGCATGACGAAGGAAAGCCCCATCGTCGTGCGCATCTACAAGGAAGAAGCCGAGCTCGAGGTGTGGAAGGAAAACACCTCGGGCGACTACGCGCTTCTGAAGTCCTACCCGATCTGCCGCTGGTCCGGCGAGCTCGGCCCCAAGGTGAAGGAAGGCGACCGGCAGGCGCCGGAAGGCTTCTACACCATCACTCCGGGCCAGATGAACCCGAATTCCAGCTATTACCTCTCGTTCAACCTCGGCTTCCCCAATGCCTATGACCGCGCCTGGGGGCGTACCGGCGCGCATCTGATGGTGCATGGCGACTGTTCGTCGGCCGGCTGCTACGCGATGACCGACGAGCAGATCCAGGAGATCTTCGCGCTCGGCCGCGAGAGCTTCCAGGGCGGGCAGCGGGCCTTCCAGGTGCAGGCCTATCCGTTCCGCATGACCGGCGACAACCTCGCCCGCCACCGCAACAATCCGAACCTCGCCTTCTGGCGGATGCTGAAGGAGGGCAGCGACACGTTCGAGCTGACCCGGCAGCAGCCCAAGGTGGATGTCTGCGGCAGGCGCTACGTGTTCAACGCCACGCCGGTGGACCCGAGCGCCCGCCTCGACCCGAGCGCGCCGTGCCCCGAATTCACCCAGCCGGGGGATCTCGGCGCGAGATCCCCGACCGCCGCGCCGCCGACGAGCAGAAGATCGCCGCCGCCTCCGGGCCCGCGGCGCCGGTGAAGACCGGCAAGGACGGCGGCATGAACAAGGTGTTCCTCGCCAAGCTGGCGAACCCGCAGGTCCAGGCGCCGGGCTCGCTGCCGGCGGTGGTGAAGCCGCCGGGCAGCGATTACGGCGTCGCCACCAACGAGCCGGCGCCGGCCGAGAGCATCGCGCTCGCCACCGCCGACACGGTGCCGACCGCCGCCAACGTGCCGCTGCCGGAGCCGCGCCCGACCGATGCGCCGGGCGCCGTCAGCCCGCAGCTCGCTGCCGCTTCCGGCCCGGAGCTGGCGCTGTTCGCCCGTCCGGCCCCGGCCCCCGTCACGGCGCCGACCGCGCAGGTGGCCTCGATCGAGGAGGGCGGCTCCTCGCTGCTCGCCAGCGTCGGCCGGCTGCTCGGCCGCAGCGATGCCCCGGCCGAGCCGGCCGCCGCCGCCGCGGCCCCGGCTTCCACGTCCGGCTCCTCCAGCCTGTCGGCGATCGGCAACTGGCTGACCGGCCGCAGCGTCGAGCCGGCGCCCGCCGCCAGCGCCGCCCTGCCGGCGGCCGACGTGCCGGTGCCGCC